>JBEVNE010000257.1:0-17023 GCA_040508275.1 Duganella sp.
CGTTTATAATTTCAGTATCCCGGCATCTGCACGCCGCGCAGCGCTTCCACTCCTGCGCCGCCTGCACCGAGCACACCCGCTTTCACCGCATATTCCAGAATTGCTATTTCACTATGTCCATTTCCATTAAAACCGCCGAAGACATCGAAGGCATGCGCATCGCCGGCCGCCTCGGCTCCGAAGTACTCGACTACATCACGCCCTTCGTCAAGGCCGGCGTCACCACCGGCGAACTCGACCGCCTGTGCCATGAGTACATGAGCAATGTACAAGGCACCATCCCGGCCCCGCTCAACTACTGCCCGCCCGGTTACACGCCCTACCCCAAGGCCATCTGCACCTCGGTCAACGACGTCATCTGCCACGGCATCCCGGGCGACAAGGTGCTCAAAAGCGGCGACTCCGTCAACCTCGACATCACCGTCATCAAGGATGGCTACCACGGCGACAACAGCCGCATGTTTTTGATCGGCGAACCATCGATCATGACCAAGCGTCTGTCCGAGATCACTTATGAGTGCATGTGGCTCGGCATTGCGCAGGTCAAGCCGGGCGCGCGCCTGGGCGACATCGGCCACGCGATCCAGCAGCACGCCGAAAAAGCCGGCTACAGCGTGGTGCGCGAATTCTGCGGCCACGGCATCGGCAAGGTATTCCACGAAGAGCCGCAAGTACTGCATTACGGCCGCCCCGGCACGCTGGAAGAACTGCAGCCCGGCATGATCTTCACCATCGAACCGATGATCAACGCCGGCAAGCGCGACATTCGCGCAATGAGCGACGGCTGGACCATCAAGACCAAGGACCGCAGTCTGTCGGCGCAGTGGGAGCACATGATCCTGGTGACCGAAACCGGCTACGAAGTCCTGACCCTGTCGGCCGGCAGCCCGCCGCCGCCAGCCTTCATCACCAACGCCGCCTGACAGGACAGCGCCCCACGCCATGGACAAGGATATCCGCGATCAGCGCATCGGCCAACTGCGACGCCAGCTCAAAGCTGAGCGCCAGATCATCATCAGCACCTTCCGCAACGACGGCATGCCGGAAAAGCTGCTGCGCAGCCTGCGCCAGAGCGTGGACGCGGTACTCACCACCGCCTGGCACCATGCGCGCCTGCCCGCCAGCACGGCGCTGGTGGGCGTGGGCGGTTACGGTCGTGGCGAGCTGTTTCCGTATTCCGATGTCGACCTGCTGATTTTGCTGGAGCAGGCGCCGGACGCCGCCACCACCGAAAAACTCGAGGGATTGGTTCAGCTGCTGTGGGACCTGGGCCTGGAAATCGGCCACAGCATCCGCACGGTGGACGAATGCCTGAGCGAATCGGCCGCCGACATCACCGTGCAAACCAGCCTGCTCGAGGCGCGCCTGATCTGCGGCGACGAACCCCTGTTCGAGCAGCTGCAGCAGCGCTACCGTGCAGCGCTCGACCCGCAGGCGTTCTATCACGCCAAACTGCTGGAAATGCGCCAGCGCCACGCCAAGTACGAAGACACGGCCTTCAGCCTGGAGCCGAACTGCAAGGAAAGCCCTGGCGGCCTGCGCGACCTGCAGGTGATCCTGTGGCTGGTCAAGGCGGCCGGCCTGGCCAACTCGTGGCGCACGCTGGCCACCAGCGGCCTGATTACCCAGACCGAAGCCAAGGAGCTGATGGAAAAGGAGCGCGCCTTCAAGGATATCCGCGTGCGCCTGCACCTGCACGCCGGACGGCGCGAAGACCGGCTGGTATTCGATGTGCAGACCGCGATTGCCGAATCGCTGGGACTGGAAGCAACCGGCGCCGGCGTCGAAATGCGCCGCGCCAGCGAATACCTGATGCAGCGCTACTACTGGGCCGCCAAAACGGTCACCCAGCTCAACACCATCCTGCTGCAAAACATCGAGGAGCGGCTGTTCCCGCAGCAAGCCAATGCCGTGCCAATCAATGCCCGCTTCAATGATGTCAATGGCCTGATCGACATGGTGGACGACGACACCTTTGTGCAGAAGCCGTCGGCCATGCTGGAAATCTTTGTGCTGATGACGGAGCGCCCTTCGCTCAAGGGCATGACCTCGCGCACCATGCGCGCACTGTGGCACGAGCGCTTCCTGATCGACGCGCAGTTCCGTGCCGAGCCGGCCAACCGCGCACTATTCCTGCGCATACTGCAGGCGCCGCAAGGCATCATCCATGCGCTGCGCCGCATGAACGACCTGTCGATTCTGGGGCGCTACCTGCCCAATTTCCGCAAGATCGTCGGCCAGATGCAGCACGACCTGTTCCACGTCTACACGGTAGACCAGCATATTCTGATGGTGGTGCGCAATATGCGGCGTTTTTCGATGGCCGAACACGCGCACGAATACCCGTTCTGCAGCCAGTTGATGGCCAATTTCGGCCAGCCGTGGCTACTCTACCTGGGCGCGCTGTTCCACGACATTGCCAAGGGCCGTGGCGGCGACCACTCCACGCTGGGCCGGGTCGATGCCGAACAGTTTTGCCGTGAACACGGCATGAGCGAGGAAGACACCGAACTGGTGTCCTTCCTGGTCGAACGCCACCTCGACATGTCGCAGGTGGCGCAAAAGCAGGACATGTCCGACCCCGACGTGATAGCCGCCTTTGCCCGCAAGGTCGGCGACGAGCGCCACCTGACCGCGCTCTACCTGCTGACGGTGGCCGACATCCGCGGCACCAGCCCCAAGGTGTGGAATGCCTGGAAAGCCAAGCTGCTGGAAGACCTGTACCGCGTGACCTTGCGCGTGCTGGGCGGCCAGCCGCACAGCGCCGACCACGAACTGCAGAACCGCCAGCAGGAAGCGCTGGCCACGCTGCGCCTGTACGGCCTCACGCCGGAGGACCACCTGGCGTTCTGGAAGCAGCTCGACGTTGCCTACTTCCTGCGCCACGACGCCTCCGACATCGCCTGGCAAACCCGCGCGCTGTATGACCGTTTCAACGGCGACCAACCCATCGTCAAGTGCCGCCTGGCGCCGATCGGCGAAGGGTTGCAGATCGCCGTCTACCTGCGCGACCAGCCCGACCTGTTTGCGCGCATCTGCTCTTACTTCGAACGCAAGAACTTCAGCATCCTCGACGCCAAGATTCACACCACGCGCCACGGCTATGCGCTCGACACCTTCCTGGTGACCGAGCAGAATTTTGCCAAGAGCTACCGCGACATCATCAACCTGATCGAGCATGAGTTGTGCGCCGCATTGACCTCGCCCGAGCCGCTCACGCCGCCGGGCAAGGGCCGCCTGTCGCGCCTGTCGCGCACCTTCCCGATGCAGCCGACGGTGGACCTGCGTTCGGATGAACGCGGCCAGTACTACCTGCTGTCGATTGCCGCCAACGACCGTACCGGCCTGCTGTATGCGATTGCCAATGTGCTGGCCAAGTACCGCCTCAACCTGCACACCGCCAAGGTCATGACGCTGGGCGAACGGGTGGAAGACGTGTTCCTGATCGACGGCGCCGCATTGGGCAACCCGCGCAACCAGCTGCAGCTGGAGACCGACCTGCTGGAAGCGATGAAAGTCTGAGTTTTCAATTTTTTATTAGAGAAGCATCATGTCCGAAGAATTATTACGCCTGTCCAAACGCATGTCCGAACTGGGCCTGTGTTCGCGCCGCGAAGCCGACGAGTGGATTGCGCGGGGCTGGGTCCGCGTGGATGGCAAGGTCGTGTCCGAACTGGGCACCAAGATCTATCCGAGCCAGAAAGTCACGGTTGAACGCCAGGCTGCCGCCGAGCAGTCCAAGCGCGTGACCGTACTGATCAACAAACCGATGGGTTATGTCAGCGGCCAGGCCGAAGATGGCTATCAACCGGCGGTGGCCCTGATCAAGCCGGAAAACCGCTGGCCCGACGACCCGTCGCCCGAGCAGTTCCACCCAACCCAGCTGCGTTCGCTGGTGCCGGCCGGACGCCTCGACATCGACTCGGTCGGCCTGCTGGTGCTGACCCAGGACGGCCGCGTGGCCAAGCACCTGATCGGCGAAACCACCAGCGTCGACAAGGAGTACCTGGTGCGCGTCGAATACACGAAGGAAGGCAAGCTGCCCGACAGCGATCTGAAAAAGCTCAACCACGGCTTGTGGATGGATGGCAAAGCCCTGCTGCCGGCCAAGGTACGCTGGCAAAACGACGACCAGCTGAGTTTTACGCTGCGCGAAGGCAAAAAACGGCAAATTCGCCGCATGTGCGACATGGTCGGGCTGAAAGTCGTCGGTCTGAAACGGGTGCGCATCGGCAAGGTGAAACTTGGAGACTTGCCCGTGGGACAATGGCGTTACCTGCGCGCCGATGAGATTTTTTAACCAAAAAGGGCACATCCGATAAAATTTCTTGCCAATTTGCAAGCCAAGCAAGCGAATAGAATGTAAACTGTGCGCTCCGATCTTGCATCGTGGAAGCCATTAGCTAAGAGATATGCCCTCGTGAACAACCCTATACCGAATGACATGCGCCGCGGTCCGCCGCTGCTCAAGGATGCAGTGGAGCCACTGCCGCCGGGAGCCAAGCCGCATGACATGACCGATGAACATGATATTGGCGACGCCCTGACCCTGCTCGCCCAAAATGGTGATCCGGTATCGATTTACCCGGAAGGATCCACCAATGTGGTGCTTGCCCGCATCAAATCGGTTCATCCGGAGTTGCCGCATTTTGTCCTGGAACTCAACGAAGGCGAATTTTTGCCGCCCGGTGAAGCGACGTTTGTCGCCTGGCTGCGCTCGTCCAAGATGCAATTCAAGCTGGCCTACGACCAGTGGACGTCCAAACCGGGCGAACCAACGCTGCTGCCGCTCGATTTTCCGCTGCGCTGCCAGGTCCTGAACCGGCGCTCATCAGTACGGCTGGAAACGCCACTGGGCATTTATTACATGGCCTCGTTCGTTCTCAACGGCATGCCGTACGAGCTGCAGCTGTATGATTTTTCCGCCGGTGGCGTGGGCATGCGCGCCCCGCCGCGTGACGCGGTAGGCTTGCACGTGGGCCGCAAGCTCCAGCGCGTACGGCTGGAACTGGGCCCGGATACGGTGATGATCGCCGACCTTGAAGTACGCCTGTCGCGCACCTTCCGCTCGTTCCTGCTCGGTGAACAGGTGCAGATCGGCTGCCAGTTCCTCAACCTGTCGCCGTCGATGGAAGAAGATCTGAAACGCCTGCTCAACGAATTGAACGCCAGCCGCCAGCGCTGACGCCTTCCCGCGCCCCGCAGCGTCTTGTTTTGGGCATACTTTTTGCTTGAAAGTTCAGCAAACATAGCTGGATTGCAGGCGATATGCATACCGAGACAGAACCCACGCAGCGCATCATCAAGATCCGCCGCGATTACAATACCTGGGTCGCCAACCAGACCATCGAAGATTACGCGCTGCGCTACACGCCGCGCGCATTCCGCCGCTGGTCGATTTTCCGCGTCTCCAACACCGCCTTTGGCGCCATTTCCTTTCTGGTGCTCGAAGCGATCGGCGGCACCATCGCCGTCAACTACGGCTTCATCAACGCGCTGTGGGCGATTCTGGCCGTCGGCCTGATCATTTTCGCCACCGGCCTGCCGATCAGCTACTACGCCGCCACCTATGGCGTGGACATGGACCTGCTCACGCGCGGCGCCGGCTTTGGCTACATCGGCTCGACGATTTCCTCGTTCGTCTACGCCTCGTTCACCTTCATCCTGTTTGCGCTGGAAGCGGCCATCATGGCCTATGCGCTGGAACTGTATTTCGGCCTGCCGCTGTACCTCGGCTACCTGGTCAGCGCACTGGTGGTGATACCGCTGGTTACCCATGGCGTCACGCTGATCAGCCGCATCCAGATGCTGACGCAACCGGTATGGCTGATCCTGATGGCGCTGCCCTTCATCGCCATCGTCGCCAAACAGCCGGAGCTGCCCGCCCAGTTGCTCCACTATGCAGGGCGCGACGGCGCCCATGGCCACTTCAATATGCTGGCCTTTGGCGCCGCCACCGCAGTGGGCGTGGCACTGATCACGCAAATCGGCGAACAGGTCGATTTTTTGCGCTTCATGCCGCCTAAAACGTCCGAAAACCGCTGGCGCTGGCACCTTGGCGTGCTGGTGGCCGGTCCCGGCTGGATCGTGCTGGGCATTGCCAAGATGCTGGGCGGCGCCCTGCTGGCCTTTCTGGCGCTGCGCGCCAGCGTGCCGCTCGAGCAGGCCGTCAATCCCACCCATATGTACCTGACCGGCTATGCGCTGGTGTTCGAGCATCCGCAGGCGGCGCTGCTGGCCACCACGCTGCTGGTGGTGATTTCGCAGATCAAGATCAACATGACCAATGCCTATGCCGGCTCGCTGGCATGGTCGAATTTTTTCGCGCGGCTCACCCACAGCCACCCTGGGCGCGTAGTGTGGGCCGTGTTCAATGCGCTGATCGCGGTACTGCTGATGGAGCTTGACGTATTCCAGGCGCTCGACCAGGTGCTGGGGCTGTATTCGAACATCGCCATCTCGTGGATTACCGCCGTGGTGGCTGACCTGGTGGTCAACAAGCCGCTCGGACTGAGCCCGAAAGGTATCGAATTCCGCCGTGCGTATTTATACGATATCAACCCGGTCGGCGTGGGCGCCATGGTGCTCGCTTCCATCGCTTCGGTGAGCGCCTTCATGGGCGCGTTTGGCGCGCAGGCGCAGGCGTTCTCCGCCTTTATTGCGCTGGTCACGGCGTTTGTGGCGGCGCCGCTGATCGCGCTGGCCACGCGTGGCCGCTATTACACGGCGCGCCCGGCGCCGCCGTTGCAGTCGCACACCTGCGTGATCTGCGAAAAAGAGTACGAGGGCGAAGACATGGCGCACTGCCCGGCCTACCAGGGATCGATCTGCTCGCTGTGCTGCTGCCTCGACGCACGCTGCAACGATGCCTGCAAGCCCGATGCACGCGTGTCGGCGCAGTGGCAGCAGGCCATGCGCGCGCTGCTGCCCAGGTCGCGCTGGCATTACCTCGACTACCTGGGCGGCGGGCTTGCTCATTACCTGTTGCTGATGGTGGTCACCGTGCTGTTTCTGGCCGGCCTGCTGGGGCTGATTTATTATCACGAACAGTCGGTGCTGGCGGCGGTGGACGCCACGCTGCTGCCGCAGCTGCGGCTGGCCTTCGTGAAAATTTTTGCCGCCCTGCTGCTGGCCAGCGGCATCGTCGCCTGGTGGCTGGTGCTGACCAGCCAGAGCCGCCGCGTGGCGCAGGAAGAATCGAACCGGCAAACCGGCTTGCTGGTGCGCGAAATCGCCCTGCACAACCAGACCGACGCCCAGTTGCAGCAGGCACGCAAGACCGCCGAGCAGGCCAACGAAGCCAAGAGCCGCTACATCGCCGGCATCAGCCACGAAATCCGCACGCCGCTCAACGGCATCCTCGGCTACGCCCAGTTGCTCGATAACGACCCGGCGATTCCCGCGCACCGCCAGCAAGCCGTGCGGGTGATCCGCAGCAGCGGCGAACACCTGCTGTCGCTGATCGAAGGCACGCTCGATATCGCCCGCATCGAAGGCGGCAAGCTGACCTTTGACACCAAGGAAATCGACTTCCCCGACTTTATCGGCCAGCTGGTGCGCATGTTCGAACTGCAGGCCGCCAACAAGGGGCTGACCTTCCGCTACGAACTGACGGGCGCCCTGCCGCAGGTGGTGCGCGCCGACCGCAAGCGCCTGGGCCAGATCCTCATCAACATCCTCGGCAACGCCGTCAAGTTCACCAGCGAAGGCGGGGTGGTGATGCGGCTGCGCTACGCGCGCGAAATCGCCACCGTCGACATCGAGGACAGCGGCCCCGGCATCCTGCAGGAAGAACTCGACCACATCTTCGAGCCATTCACGCGCGGCAGCGCCAGCGTACAGGCCAATGCCAGCGGCACCGGCCTGGGCCTGCCGATCAGCCGCATGCTGACGCAGCTGATGGGCGGCGAAATGCAGATCCGCAGCACACCCGGCCAGGGCAGCACCTTCCATATCCGTTTATTCCTGCCCAGCGTGCACGTGGCCGGCAAGGCGCTGGCGCAAACCCTGGCGCCAGCGCGCCAGCGCAACGGCTACCTGGGCGAACGGCGCCGTATCCTGATAGTGGACAACGAAGCGGTGGACCGCGCGCTGCTGGCGGACATCCTGGCGCCGCTGGGTTTCGAGCTGGCGCAGGCGGCGTCGGGCATGGAAGCGCTCGACCTGCATGACAGCTTTGCACCGCACGCGGTGCTGCTGGACCTGGCCATGCCCGGCATGGATGGCTGGGAAACCAGTTATGTGCTGCGCCAGCGCCACCATTCGCAGGCGCCGATTGCCATCGTCTCGGCCAACGCTTTCGACAAGGGCATGGACAATGCCGCCGGCATCACCGCCGATGATTTCATCGTCAAACCGGTCAATATCGGCGAGTTGCTGGACTGGATCGGCAAGCGCCTGGCGCTGGAATGGACGCTGGCGCCCGCCGAAGCCGAAGCCGCACCGCCCGCCTCAGCGCCGATGGCCTTGCCGCCGGCCGAACAATTGTCGGCACTGGCCGAACTGGTGCGCATCGGCTATGTGCGCGGCATCCAGTCGCGCCTGAACGATATCGATGCGCTCGACCAGCGCTACCTGTCCTTTACCACCGCCATGCGCCAGTACGCCGCCCGCTTCCAGCTCGACGTGATGGCCGATTTCCTGCGAAAGAACCAGCACCAATGAATACCCTCCCCGCATCCACCAAGCCTGCCGCACCAGCGTCCATGCCCATGCGGGTCAGCGCTGCGCAAGGCAAGCTGGTACTGGTGGTGGACGACGTACCGGAAAATCTGGCGGTGCTGCACGATGCCCTCGATGAATCGGGCTACACGGTACTGGTGGCGAACAATGGCGAAGCGGCGCTGCTGCGCGCCGCCGAGGCCCAGCCGGACATCATCCTGCTGGACGCCGTGATGCCTGGCATGGACGGCTTTGAAGCGTGCCGCCGGCTCAAGGCCAGCCTGGCAACGCGCCATATCCCGGTAGTGTTCATGACCGGTCTGACGGAACCCGAGCACCTGGTAGCCGCCTTTGAGGCCGGCGGCAACGACTACGTGACCAAGCCGCTGCGCACCAGTGAAGTGCTGGCGCGCCTGGCCGCCCACCGCCAGACTGCGCGCCTGGTGGACCAGGCGCGCAGCGCGCTCGACGCCTTCGGCAATGCGGTCATCGCCATGTCGCCAGGCGACGGCAAGATCGTCTGGCAAACCCCGCTGGCGCGCACGCTGATGGAAGGCTACGCGGTGCAGGAAGAACTGCCGCAATGGCTGGCCGCCACCGAGGCGGCCCACGCACTGGGCCAGCTACACCCTCCCCTGACGCTGGCGCGCGCCAGCCGGCGCCTGATTTTTTCGGCCGTCGAATACAGCGACAACGCCCAGTGGATGATCGTGCTGCGCGAAGAATCGGACAGCGCCCAGATCGAAAAGCTGATGGCTGCCTTCAAGCTGACCCAGCGCGAATCGGAGGTGCTGAACTGGCTGGTCAAGGGCAAGACCAACCGCGACATCGGCGACATCCTCGGCACCAGCCCGCGCACGATCAACAAGCATCTGGAACATGTGTACATCAAGCTCGGCGTGGAAACCCGCAGCGCCGCGACCGCGCTGGCGTTGAGCAAGCTTGGCGCTGCCGCAGGGCGGCATGATGAGGTGGAGAGGCCATAGCGCTGGTCCGGCGGCACACCGCGCGCACAGCGCTTCGATGACAGTGACAACGTCAGTGCGCGCACCTGCTGGCGCCAACCGGCGCCAAGGCGCGCTAGCGCCGGGCAGCCGCCAATGCCTGCGCAATCCAGCCATCGAACAGCTGCTGGTGGAATGTGATCCAGCCGGCCGTATGGCGCGCGATATCGGCTTCGGTGTTTTCGCCGTCGCGCATGCGCTGGTTTTGCGCATTGATGTCGGCAATCGGCAGGCGCATCACTTCAAACAGTTTGACGGCGGCCGGATTGTTCCCGGCCCAGGCGCGGTTGACGACGATGCGCGTGGTATTGACGGCAAAACCATAATCGCTGCCGTCGGCCATGCGGGTGTCGGTCCTGGCCGGGTTGGATGAAAACGGCACCTGCAGCCACACCACGTCCTTGCCCGGCACCAGCACGCCGCTGACCCAGTACGGCGTCCAAGTGTAATACAGAACCGGTTCGCCGCGCTGGTGGCGGCCGATGGTGTCGGCCATCAGCGCCGCGTAGCTGCCCTGCACGTGTTTGACGGTGTCGTGCAGCTTGTAGGCGTCCATATGGTTTTCGATCATCGCCTCGCAGCCCCAGCCCGGATTGCAGCCGGTCAGATCGGCCTTGCCGTCGCCGTCGTGATCGAACAGCTTTGCCAGCTGCGGATCGCGCAACTGATCGATATTGGTAATGTGGTATTTGTCGGCCGTGGCCTTGTCGATCAGGTAGCCCTGCGCGGCCGGGCCGGCATACTGGCCGGTGCGCAGCAGCCTGGCGTCGCCGCCCGCGTTGTCGTAATAATCCTGGTGCAGAGGATCCCAGTGCACGGCCAGAAAGGTCGCATCGCCGTTGGCAATGGCGATATGGGCGGTCGGATATTCGACTTCTTTGACCGGCTGGATCTCATAGCCGAGCTTTTCCAGCGCACGCTCGACCAGCATGGTCTGGAAGGTTTCCTCGGCCAGCGAACTTTGCAGCGCCTGCACCTTGACGCCTTTGCCGGGCAGTTCATCTGCCGGCGCTGGCGGCGGCGTTTGCGCCATGGCCAGGCCCGTGCCCAGCACCAGCGCCGCCAGGCCCAGGGCGGAGAACCACTTGAAGCGGCGTTGCGATTGGCGGGTGGCCCTGAAATTTTCAACGTGTTGCATGGCGTTCCTTTCTTATTGTGTGGCCAGCGTGGCGGACGGGGCCAGCGCCGCTGCGTCCGGCGCGCTGCCCCGGTTGCGTTGCAGCAGGCGCAGCGCCAGTCCCACCGGGCCGGTCTGATACCAGTGGCGCACGCCGCGGCGCGGCTGGCCCATGGCCTGGGTCAGGCGGTCGAGCGTAATGGCCAGCAGCACGATGCCAAGGCCGCCGACCGTGGCCAGGCCCATGTCGAGGCGGCCGATGCCGCGCAACACCATCTGCCCCAGGCCGCCGACCGCGATCATCGAGGCGATCACCACCATCGACAGCGACAGCATCAGCGACTGGTTGATGCCAGCCATAATCGACGGCATCGCCAGCGGCAGCTGCACGCGGCTGAGCAACTGCCATGGCGAGGCGCCGTAGGCGCGCGCCGCCTCGATCAGGTCGGGACGCACCTGGCGGATGCCGAGGTTGGTCAGGCGTACCAGCGGCGGCAGCGCGAAGATGATGGTGACGATCACACCGGGCGCGTTACCGATACCGAACAACATCACCACCGGCACCAGGTAGACAAAGGCCGGCGTGGTTTGCATGGCGTCGAGCAGCGGACGCAGGAGGTTTTGCGCCCGCTCGCTGCTGGCCAGGAAGATCCCGAGCGGCAAGCCGATCACCAGGCAGAAGGCCAGCGAGGTCAGTACCAGCGACAGCGTCACCATCGCTTCCGGCCAGATGCCCAGCATCGACACCACCAGCAGCGCCAGCACGGTGCCGACGGCCAGCGCACGGCTGGTGAACTGCCAGGCCAGCAGGCCGACGATGGCGATCACCGCCAGCGCCGGCGCCGCCAGCAGCACGTCGCTGACGCCGTTCAGGGTGGCGTCGATCGGCGCGCGCACGGCCTGAAAAAACGGCCGGAAATTGGCCACCACCCAGCCCAGGCCCTGGTTGATCCACGCTTCCAGCGGCAGCGAGCCATCGACCATCTGCGACAGGTGAAAACCGCCCGCATGCGCGGGTTCGGCGGCGGGACCGGCGGCGTCGAGCCACGCGGTATCGGTCGGCGGCGACGGCAGCCAGGGATTGGCCTGCACGGCTTGTTCCGCAGCAGGCTGGGCGGCGGCGCTGGCGATTGCATCGGAGGGGTTCATGGCGGCAGTGCTGATGCTTGCGTCAGCGGTGTTCATGGCGGCGGTGTTCGCGACAGCGGTATCCGGGTTCATGCTTGTCCTTTCTGTGGTGTTTGTTCGGCGATGGCGGGCGTATCGCGGTCGAGGAATTTGAGCAAGGTGGTCTTGCTGATGGCGCCGCGGAAGCTGCCGTCGTTGCCCACCACCGGCACCGCGTAGGGCAGCTGCGCCACCTGGCCGAACAGGCCGGCCACCGGCTCGTCGGCATCGATGGTCTGCACATCGGACAGGTAGGCATGCGCCAGGCCCAGCGGACCGGTGTGGCCGTCGAGCGCCGAGCGCAGGGAGTCCGCTGACACCATTCCAAGGTATTTGCGCTGCGGGCTGACCACGTAGGCATAGGCGCGATCGTGTTCCTCCAGCATCGACAAGGCCGCGCGCGAGCCGCGCAGGGGCGACTCGGCGACCACGATCTGGCTCTTGCGGGCGATATCGCCGGCTTTGAAGACGGCGGCCGCATCGACGCCGCGGACAAAATTGCGCACGTAGTCATTGGCCGGGTGGCGCAGGATAGCCTCGGGCGTGCCCACCTGCACCACGTGACCGTCTTTCATGATGGCGACGCGGTCGCCGATGCGCATTGCCTCATCGAGGTCGTGCGAGATGAACACGATGGTGCGGCGCTTGATCTGCTGCAGGCGCAGCAGTTCGGACTGCATTTCCGTGCGCATGATCGGGTCAAGCGCAGAAAATGCCTCGTCCATCAACAAGATCGACGGATCGCAGGCCAGCGCACGCGCCAGACCCACGCGCTGCTGCATGCCGCCCGACAGCTCGTCCGGGTAGCTGGCAGCGTAGCAGGCCAGGCCGACCTGCTCGAGGGCGTCCAGCGCCAGCGCATGGCGCTGCGCTTTCGGCACGCCGGCCAGCTCCATGCCGAACGCCGTGTTGTCGAGCACCGTAATGTTCGGCAGCAGCGCAAACGACTGGAACACCATGCTGATGTCCTTGCGCCGCAGCGCGCGCAGCGCGTTGTCGGGCAAGGTGTTGATATCGCTGCCATCGATCATGATGCGCCCGGCCGTTGGCTCGATCAGGCGGTTGAGCATGCGTACCAGCGTCGACTTGCCGGAACCCGACAAGCCCATGATGACGAAAATCTCGCCGGCCTCGATGGTAAAGCTGGCATCGAACACGCCGATGGTGCAACCGGTGCGGGCCAGGATATCCTGCTTGCTCGCGCCGTCGCGCACCAGCGCCAGCGCTTCCTGCGGCTGCTCGCCGAATACCTTGAAGACCTGGTCGATAATGATTTGTTTAGCCACGTTATTGTTCTCCTTCGAGTGACAAATTGACGGATGGACGAATACATTGCGCAGGCGTGGGCCTGCGGCGTATCGGTGCTGAGTGTGTACAGATCGTCGGCGATGTCGCGGCGCAGAAGCGCCTGCAAGCAAGTGACGAAATGAAGGCGGCACGCAGGCAGGCTGCGGATTGAGCGGATGCTGCGGTGCCTTGGGCGTGCTAAAAGAGGCTGGGCTCAGGACTTTTAGTCACGCAGGCGCCGTGCAGAGCATGGCGCCGGATCAAACGATGCGGGCGCAAGGCCCAAGGATTGTTTTCACGCAGGGCGTGAAAAACGGGTGTAGCGAAGCTGCTACGGATGCTGTCACGCTGTGACGGAAGAAGCTTGCTGTTGTAAATATGCATCAATTATAACAAGAAAAAATGCATCCGTCCAATAGCTTTCCAGATTGAAGTGTGCTAGCAATGTTATGCAGCGCACACAAGGTGTGTACAAGGGGGGAACCAGCCAGGGCTACGGTTCTGCACAATAGCGGCAAACCGCTCCGCCAATCGTCCATCAATTGCCCATCAATCGCCCATCAATCGTCAGTCAGCGTCCGCCCAGCCCGCGCCCACCAGCGCCAGCGGCACGCCGCGCGCCCAGCGGTTCGAGGACAGTGAAAACGTCAGCGCCCGCACCTGGTGGTACCAGCCGGCCGGCACGTACAGCATGTCGCCGGGTTCGACGATCACTTCCACCATGGCGGCCTGGAGCGCCAGCGGATAGCCTTCGTAATCGGGCGCCTCTGGATTGAACGGGGAACCGAACAGGATGGCGTTGGCCTCCTTCGGGTACAGAAACGCGTCATGGTGCGGCGGCGCCAGTAAGATGCGCTTGGCGCCCCAGATCTGGGCAAAGACGTTGTCGTCGTAGTCGCAGTGCAGCGGCGTCATCGTGCGTTGGGGGCCGAGCCAGAAACGCGGCGGTCCCATCTTGTCGAAATAGCCGGGCCAGTGGCACATGCTGTTGAGTTCACGCAGTTCGAGGTTGCCGACATAGGGCGGCAGATGCGGCGACTGTGGGGAGTCAGCGAGGGCCAGCGAACTGTCGAGATATTCACGCATCGACATGTCCTGCATGGCGCGGTCGGGCGCAAACGCGGTGCTGATGTAGTCGCCCACGCGGGCGCGCACGGGTACGTCGCCGTAACGCTCGCGCAAATCCTGCACGGTCAGCGCACACAGAGGCCAGCGTCCTACAACGCCGTCGATCAAAAACGGCAGACCGGCGCTGGCGCGTTCCCGAAAAGCGGCAGCATCGAGCCGACCCACGCGCGGCACTTCGGTAATGATGGGCAGAGCGCGGCTGACGCGGCGAATCGCCTGGCGCATGGCATCGATCGAGCTGACACCGCGCACCTGCGCATCCCTGTCCTCGCGCAGGCGCTTTTTCGCCAACACCTCGTCGGGAGACAGGGCGGACAATCTGGGGGGCAGGCGTGATTCGGTTGACATGGTGGATACAGTGCGCGGTCAGAAAAAAACGCGCCAGTATAAACCATGCTTCACGGCCAGCGATGCTGTGCTGCGGAGGCCTCGGGGCTCGCGCACATGTCGAGCATCAGCATCGGCACGCAAGTCCAGATGATGGCCACCAGCGACAGCGTCGCCGTTACGCAGTAGGCCCAATGCTCGAGGCCCGGCGCTTCGCCGTCCTTGCTGCTGCGGCAGACACGGCGCAGCGACTGGCCGGACAGCAGCGCCGCCGCCCCCAGCGCCAGCACCGACACCGCGCCCAGCACCGAGGCCGGATCGGCGCCGCGCTGGCAGGCCATGGCCGCGTAGGCATAGCAAAAGAAAAAATGTGCGCCCCAGATCACCAGCGGCAGCGTGGTGCGCAGGATGCGGGTTAATAAGCGGTCTGGCGTTGTCATGATGCCTCCATCAGCTTGGGCAGCAGTTGCAGCACTGCCGCGATCACCACGCCCTGCAGCGTGGCGTAATGCCAGACCAGCGCGCAGTTGTCGAGCGTGGCGCGGTTGACGGTGGACAGCCGTTCGCTCCACGAGCGTGCCACCAGGTATAGCGCCAGAATCGTCAGCACCACCGCGTGCAAGCCCTGGTAGGACAGCATGGCGGCAATGGTGGCGGCCCAGGCGTGCGCGGTGGGAGCTAGCCCGGCGAGGAACTGGCTGCGCAAATCGCCGGCAAAGGCGCCCAGCACGCATAGCAGCGCCAGCAGCACGGCGGCGCGCTGCCAGCCGGAACGGCCAACGTCAGTGCTGCGGCGCACCCATTCGATCAGCGCCGAACCGGTCAGCAGCAGGCCGCAGGTCAGCAGCGGCCACCATGCATCGGGCACGCGGCTGCCCGGCGGTGGACAGACGTCCAGCCGCATGGTGGTGTGAATATGGGCAAACAGCAGGGAGGCAAAAATGGTGGCGTCCACCACCAGCATGATCATGGTGCCCCACCACGAATGCGAGGCCGGTCCGCTCAGGCCCACTGGCAGCGTCAGATGGTCCGACACCCTGGCCGTGCGCTGCATGGGCAGGCGGTCCGATTGCCACATCCACTTGATGACGGCGCTTACCGCCACCACGCCGCACAACGCCGACACCAGCGTCCACTGGATGGTCAGCAGCAGGAAAAAGCCGGCCGTGCCGGCCGCCGCCACGAAAGGCCACCAGCTGTCGGTCGGCAGTACCTGCAGGTACACGGGACGCGCGGCAATCGGGCTGGTGATGATGGTTTCGCGCTGTCCGGTCACCGTGCCAGGCAGCCAGTGGCGGCCGGCCGGCACCTCGTCCATCAGTTGCGGACGGTCCCACAGCGGCTCGCCCGAGCGCACGTCGGGAATGCTGCGGGTGGCGTAGTCTTCGCTGGGCAGCCATTCGAGGGTGGCAGCGTTCCACGGATTGCCGGCTTCGCGCCTGGGCCGGCGCAGCGTGCGCACGGCATCGACGATAAACAGCAGCACGCCGAGCGCCAGGATCAGCGCGCCGATGCTGGAGGCCAGGTTGTAGCCATCCCAGCCCATTTGCGCATCGTAGGTATACACGCGGCGCGGCATGCCCAGCAGGCCGGCGATGTGCATCGGGAAGAACGCCAGGTTCATGCCGAAGAACATCAGGCCGAACACCCAGCGCCCCAGCGTTTCCGAGAGCCTGTTGCCGTTAATGAGCGGCATCCAGTAATACATGGCGGCGAACATCGGGAACACCAGGCCGCCGATCAGCACATAGTGCAGGTGGGCGACAATAAAGTACGTGTCGTGCGCCTGCCAGTCGAACGGCAGCAGCGCCACCATCACGCCAGTCAGCCCGCCCAATACAAAGATGAAGAAAAAGCCGAACAGGAACAGCGTTGGCGCCACCAGCCGCACCTGGCCGCGCCACATGGTGGCGATCCAGGCAAAAATCTGCACGCCGGTCGGTATCGCCACCGCCATGCTGGCCGCCGACACCAGCGTGGTTTCCAGCACACCCAGGCCAGCCGTAAACATATGGTGGGCCCACAGCGCAAAGCTGAAAAAGCCGACGATGACGAGCGCCGCAATGATCGAGCGGTGGCCGACCAGCGGCGTGCCGGCCAGTGCCGGCAGCATGGTCGAGACCATGCCGGCTGCCGGCAGGAAGATGATGTAGACCTCGGGATGGCCGAAGAACCAGAACAGGTGCTGCCACAAAATGGGATCGCCGCCACGGTCGGCAATGAAGAAGGGCCAGTCAAAAGCCCGCTCCATTTCCAGCAGCGTGGTGCCGGCAATCACCGCCGGGAAGGCAAACACGATCATCACCCCCACGACCAGCATGGCCCAGGCATA
>JBEVNE010000284.1:0-20209 GCA_040508275.1 Duganella sp.
TCAGGTATAGCAACGCCTCAGGCCGACATTGATGTGATCAATCTCCGCCTGAAGCATGTGACCAAACTGGAAGCTGAAAAAGCAAGAAGAAAAAGGCTGCACTACAACGGAATCAAACAGCCAAGTAAACTCCCGTGATCTAACCGAGGCACGACATCATGAGTAAGATAGAAACCATCAGCATCACCCCCAGCAGTGGCAATGTGTTTGCCGATATGGGCGTGGAAGATGCCAGCGACATGCTTGTGAAGGCTGATTTGGCACATCAGATCGCTATTATTATCAAGAGCCGCCGTCTGACCCAAACCAAAGCAGCAGAAAAACTCGGTATGAGCCAACCAAAACTGTCTGAGATGCTACGCGGAAAATATCGTGGCATCAGCCAGGCAAAAATGGTGACCTATCTGAACTTGCTGGGGCAAGATGTTGAAATCGTGATACGCAAGGTCAGCAATCCGCGTGCTGTGGGACAGACCACGGTTCGGTATGAAGAGCGAACTGTCGCCGCATAGCTAGCGCCCAAAACAAAGGGGAGCACATGGCTCCCCTTTGTTATCCAACAGTCAGACTGGCTGAAATTACAGCATTGCTTTCAGCAGACGCGCCATTTCCGATGGGTTTTTGGTGGCTTTGATGCCGCACTCTTCCATGATGTCCAGCTTGGCTTGCGCGGTGTCGTCGCCGCCCGAGATCAGCGCGCCGGCGTGGCCCATGCGCTTGCCTGGAGGAGCGGTAACGCCGGCGATGAAGCCAACAACCGGTTTCTTCATGTTGTCTTTGACCCAGCGCGCAGCATTGGCTTCATCCGGACCGCCGATTTCGCCGATCATGATGACCGCGTCGGTGTCAGGATCTTCGTTGAACATGCGCATTACGTCGATGTGCTTCAGACCGTTGATCGGGTCGCCGCCGATACCAACTGCCGACGATTGGCCCAGACCCAGGGCGGTCAGCTGACCAACCGCTTCGTAGGTCAGGGTGCCCGAACGCGACACCACGCCGATACGGCCTTTCTTGTGGATGTGGCCT
This sequence comes from Duganella sp., assembly GCA_040508275.1. Taxonomy (GTDB): domain Bacteria; phylum Pseudomonadota; class Gammaproteobacteria; order Burkholderiales; family Burkholderiaceae_D; genus Rugamonas. Next base: position 1,030 of record JBEVNE010000284.1, read on the forward strand.
GGCATGATGCCGATCTTGATTTCGTCAGGGGTGATCAGGCCTGGGCAGTTAGGGCCCAGCAGCAGGGTTTTCGAACCGGCTTTGGCCATGCGATCCTTCAGTTCCATCATGTCACGGACCGGGATGCCTTCGGTGATGCAAATTGCCAGTTCCAGTTCGGCTTCAACAGCTTCCCAGATTGCGGCAGCAGCGCCTGCTGGCGGCACGTAAATCACCGACACGGTAGCGCCGGTGTTCGATGCAGCTTCTTTCACCGAACCGAAAATTGGAATGCCTTCGAAGTCTTCGCCGGCTTTCTTCGGGTTCACGCCTGCCACGAAGGCGTTTTTGCCGTTCGCGTATTCGCGGCAACCGCGGGTGTGGAACTGGCCGGTTTTACCGGTGATGCCCTGGGTGATGACTTTGGTGTCTTTGTTGATCAGAATAGACATAGTGGTTCCTTAATTATTTACCAGCAGCGGCTGCAACAACGCTCTTCGCTGCGTCTTCCATGGTGTCGGCGGCGATGATCGGCAGGCCGGAATCAGCCAGCATTTTCTTGCCCAGGTCTTCGTTGGTGCCCTTCATGCGGACTACCAGCGGCACGTTCAGCGACACGGCTTTCACCGCAGTGATCACGCCTTCGGCGATCACGTCGCAACGCATGATGCCGCCGAAGATGTTCACCAGGATAGCTTTCAGTTCCGGGTTTTTCAGCATGATCTTGAACGCTTCGGTCACTTTCTCGGCCGTGGCGCCACCGCCAACGTCGAGGAAGTTGGCAGGTTCGCCGCCGAACAGCTTGATGGTGTCCATGGTGGCCATGGCCAGACCGGCGCCGTTCACCAGGCAGCCGATGTCGCCGTCGAGCGAAATGTAGGCCAGGTCGAATTTCGATGCTTCAACTTCAGCTGGATCTTCTTCGTCCAGATCGCGGTAAGCGACGATTTCAGGACGGCGGAACAGGGCGTTGGCGTCAAAGTTGAACTTGGCGTCCAGGGCGATGACCTTGCCCGAACCGGTCAGGATCAGCGGGTTGATTTCGGCCAGCGATGCGTCGGTTTCCCAGTAGGCTTTGTACAGGCCTTGCAGGTTGGTCACGGCGTCAGCGATGGAGCCTTCCGGCACGCCGATCTTGGCGGCGATGTCGGCAGCTTCGGCGTCGGTCAGGCCGACCGATGGATCGATGGCGATCGAGTGGATTTTTTCAGGGTGCGATTCAGCGACTTCTTCAATGTCCATGCCGCCTTCCGACGAGGCCATCAGCACTACGCGCTGCGAAACGCGGTCGGTGACCAGCGAAACGTACAGTTCTTTCTTGATGTCCGCGCCTTCTTCGATCAGCAGGCGGCGTACTTTTTGACCTTCCGCGCCGGTCTGGTGCGTGATCAGTTGCATGCCCAGGATCTGGTCTGCGTATTCTTTGACTTGCTCGAGCGACTTGGCCACTTTCACGCCGCCGCCTTTACCACGGCCACCGGCGTGGATTTGTGCTTTTACAACCCAGACCGGGCCGCCCAAGGTTTCTGCAGCTTTGACTGCTTCGTCGACGGACAGGCACGGAATGCCGCGCGGTACCGTCACTCCGTATTTCCGGAGGATTTCTTTGCCTTGATACTCATGGATCTTCATGCTGGCTTCCCTTCTGATGCTGATGTGTGTAAATCGGTTGATACTACTAAAGAGATATGACGAATCGTGTGAATCTTTAAGCAGATGTTGCTACGCGCTACCCGGTGCTGCTTTGTCCACCCAGCGCGGGTAAACCTGTGGCCTGGCCGCTGGCGTTGGGCGTGCGACGTGGCAAAATCGGGGGGTGTATCAGGGGGGTGCTGCCAGCACGAAGGCTGGAGGTGGTACGGGCATCGATGCCATGCGGCGCGCCACGGCGTAGCAACGCTGGGGCGATAATCACGCGCGTGCGCTGGGCACGGCGAATAACAGGAATCGACAATGACATAAGAGTGATACCGCTCTCGCGGCATGATTTAGTTAGCAGCCCTGTACATTTCTCTTATCAAAAACGTACGTTGCCGTAGCTTCTACGGACAACCACCGCACCCACGGTGCTGCAAAAACCGTAAAAGTGTAGCACACCCCAGACCGAGTTGGGACGTGCCATATGCCAACTGACAGTAAAACTATTTTCCTGTCATGGCTATTCAGGCAGCCCATAGCTGCCATCACTCATCGAAATCGGCAGCGCCTTGCATGGCTGTACGAATGGCGCGCTGGGAAAAGCCGCGTTGCAGCAGAAAACGCATTTGCTTGTTACGTTCTTGTGGATCTGTTGCCACAGTGCCGAATTTACGCTGCCAGATATCGCAGGCGCGCGCTGTTTCGGTATCGGCCAGGCCGGCCTTGAGTTCCTGCAGCGCCTCGCCCTGGATGCCATGGCTTTGCAGCTCGGCCATGATGCGGCTGTTGCCAAACCGTGCTGCGCGGCGGTGGATCAGCGATTCGGAAAAGCGCTCCTGCGACAGCCAGTTGTTTTTTTCGAGGAAGTCGAGCAGGGCTTCGAGGTCGTCGCCCTCTTCGGCGTAGCGCGCAAGCTTGCGCGCCAGTTCCAGCCGGCTGTGTTCACGCTGGGACAGGTAGCGCAGAGCGCGGGCTTTGAGACTGAGTGGAGGTTGACGCATGGGTGGACCTCGGAGTCGGAGGTTTCCAGGGAAGGTAGGGAGTCGCCATCCCCGCAGAGGCGGGGATGGGTAGTTCCGTGTTACGAATTACGCCGCGTCCGCATCGCCTTTGACAGGCTTGAGCTTGACCACGGTATCTGGCTTGTCGGCCGCCAGCGGTGGCAGGCTGCGTACGCCCAGCGATTCGCGCACGCGGTTTTCGATTTCCCAGGCCAGTTCCGGACGCTCCTGCAGGAAAATGCGGGCGTTGTCCTTGCCCTGGCCCACGCGTTCGCCGTTATAGCTATACCACGAGCCCGATTTTTCGACGATTTTCGCTTCCACGCCCAGGTCGAGGATTTCGCCTTCGCGCGAAGTGCCGGCGCCGTACAGGATGTCGAAGTGGGCTTCCTTGAACGGTGGTGCGATCTTGTTCTTGACGACCTTGACCTTGGTTTCGTTACCGATCACCTCGTCACCGGACTTGATCGAGCCGGTACGGCGGATGTCCAGGCGTACCGAGGCGTAGAACTTGAGCGCGTTACCACCGGTGGTGGTTTCCGGGCTGCCGAACATCACGCCGATCTTCATGCGAATCTGGTTAATGAAGATCACCAGGGTGTTGGTGCGGTTGATCGAGCCGGTCAGCTTGCGCAGTGCCTGCGACATCAGACGCGCTTGCAGGCCGGGCAGCGAATCGCCCATGTCGCCTTCGATCTCGGCGCGTGGCGTCAGCGCGGCGACCGAATCGACTACCACCATGTCCACCGACCCCGAACGCACCAGGGCGTCGCAGATTTCCAGCGCCTGTTCGCCGGTGTCCGGCTGCGAAATCAGCAGCTCGCTCAGGTTGACGCCCAGTTTTTGGGCGTAGGTCACGTCCAGTGCGTGCTCGGCGTCGATAAACGCGCAGGTGCCGCCCAGTTTTTGCATTTCTGCGATGGTTTGCAGGGTGAGCGTGGTTTTACCCGAGGATTCCGGACCGTAAATTTCCACCACGCGGCCGCGCGGCAGGCCACCAACGCCCAGGGCGATGTCCAGGCCCAGCGAGCCGGTGGAGACCACCTGCACTTCTTCGATCGGTGCGCTGGCATCCATGCGCATGACGGAACCTTTGCCGAACTGCTTCTCAATCTGCGCCAGCGCGGCGGCCAGCGCCTTGGCTTTCTCGGAGGCGGGTACTACAGCTTTTTTATCGTCCATAATGTGCTTTCAACCAGGTTGGTGGTGACAATTTGTCGGTACAGGCGACACTGTATAAAAAAACAGTGCTCAATGCAAGCGAGATTTCAAATGAATTCTCGACTACGGTTCTGACAACCCCTCGCCATCTTGGGAGAAATGAAACACAATAACGACTTGTGCCGCCGGAGACTCCACCATGCGTATTTTACTTGCCGAAGATGACGGCGTTCTGGCCGACGGCCTTACCCGCTCGCTGCGCCAGTCCGGCTATGCCATCGATTGCGTGCGCAACGGCCAGGAAGCCGATACCGCCCTGTCCACCCAGGAATTCGACCTGCTGATCCTCGATCTCGGCCTGCCCAAGCTGTCCGGGCTGGAGGTGCTGCGGCGCCTGCGTGCGCGCGGTTCGCTGTTGCCGGTGCTGATCTTGACGGCCGCCGATTCGATCGAACAGCGGGTTAACGGCCTCGACCTTGGCGCCGACGATTACATGGCCAAGCCATTTGCCCTGTCGGAACTGGAAGCACGCGTGCGCGCCCTTACCCGCCGCGGCGCCGGCGGCGGCGCCACCGTGATCAAGCACGGCCCCCTCACCTACGACCAGGTCGGCCGTAGCGCCTACATCAACGAACACATGCTCGATCTGTCGGCGCGCGAGCTGGGGCTGCTGGAAATCCTGCTGTCCCGCACCGGCCGCCTGGTCTCCAAGGAACAACTGGTGGACCACCTGTGCGAATGGGGCGAGGAGGTCAGCAATAACGCCATTGAGGTGTATGTACACCGGCTGCGCAAAAAGATCGAGGTGGGCGGGGTGCGCATCGTCACCGTGCGCGGGCTCGGCTACTGCCTGGAAAAATATACCGATGCCGCCAAAGCCAGCGCCATGGACGCTGGCGCCGCCGTCAAGTGACACCGCCCGCCACGCCACAGCGCGAATCATCGGCCGAGGCGCCGGAGTACCTGCCGCCGCCGGTCGAAGCCGACGAGAGCATGCAGCGCTCGCTGTTTGGCGAAATTCTCGACTGGATGCTGGCGCCGCTGCTGCTGCTGTGGCCGATGAGCATTGCCATCACTTACCTGGTGGCCAAGTCGATTGCCAATCAACCTTTCGACCATGCACTGGAAGACAGCGTGACCGTGCTGGCCCAGCAAGTGCGCACCGGTGATGGCAAAATCCTCAAAAGCCTGCCCGGCTCGGCGCGCGACATCCTGCGTGCCGACGATGTCGATAATGTGTATTTCCAGATCCAGGGACCGCGCGGCGAACACATCGACGGCGACCGCGACCTGCCCGAACCGCCGCCAACTGACGACGACGAACCGTCCCATGCCGGCAGCGTGCGCTTTCGCAACGACACCATGCATGGCACGCCGGTGCGGGTGGCCTATACTCACGTGCGCATCGAGCGCCAGGACGGCCAGCCGCCGCGGAAAAACCAGGCGCCGCCACTGGCGCTGGTGCAGGTGGCAGAAACGCTGGAAAAACGCGCCCACCTGGCCAACGAAATCATCAAGGGCGTGATCCTGCCGCAATTTATCATCCTGCCCATTGTGCTGGCGCTGGTGTGGTTTGCGCTGTCGCGCGGGCTGTCGCCGCTGGCCCAGTTGCAGGAACGGATACGGGCGCGCAGTTCGGACGATTTGAGTCCCATCGCGCCCAACCAGGTGCCGGAAGAAATCTCGCCGCTGGTCGGTTCGCTCAACGACATGCTGGGGCGGCTGAGCCACACCATCGCCATCCAGAAGCGCTTTATTGCCGACGCTGCGCACCAGATGCGCACACCGCTGGCCGGCATGCGCATGCAGTCCGAACTGGCGCTGCGCCAGACCGACAACGCCGAAATCCACCGTTCGCTCGAACAGCTGACCAAGAGTTCGCAAGCCGCCACCCGCCTGGTGAACCAGCTGCTGGCCCTGGCGCGCGCGGAAAACCAGCCGCAGGCCGGCACCGCCCTGCTGCCGCTGGAACTGTCGGAGCTGGCGCGCAGCGCCGTGCGCGACTGGGTGCAGGCCTCGTTTGCGCAGCAGATCGACCTCGGTTACGAGGAACCGCCGGCGCCGGTGCTGATCGACGGCGATCCGACCATGTTGCGCGAACTGCTGTCCAACCTGATCGACAATGCGCTGCGCTACACGCCGGCCGGCGGCAGCGTGACAGTGACCGTGCGCGAAGACGACGATGGCCGGGCGCTGCTGGAAGTGGAAGACACTGGCCCCGGCATTGCACCGGCCGAGCGCGAACGCGTGTTTGAACGCTTTTATCGCATCCTCGGCAACAGCGCCGAAGGCAGCGGCCTGGGCCTGGCCATCGTGCGCGAAATCGCCCAGCAACACGGCGCCGAAGTGGCCATCCATGCCAATCCACGGGCGCCGCAGGCCAGGCTGCCGGGCAGCCTGTTCCGCCTGACCTTCCCCTTGGCCTCATCACTGGCGGCCAGCACGCCCGGCCACGAAAATCCCGACCACGAGCCCCCGCACTATGGATAAGCTGATCCGCGCCGAGCACTGGCGCAAAACCCGCCGCATGACAGGCTGGCTGCTGCTGGCCTGGGTAACGACGACCTTTTGCGCCGCTTTTTTTGCCCGTGAGCTGACCGGCTTGAGCATATTCGGCTGGCCGCTGTCGTTCTACCTGGCGGCGCAGGGCGCGTCGCTGGTGTACCTGTCGATCCTGGGCTTTTATGCCTGGCGCATGCGCCGGCTCGACCTGGAGACCAGCGCAAATCTGCGGCACAGCAAGCAAAACCAGGCGGAGCGCCAGCCTTGAGCACCTCCCGCAGTTTCGCCCAGCGCCTCACGCGCTACTACCTGTTATTTACCGCCGGCTTTGGCGGCTTTCTGCTGTCGCTGGCCCTGCTGGAACAGGAAGGCATGCCGCGTATCTGGATCGGCTATCTGTTCCTGTTTGCCACCATCGTGCTGTACGCCGCCCTGGGCGTGCTGAGCCGCACGTCGAACGTGCTCGAATACTACGTGGCCGGACGCCGCGTGCCGGCCATGTTCAACGGCATGGCAACGGCGGCCGACTGGATTTCAGCCGCCAGCTTCATCAGCCTGGCCGGCGGCCTGTATCTGAACGGCTTCGACGGCCTGGCCTACATCATGGGCTGGACCGGCGGCTATTGTCTGGTGGCGCTGCTGATCGCGCCCTATCTGCGCAAGTTTTGCCAGTACACGATTCCCGACTTCCTGGCCATGCGCTACGGCGGCGCGGGCGGCGACGACAACCGCGCCGGGCGCGTGGTGCGCATCATGGCGGTGATCGCCACCATCATCGTCTCGTTTACCTACGTGGTGGCGCAGATTTACGCCGTCGGTTTAATCACCGCACGGTTTACCGGGGTCGATTTTTCAGTCGGAATTTTCCTCGGCCTGGCCAGCATCCTCGTGTGTTCCTTCCTGGGCGGCATGCGCGCCATTACCTGGACCCAGGTGGCGCAATACATCATCATCCTGATCGCCTTCCTGATCCCGGCCATCTGGATGTCTGCAAAGCTCAGCGATAACCCGATTCCGCAAGTGGCCTACGGCAAGCTGTTGCCCAAGCTCGGCGAGCGCGAAGCGGTGCTGCAGGAAGATCCGAAAGAAGCGGAAGTGCGCGCCATTTACCGGCAGCGCGCCGACGACTACCAGCGCCGACTCGAGCAATTGCCGGCCTCGTGGGAGGCGGGCCGCATCGAAGCGCAGCGCAAGCTCGACAGCATCAAGGCGCGCAATGCCTCGCTGGTCGATATCCGCAGCGCCGAGCGGGCGCTGCTGGCCTATCCCAAGAGCGCCGAGATTGCCGCCAGCGAATGGGCCGAGGCGCACGCCTACAACCTGCTGCGCGCGCGCCCGATCACGCCGCACGCCACGCCCTACCCCGGCGATGCCGAAACGTCTAACATCAAGCGCAATAATTTCCTGGCGCTGGTGTTTTGCATGATGCTGGGCACGGCCGCGCTGCCGCACATCTTAATGCGCTCCTACACCACGCCGTCGGTGCACGACACCCGCATCTCGGTGTTCTGGACGCTGTTCTTCATCCTGCTCATCTATCTCACCATTCCGGCCATGGCTGTGCTGGTCAAATACGATATTTATACGGCGCTGGTGGGCAGCGATTTCAATCACCTGCCCAGCTGGGTATCGTACTGGGCCAACGTGGACAAGCTCACGCCCTTGTTCAGTATTAGCGACGTCAACCGCGACGGCGTGGTGCAACTGGCCGAAATTTCCATCGACGCCGACGTGCTGGTGCTGGCCGCGCCCGAAATCGCCGGTCTGCCCTACGTGATATCGGGCCTGGTGGCGGCCGGTGCGCTGGCGGCAGCTTTGTCCACCGCCGACGGCTTGCTGCTGGCTATTTCCAACGCGCTGTCGCACGATGTGTATTACAAGATCGTCGATCGCCGCGCCTCCACCCAGAAACGGGTGACGATTTCCAAGCTGTTGCTGCTGGGCGTGGCCTTTATTGCCGCTTACGCCGCCTCCACCCGGCCCGGCGACATCATCTCGCTGGTAGGCGCGGCGTTTTCACTGGCCGGCTCGACGCTGTTCCCGGCGCTGGTGCTGGGGGTGTTCTGGAAACGCGCCAACCATCAAGGGGCCATGGCCGGCATGATGGTCGGCTTTGCCGTCTGCCTGTACTACATGTTGCACGCCAACCCGGTGCTGGGCGGCAGCGCCGGCGGCCAGTGGTTCCACATTGCGCCGATATCGGCCGGCATTTTCGGCGTGCCGGCCGGCCTGCTGGTGATCGTGATCGTCAGCCTGCTGACGCCGCCACCCGATGCACACACGAGTGCGCTTGTGGACTATATTCGTGCGCCGGAGAAATAATTTCATGGCCTTTATGGCAATCGGGTGTTATTGTTAAGGATTATAAATTTCTTAACTCCAGCCATCCCCATGCGCACTTCTGTATTCGCTGTGGCCGCCCTGCTCACCACAGTGCTTGCCGGCGCCCGGCCGGTCCACGCCGCCGAAGCGGGCGAGCGGCCGCCTATCGGCGCGTTTTTTGAAAACCCCGAATTCAGCGGCGCGTTGCTCTCACCGAGCGGCAAGTATGTAGCGGTACGCATCGGCAGCAAGGGCAAGCGCGACCGACTGGCGGTGGTCACGCTGGCAGATCAAAGCATCAAGGGCGTGGCGGCATTCGGCAAAGCCGATATCGGCAGCTTCCAGTGGGTCAACGACGAGCGCCTGGTGTTTACCTCGACCGACCGTACTGTGGCGCAGGGTGACAGGCGTTATGCTCCGGGCCTGTACGCGATCAACCGCGATGGCGAAAAATTCATCCAGCTGGCCAGCCGCCGCGACAATCAGCAGGTGACTTCGGGCACCCATATCCGCAACCGCGACATGCTGCCGTTCTACACCTATTTGCTGAACCAGAAAGGCGCGCAGGACTCCGAATTCATTTACGTCGTCCAGCCGGCCCTGATTGGCGGCCCCTATGAAAAAGGGCCGAGCATCCTCAAGCTCAACACCCTGAACGGCCGCTGGAGTACGTTCGACAGTCCCGAACACAGCAGCCGCTGGCTGCTCGACGACAAGGGCGAACCGCGCATCGCCGGCACGTCCCACAATGGCGTCAGCACCATCGAATACCGCGATCCAGCCAGCGGCCAGTGGCGCACATTGCTCAACTATAAAACCTACATCGGCGGCAAGGGCGCGATGTCGCCCACCGTGTTCGGCCCAAACGGCACGCTGTATGTCGTCAGCAGCGCCGGCAAGGATACCTCGGCCTTGTACAAGTACGACCTGGCCGCCAACAAGCTGGCCGAGCAGCCGCTGGTCAGGCTCGAAGGTTATGACTTCAGCGGCAGGCTGATCATCAGTAACAATAAGGTGCTCGGCGTGCATCACCTGACCGATGGCCAGGCTACCACGTGGTTCGATCCGACCATGAAAGCCCTGCAGGACCGCATCGACGCCCGCCTGCCCAGTACCGTCAACCTGCTGACCTTGCCTACCCGGCCGGAAACGCCGTGGATGCTGGTGAGCGCCTATTCCGACCGCGTGCCCGTGCGGACCATGCTCTACAACAGCGAGACCGACAGCCTGACCCAGCTCGGCGCCGGTCATCCGAAAATCAAGCCTGAGCAGATGGGCAAGCAAACGCTGGTCCATTACAAGGCGCGCGACGGCCTGTCGATTCCTGCCTTGCTGACGCTGCCCGCCGGTGGCGGCAAGAATCTGCCGCTGGTCGTGCTGGTCCACGGCGGCCCCTATATCCGTGGTAACAGCTGGGGCTGGCAAGCGGACAGCCAGTTCCTGGCTTCGCGCGGGTATGCCGTGCTGGAACCTGAGTTTCGCGGCAGCACCGGCTTTGGCAGCCGGCACCTGGTCGCTGGCTGGAAGCAATGGGGCCTGAAAATGCAGGACGATATTGCCGACGGCGCGCGCTGGGCAATTGCCCAGGGTACAGCCGACGCCAGCCGCATCTGCATCGCCGGCGCCAGCTACGGCGGCTACGCCACCCTGATGGGCCTGATCAACGACCCGGAGTTGTACAAATGCGGCATCAGTTGGGCCGGCGTCACCGACATCAACCTGCTCTACGACGGCCACTGGAATTTCAGTTCCGACCTGCCGGACGCCTGGAAGCAGTACGGCATGCCCTACCTGATCGGCGACCAGGTCAAGGAAGCCGAACAGTTCAAAGCCACCTCGCCACTGCTGCGCGCCAGGGAAATCAAACAGCCGCTGCTGCTGGCCTATGGCGGCGCCGACCTGCGCGTGCCGCTGCCGCATGGCACCAGGTTCCACCAGGCCGTCAAGCAGACCAACTCCGCCGTGGAATGGGTGGAGTACGAGGAGGAAGGCCATGGCTGGGCGCTGCCGGAAAATCGCATCGATTTCTGGGGGCGGGTAGAAAAATTCCTCGATAAAAACATCGGTCCGCAAGCGGCCCAATGATCCCCTCACCTATTTCGCCCGTCACGACCATCATGCAATTAATTTATCTGCCGCTGCGTGCGGCCCTGCTGGCCACCACCGTCTGGTCCAGCGCCGCGCTGGCGGCCGCGCAGACTGACGCACCAACGCGTCCGCCGATCGGCGATTTTTTTGAAAATCCCGAGTTCAGCGGCGCGTTGCTGTCTCCCAGCGGCAAGTATCTGGCGGTGCGCATTGGGAGCAAAGGCAAGCGGGAGCGCCTGGCGGTGGTCACGCTGGCAGATAGCAGCGTCAAGATAGCGGCCGCGCTCGAACGCGCTGATGTTGGCCACTTCCAGTGGGTCAACGACGAACGCCTGGTGTTTACAGCCACCGACCGCACGGTAGGCTTTGGTGACCTGCGCCATGCGCCTGGCTTGTATGCGATCAACCGCGACGGCGAGAAATTCATCCAGTTGGCCAGCCGCAGCGGTACGCCGCTGTTCACGATGGGCAGCATCCGCAACCGCGACATGCTGCCCTGGAATACCCGTCTGCTGAACCAGAAGGGTGCACAGAATTCCGAATATATTTATGTGACCAAGCCCGACATTACGGCGCCGGGCCAAGTCCAGGACGTCAGCCTGCTCAAGCTCAACACGCTCACCGGTCGCTGGACGCCGGTTAGCGGCCCCGACCACAGCATGCGCTGGCTGCTCGACGACAAGGGCGAACCGCGCATCGCCACCACCGTCAAAAAAGGCGTTAGCGCCATCCACTACCGTGATCCGGCCACCGACACCTGGCGCGAACTGAGCAATTACCAGACTTACACCGGTAGCAGGGGCGCGATGTCGCCCAGGGTGTTCGGCCCGGACGGCGCCTTGTACGTGGTGGCCCAGGCCGGCAAAGACACGACAGCCCTGTATCAATACAACCTGGCTGCCGGCAAAGTGGCGGAGCAAGCGCTGGTGAAGCTGGAGGGCTACGATTTCCAGGGCAGTCTGATCATCAGCAAAAACAAGCTGCTCGGCGTGCGGCACCTGACCGATGGCGTCTCCACCACCTGGTTTGATGCGCAGATGAAGGCCATGCAGGAGCGGGTGGATGCGCGGCTGCCCAATACCACCAATTTACTGACCGTGCCCAACCAGCCGCAAACGCCGTGGGTACTGGTCCATGCGTATGCCGACCGTTTCCCGATGCGCACCATGATCTACAACAGCGAAACCGACACCCTGAGCGGCGTCGGCGCCAGCTATCCCAATATCAAGCCCGAGCAGATGGGCAAGCAAACGATGATCCGTTACCAGGCGCGCGATGGCCTCAGCATTCCCGCCATGCTGACCTTGCCAGCTGTGGAGAGCAAAAACATGCCGATGGTGGTGCTGGTCCATGGCGGTCCGTTTGCACGCGGCAATAGCTGGGGCTGGGAAGCCGAAAGCCAGTTTCTGGCCTCGCGCGGCTACGCGGTTCTGGCGCCGGAGTTTCGCGGTAGCACCGGCTTCGGCGCCCGGCATTTTAGTGCAGGCTGGAAGCAGTGGGGTTTGAAGATGCAGGACGATCTTGCCGATGGCGCACGCTGGGCCATCGCGCAGGGCGTGGCGGACCCCAAGCGCATCTGCATTGCCGGCTCCAGTTACGGCGGCTACGCCACACTGATGGGCCTGATCAACGACCCGGACTTGTACAAATGTGGCATCAACTGGGCTGGCGTTACCGACATCAACCTGATGTACGACGGCCACTGGAATTTCACCTCCGATCTGCCGGACGGCTGGAAGCAGTACGGCATGCCGCACCTGGTCGGCGACCAGGTCAAGGATGCCGAACAACTGAAGACCACCTCGCCGCTGCTGCGCGCCGCCGAAATCAAACAGCCGCTGCTGCTGGCCTACGGCGGCGCCGACCAGCGCGTACCGCTGCCCCATGGCACCAAGTTCTACAAGGCCGTCAAACAGACCAATCCCGACGTCGAGTGGGTGGAGTATGAAGAAGAAGGCCACGGCTGGATGCTGCCGAAGAACCGTATCGACTTCTGGAACCGGGTCGAGAAATTCCTCGACAAGAACATCGGTGCACAGCGCGCAGTGCCTTAGCAATCCGGTATAGTCTCCCCACAATCGCCAGGGAGGAGACACCATGAAGTCAGGCAAAATTCTCGTTGCACAAGGCGGTGGCCCCACCGCCGTCATCAACCAGTCGCTGGCCGGCGTGGTGCTGGAAGCGCGCCGCTTCCGCGACGTCAGCCATGTGTATGGCGCGCTGCACGGCGTGCGCGGCATCGTCGATGAAAACCTGGTCGATCTCACCCGCGAAACCAGCCACAACCTCGAACTGGTGGCGGCCACGCCGTCGTCGGCGCTGGGCTCCACGCGCGACAAGCCCGATGCGCCATATTGCGCGGAAATCTTCAAGGTACTGCGCGCCCACGAGATCGAGCAGTTCTACTACATCGGCGGCAACGATTCGTCGGACACCGTGCGCATCGTCAGCGAACAGGCGCAGCAGGCCGGTTATCCGCTGCGCTGCATCCACATTCCCAAGACCATCGATAACGACTTGGTCGGCAACGACCACACGCCCGGTTTTCCCTCGGCGGCGCGCTTCGTGGCGCAAGCGTTTGCCGGCGCCAATCTCGACAATGCTTCCCTGCCCGGCGTGTACGTCGGCGTGGTGATGGGCCGCCACGCCGGCTTTCTGACCGCCGCCGCCGCCCTCGGTAAAAAATTCCCCGACGACGGCCCGCACCTGATCTACCTGCCCGAGCGCGTGTTTTCGCTCGACCAGTTCCTGCTCGACGTCAAGGACGTGTACGCGCGCTACGGGCGCTGCGTGATCGCCGTGTCCGAAGGCATCCACGACGCGTCCGGCGCACCGATCGCCACCTTGCTGGCCAAGGAAGTCGAGCGCGATGCCCACGGCAATGTGCAACTGTCGGGCACGGGCGCGCTGGCCGACCTGCTGTGCGATGCAATCAAGGCAAAGCTCGGCATCAAGCGCGTGCGCGGCGATACCTTCGGCTACCTGCAGCGCTCGTTCATCGGCTGTGTTTCGGATGTGGATCAGCGCGAAGCCCGCGAGGTCGGCGAAAAAGCCGTGCAGTTCGCCATGTGGGGCGGGCGCGACGGCTCGGTGGCCATCCGGCGCTGCGGCTTTTATTCGGTCGATTACGAATTGCAGGCGCTCCAGGACGTGGCCGGCAAAACCCGCGTGATGGAAGATGAATTCATCAGCGCCAGCGGCACCGATGTGACCGATGCATTCCGGCTGTACCTGCGGCCCTTGCTGGGATCGGGGATGCCCGATGCATTCCGGCTGCGGCCGGCGGCGGTGGAGAAAATTCTCAGGCGCTAGCAATCGGCACCAGGCGGTTGCGCCGGCAGGCCAATGTTCATAAAAATAATAATTTCCATATGGAAATTTTGTGATATAGTCAGCTCATCATTGTCAAGACAATATCACTGCGTAGCAATGGATACATGGTTGCGCACATTGCCAGCAGATGCCCAAGCGACCGCCGACACTTGAGACCACACTCGTCACCATAGAATTATTGCGCCGTATTCCACGCAAGCGGCGTGTCACGGCAGCGCAGTTGCACCAGCAACTCGAGAACGCCGGGATTCAGCGCGATCTGCGCACCATTCAGCGCCTGCTCGATATGCTCACCGAACACTTCGATATCGAGCGCGACGAGCGTAGCAAGCCCTACGGCTATCGCTGGAAAGAATACGCCAGCGGCCTGGCGCTGCCCATGCTCACCGAGCAGGAGTCTCTGCTGCTGCTCCTGGCCGAACAGCACTTGCGTCACCTTCTGCCCGGCCGCGTGATGAAATCTATGGAAGGCATCTTTCTGCAGGCACGCAGCGAACTGCACGGCGTGGCGCCGGATAAGCCTGCCCACCGCTGGTTGAAGAAAATCCGCGTGGTCAGCCCTACCCAGCCGCTTATTCCACCGAAAATCGCGCCTGACGTTTTTGAGAGCGTCAGCAATGCGCTCTATGCGGACGTCTGGCTCGATGTCGTTTATCACAACGCCGCCGGCCAGTGTAAAAGTCGCAGCGTGATGCCGCTGGGCCTGGCGCAACAGGGCGTGCGGCTTTACCTGGTATGCCGCTTTGAAGGTTATGACAATGAGCGCACGCTGGCGCTCCACCGCATGGTCACCGCGCACATGACTGCCAGGACCTTTGATCGCCCGCCAGATTTCGACCTCGAAAAATATGATGCCGAAGGAAATCTCAGCATGGGTACGGGCGACTATATCCGCCTGAGTTTTTGCATCGATAAACGCTCCGGCCTGCATTTACGCGAGTCCCCTCTTTCGCTGCAACAGCAGATAGTCGAGCAGGAAGACTGCCTGGCAGTGACGGCAACCGTCGTCAACACTGCACAGCTGCAGTGGTGGTTAAACGGCTTCGGCGCGAAAGTATGGAATATCCAGCGCGAAGTCATTCCCAGTACATTGCTGCGACACAATTTGTCGCAGGCACAGCCGACAATCGGTTCAAGCATTCCGTCAACAACAACCAGCACAAACCAACGATGACTTCCACCTTGCACCACGCTACGGCAGATGAAAATGAAAACGGTCAGCGCCACCATCACGATGCACTGCGTGCCGGCATCACGCTGTCGGCGCTGGAAACCGTGGAGCGTTTTGGCAATGCCAGCGCCGAATTTCTCGTCGGTTATCGGGGAGTTGACCACCAGTCGGGACAAACATTGAGCCGCAGCTTGAAGGGAATTGCCGATTACAAGGTGAATACCGCAACGGCCAAAGCAGCCCGCGACAATATCAAGCAACAAGCGGGATTTTCCGCAGAGATTGCCGCCACCAGCCGCGACAATGCCGAGGCCACCATCAAGGGCTCGAAGGTGCGTGTCGCGCGCAGCGATGACCTGCAGCAGTACGGCAGAAATCATCCGGTCGTGGACCGCGTGCAGATCCTTGACGGGAAAATCATCGAAGGCTCGCAGACGCAGATGAAGTTTGTCGGCAATCCTGAAAAGCTCCTGCAAGACATCGGCCGCGAAAATGGCAGATTTTCGCGGTATCGCGGCATCAAGCTCGAATTGCCGTCCGAGCAGTGCGAGGGCGCCAAAGCGTTCTGCCAGCAACAGTCGGAGAATCTGCTGCGCCAGTCCGAAAAGGCGGCGCAGCTTGGCAAAACTGAGGTTGCCGCCAAATTGCGCGCCGAGGCAGAGAACTTCAAACAGCTGGCGGCAAACATCGAGGACAGCGGCCTGACCACCGATCAGGCGATTTTCTATCGTGAATATCCGCGCATCGCAACGCTGCGCGACATCGCCCGTACCAGCCATCGCGCGGGCATGGAGGGCGCCGCCTTCGGTGCGGTGATCGGCGGCTGCACTTCCATACTCAACAATGTCTTTGCCACCGCAAAAGGCGATATGGACGCGGCCACTGCCGGCGCAAACATCGCACAGGATGTCGGCAAGGCTGCAGCACTTGGCTACGTCACTGCCGCCGCAGGTTCCGCCCTCAAGGCCGGGATGCAGCAGTCTCAACAGCAAGCACTGCGCAGCATGGCCAATACCTGCGTGCCCACAATGGCAGTGAACGCCTGCATATCGCTGTCGGCCAGCATTAAACGCTATGTCGTCGGCGACATCGATGAAACGGAGCTGTTGCTGGAAGTCGGGGAAAAAGGGGCAGGAATGCTTGCGAGCGGCATGATGGCCGGACTCGGACAACTTGCCATTCCGGTACCGTTCGTCGGCGCCGCCATTGGCGGCATGGTCGGTTACACCCTGTCCGCCATTTTCTACCAGAGCGCACTCGATGCCGCCAGGGGGGCTGCCATCTCGCGGGAAAACCTCCAGCGCGTACGCGCCATCGAAAGCGCTGCCCGGGCCAGGATTGCAGTGGAGCAGACCGCGCTGGATGCCTTCATCCGCGCTGAAGCAACGGATCTCCTGCACCAGACCCAAGATCTTTTCTCTGCCATCGATAGATCGGAGAACGGCAATACCGATACCCTCATCGTGGCGATTAACCAATACGCGACCCTGTTGGGAAAACAGTTGCAGTTCAACTCCCAGGCGCAATTCGATGACTTCATGATGTCCGATCAAGCCCTGCGACTGTAAGCCCTGAAAACCGGCCACACTCTTTTTACTTATGGAGCGACGATGCGATTAAAGCAGCTTTCACCAGATGAGCAGCGCGATTTTGTCTGCATGGCAGAACTACTGAGCCTTGCAGAAAAACCTGTACAGGAAAAGTCGGGAGAAAGCGTATTTCCCTTCCCCTTCCCGATTTCGGTGACGCCCCGGCTGATCGAGCGTAGTGAAGAAGAACAGGCAGTAATAGACGAGTTGGCAAGACGCTGCGACCCTCATGGCGCCAACGGCCTGGCATACGCGACCGGTGGCCGCTACGGTCACCAAGACATGGCACAGGCATTGGCAGCGCAACTGGGCCAGCTCGCCACCGATAGTGAAAACGCAGCGTCCAACCGCGTCCAGGCGGCCTTGTCCGTATTGCGGGAAGTACTGGATGGGCGCAAGGCAAGCGTGCCTTCCGCGCCCAAGCTGATGCTGTTCGAACTCATGGTGTTTGCCTTAGCCAAAGGAAACATTACGGGCGTTGAATGGCAGCTACTGAAAGAATTCCAGCATCACCATCAACTGGAAAGCCACGTTTTCGACGATTTGTTGGAGCGGGCCCAGTGCACCCACCGTGAAGCGCAAAAGGCGCTCGCCATCATTCTCGAATAAGGAGTCATACCATGCCCGTCCCTCTCATTCTCGGCGTCATCGCTGGCGGCACCGCCCTGTACGGCGCTTACAAAGGCGTTAGCGGCGCCATGGATCACAGCAAGGCAACTGACATCAACGATCATGCCAGATCGATGGTCGATCAGGCCAATGAGCTGGTGGAGAAGCAACGCAAGTCCACTAACGCTGTACTGGAAGACTACGGCACACGCAAGCTACGGGCCTTCAATGGGGTGATCGCCGATTTCATCGAGACCTTCGGTAAGCTCAAGAATGTTGAATTGAGCAATACTCCCGAACTGGAAAAATTGAACCTGAAGGACTTTTCCTCGCGTTCCCTGCAGAGCCTGAAAGACGACTATGCCTTGCTGAAAAGTTCCGGACTGGGTTTGGGTTCGGGCCTGGGCGGCGGTGCTGCGCTGGCCTTCGGCGCCTATAACGGCACCATGCTGCTGGCGACCGCCAGTACCGGCACGGCAATCTCTTCGCTGTCCGGTGTAGCGGCGACCAACGCCACGCTGGCGTGGCTTGGCGGCGGTTCGATCGCGGCGGGCGGCGGCGGCATGGCGCTCGGCAGCATGGTGTTGGGTGCCGTCATGATCGGCCCGGCCCTGGCGATCTTCGGCCACATTGTCGGCAACAAGGGCGAGGAAGCGTTGAACAATGCGCGCAGCAACCTCGAACAGGCTAAAACGGTGCATGACCAGGCCCAGCTGACCTTTAAAAAACTCGAGGCGATCCAGCATGTTTCCGCGTTGGCGAACTCGACCTTTTCCAAGGTAAGCGCGCATCTGCGACGCGCGGTGAAAGACCTCGATGCAGTGATCGACAGCCACGGTACAGATTATCGGCGCTACCCTGAGGATGCGCGCGAGACCACCAGTCGCGCTGTCAAATATACACAATTGCTGAAAGCGATGATCGATACGCCGATTCTGGACACCGATGGCAACCTGGTGCTCTCGACCGCGAAACAGATCGAAGACATCAATGCGCTGGCCGCCTGAGGCATTTTTCCCTGAATGACAACGCCATGCCCGGACACGATACGGCAGCAAGCGCACCGCGCCAACCTTTTCCCTGCACCCAGTGCGGCCTTTGCTGCCAGCATGTCCACCTGGCCGTGCAAACCAGGGAACTGGACCGCGGTGACGGCGTATGCCGGCACTACCACGACCAGAGCAGGGGCTGCACGATTTACGCACAGCGCCCCGAATGCTGCCGCGTAGACCAGCTTTTCGACAATCACTACGTTCACCTGTATAGCTGGGCGGAGTTTGTCGACCTGAATCTGCGTGCCTGTGCGGCACTGGGCAGCATGGCAGACAAATAAGGATAAGGTGCAAAAAAAATCCGTTCAGTTTTCATCTGAACGGATTTTTGGCAAATATCGTTTGTCACCGGCCGCAGGCCGGTCCTGCTCAGACCACGATAGTCTGGTGCTCATCGCCCACACGGGCGCGGATTTTGCCGATCGTGTACACGGTTTCGCCGGCCGCTTCGAGCTGGGCCTTGGCCGCTGCGGCATTTTCCTGCGAGACGATGACGGTCATGCCGATGCCGCAGTTGAACACGCGGTGCATTTCGGCGTCAGCCACGCCGCCGTGCTGTTGCAGCCAGGTGAACAGCGGCGGCAGGGTCCAGGCTTTGCTGTCGAGTTCGGCTACCAGACCAGGTTGCAGCACGCGTGGAATATTTTCCACCAGGCCGCCACCGGTAATGTGCACCATGCCTTTGACTTCCAGCGAGGCCATCAGCGCCAGCAATGGTTTGACGTAGATGCGGGT
>JBEVNE010000326.1:0-5019 GCA_040508275.1 Duganella sp.
GATGGCCAGTTTAGACAAATCAAACCCGCATGTATAGCCTGACGAGAGTAAAGTCCCTTCTTCCCAGGATTTTTGGCATGTCCTCTAAAATCATGCGAATTATTTGTCACCAAAGTCCAATCACCTGAAATAATAATTTTCATCAGGTTGGGGTCTTTGGTTCCACTTTTTCCTAACCAGCTAACATGGTTCGATTGATGATGCCCTGATTCTCTCGCCATATCAACAAGGTAAGGAGACAAACATTCATCAATAA
This sequence comes from Duganella sp., assembly GCA_040508275.1. Taxonomy (GTDB): domain Bacteria; phylum Pseudomonadota; class Gammaproteobacteria; order Burkholderiales; family Burkholderiaceae_D; genus Rugamonas. Next base: position 257 of record JBEVNE010000326.1, read on the forward strand.
GTAGCTTGAACATTTTTCTTTACGCGAACTGTTCTTTGCGAAATGACCTTATCCTTCAGTTCTTCTTTACGTGAAGGGCGTCCTCGCCTTGGGAAAGCCAGGGCAAATTTTATTGCGCGAGAAATAAGCTCCTCATCCAGTGCAGGATAAGCCCTTAAGATATTTTCATTTCTCTCGCCATTGGCAAGCAATTCGGTCACCATGTAGACAGGAATACGCGTACCCTTGAAAACATACTCTCCACTCATGATTTCAGGATCTGATTCAAATGATAATTTTAGACTATCAAGAGAATTTAGGGAGCTTTCTGTGGCGATAAAGAAGTCTGTAAAATCTATCGTTAACCATTCTCGATGAACGATCAATTCAGAAGTCTTAAGATTGGAAATATTTTCAGAGATTCCACTGATTGCTTTCAACCTTTCTTCTTTGGTCAGCGATAGTGCGGTCTTGAAATAAAATCGAGCCATAGCACACCCCATCACCGATAACGCACGAGATGGTTGTGCTTGTATCATCGTATCTGGAAGCAAGCGCTCATCAATAATCCGATTTATCTCCCTCATCGATGACTCAGCAACGATAGCAGCCTGGGGCAGGGGTACCCAGTTTTGCAAATTTTGCAAAATAGAAGTCTTTAACTCAAACATGATTGCCTCATTAAATCAATCCGACCAATCGGAATGTTAATTCCGGAGACTCTTCGAGTCAAGAGCTTCCTCTTGGCGTACTGCTCTTTCTGATGGTTGATGCGATGGATCAACTGCAGGGCGCACCGATGCTTAACGTGGAAATAGGCGAAGTCGCAGCGGTTGCAGTGGAGGCGTGGGGGTTTGATGTGCACAGGTGGTTCACCAAGTGGTGCACCCGCAAAAGCAAAAAGCCGTTGATTTCCTTGAGAAATCAACGGCTTTGCCGAATCTGGTTGCGGGGACAGGATTTGAACCTGTGACCTTCGGGTTATGAGCCCGACGAGCTGCCAGACTGCTCCACCCCGCGTCTGAGGCATGTATTATATACGGTTGCGCCTGATGATGCAAGAGCGGGTATTTCAGGCCCTTGTTACGCCGCTGCCAAACGCCACAGCGACGTCACCTCGGCAGCGCGTGCCTTGTGCAGAGGATCGCTGGCATCTGCGGCCCGGGGATGGGTGGGGCGGATGTCGTGGCGTTCCACAACTTTCAATCCGGCTGCTGCCATCCACTCGAGCAGGTCGGCGCGTGGACGCAGGCCCAGGTGTTCGGCCAGGTCTGACAGGATCAGCCAGCCCTGGCCGCCCGGTGTCAGGTGGTCTTTCAGGCCTGCCAGGAAGCCGCGCAGCATGCGGCTGTCGGGATCGTAGACGGCGTGTTCGATGGCGGAGCTCGGGCGTGCCGGCAGCCACGGCGGATTACAGACGACCAGCGGGGCGCGGCCTTCGGGGAACAGGTCGGCGGCGACCAGCGAAATGCCGTCCTCGAGTTCGAGCCGGACGATGTTTTCACGGGCGCAGCTCAGTGCGCGCTGGTCCTGGTCGGTCGCCACCACGCGCTGGACGCCGCGCTGCGCCAGCACTGCCGACAGCACGCCCGTGCCGACGCCGATATCAAAGGCCAGCGAGGTGTCCGGCGGCAGCGGCGCGTCAGCGACCAGTTGCACGTATTCGCCGCGCACCGGCGAAAACACGCCGTAGTGCGGGTGGATGCGCGCGCCCAGCGCCGGGATCTCGACGCCGGTACGGCGCCATTCGTGGGCGCCGATCACGCCCAGCAGTTCGCGCAGCGAGGCGATGAATGGTTGTTCATAACGGCCGTAGGCTTCGTTGCAGGCCAGTTGCACGCTTGGCGCGCGGCGCAGCGGAATCGTGTAACCGTCGTCGAACGGAATCAGCAGCATGGCCAGCGTGCGGGCGCGTTGCGATTGCGCCTGGCGGTGCAGGTGAAATGCAGCGGTGGGAGCAGGTGCAGGCGCGCCCTTGGCCGGTTTCGATTTTTTGGCGGGCTTGCCCTTGTGGTCGGCGCGCCGCGCCAGCGCCTGCAGCAGCTGGCGCGCATTCTGAAAATCGCCGCGCCACAGCAGCGCCGTGCCTTCGCACGCCAGGCGGTAGGCCACATCGGCATTGGTGCGGTCGTCGGCGATGATCACGCGCTTGGGCGGCGGCATGCCGGCCTCGGAGCGCCAGCGCGCACTGCGTTGTACGCCGTCTTCCTCCCAGTGAATCTGCGGTGGCGAGGCGGGGGCGATGGTGTGTGCGGACATGGAGGCGATCGGTAAGGTAATAAGCAAAGCCAGCACGCCGGACTGGCAAGTCCTGGTGCTGGCGGAGGAACTGCTTATTATACCGGGCCACCGGCCCTTGGCGGTGAGCTGGGGGCTTACCCGGCGGCGCCAGCGCGGGTGGCGGCGTCGCTGGCGGCGGGGGTATCTGTTGCTGCTTGTGCAGGATCGGCAGCAGGTGCTGTGGCGGCCGCAATCGGCGCTGCTGCCGGTGCTGGCGGTTCGGTGGCGGTGCCTGGGGCGGCCGGCGCCTGTTCGCCATAAGCAGCCGCCGATTTTGCCTGCTCGGCGGCGCTGGGCGGCGCGTAGGTGTTGGTGTCGCGGCTGTCCACCAGGTTGAGCAGGCGCAGCGACAGTCCGCGCAGGGTGTTGCGGTCGATGCTGTCGGCGTTGCTGCCGCCTTGCTGGTCATTGCCGCCTGCCGACAGCGCTGAATTCAGGTCGCGGCCAATCAGCTGGAACAGGTCGGCCAGCGTGCCGGCAAAGTCGATGTTCGGCAGTTGCACCGTTGGCAGGTCTTTCGAATTGGCGACCTGGTTGCTGGCCGGCTTGTCCGTTTGCTGTGGTGCGGCCAGCTTTTCGGTGCTCTGGCTGGCGGCGGCGTCGAGCTGGTAATCGTATTTGACCTCCACCTCGAAATCGAACTTGCGCCCGTCGGCAGTGGTAATCGTGCCTTTGCCGATGAAGTGCGAGCTGTCGGACAGGCTGAAGCCGGCCAGCGACCGCGTGCCGTTGGGGCCGGAACTCTGCTGCACGCCCAGCGCGAAGCTCGACGAGGTTTCCAGGCTGGCGCTGTCAAAATCGATGGTGGCGCCCTTGGCGGCGTCGCCAAACAGCGCCTGCGTGAAGCTGCTGACAAAATCCTGGGCAAAATCGACGGTGGCATTGCCGAGCGAGGCCACGCGTTTTTGCAGGTCCAGCCCATTGCTGGACAGCAGGGGCGCCGCCGACACGCCGCTAGCCTTTTGCGTGGCAGGCGTGCTGCCAAGGTTGCCAAGGTTGCCAGTATTGGCAGCGTTGCCGTCAGCCTTGACCGGATAGTAATTGGTAGCCTGCAGGTTGCGGGCGCCGAATGCGGGGATGGTGGCCATGGCAGCTTCCGTTTAATAATACTTCTATAACGGTTCGACTCGTGTGAACTTTAGGGTACCTTGAAAAACTTCATGCAAATTAATGATGATGGGTCCAGCCTTCCGGCGCTGCGAGATAGGATGCGACGGCGTCTTTCTGGCCGATGGCGTGGTGCTTGACTTCACCGCAGCCGCATACGCCCAGGTAGGGCTGGATGTGCGAGCAGGCCGAAACCTTTTGCAGGCGGACCTGGACGGCCTTGGTGCATTTGGCGCATTTAAAGGTGAGGGTGCGTGGTGCTTTTAACATGGTTGCGTAGAGTGGCAGGAATAAACCGCGATTTTATCATTCAGGCGTACAGGTTGAGGCCAGGCGCAGCCGGCGCCGTGCCATCCTGCGCGGCGTACTGCTGCTTGGCCAGCTCGCTGCGCGCCTGCGCCGCCATTTGCTGGGCCTGGGCGGCCACTGCGCGGTCGGCGCCCGATGGATCGGCGGGGGCGTTGGCGGCGGCCTGGATGCTGGCGGCGCGGGCGATGGTTTCCTCGGGTGTGGCGCCGGGCGAGGTATCGATCTGCACCTCGCCGCCGATGGCGTAATTGACGCCGTTCGGTCCGCGCTGGTAGGTGTACGACGCGCCCGACAGCGCCAGTCCGCCGGCCGCAGCCAGGTGGGCCTGCTCGTGCTGGCGTACCTCGGTATCGCGCGCTTTCAGTTCTTCCACCAGCTTTAGCGCTTCCGGCGACAGCGTGGTGGTGGAACTCCCATTATTTCCTTCTTGCAACTTCGCGGTGGGCGCAGTGCTGCCGGCCTGGGGCTGGGGGCGTTCAGGCAGCCTGGAAGCGGGGCTGATGGTAATGGCGCCGATGCTCATGGAAGGTCCGTGCACGAACCCTCATCATAGCAAATGTCCGGCGCTGCGCCAGTCCAGCTTAGCTGACGCTGACCGTGCTGCGCCCGCCGGCCGACGGCTGTACCAGGATCCTGGTTGAAATCCGCTCCGTCATCTCCTGCACGTGCGAAATCACGCCGACCTTGCGGCCCATGGCCTGCAGACCGTCGAGCGCATCCATCGCCACGCGCAGCGTGTCGGCATCAAGACTGCCAAAACCTTCGTCGATGAACAGCGACTCCACCCGCACCCGGTTCGATGACAGCGAGGCCAGGCCCAGCGCCAGCGCCAGCGACACCAGGAACGATTCGCCGCCCGACAGGGAGTTCACCGAACGCACTTCGCCGCCCATGTCCTGGTCGCGCACCATCAGCGCCAGTGACGGCATGCCCTGGTAGCTGACGCGCTCCAGCCGGTAGCGCCGGGCCAGCTGCTTCAGGTGTTCATTGGCATAGCCGAGCAGCACGTCCAGCGTGAATTGCTGGGCGTAGTTGCGGAACTTCTTGCCGTCGCTGGATCCGATCAGCTCCGACAGCTTGCCCCAGCG
>JBEVNE010000340.1:0-26495 GCA_040508275.1 Duganella sp.
GCTGACGGTGCCGTCGCTGTTGCGCGTTATTTGCCAGTTATAACGCGGTGCGCCGTAATACACGGTGTCGAGGCCGGCGCCGCCATCAAGTATCTGGCCGGCTACGCCACTGGCAGTGGAGCCGAGCAGATAGTCGTTGCCGGCCGTGCCCACAGCTACTGGTTCGGTCACCGTAAAGCTGTACTGGTGGGCGCCAACCCAGGCATTGCCTGCCAGGTCGAGCGCACTGCCCTCGGGCAGCGACAGCGTGTAACGCATGCCCGGCTGTAAATTCATGTTCGGATCGAAAACCAGCATCTTGCCAATGGCTTTCACCAGTTGCTGGCCATCTTGCCCGGCGACGGCAACGCCGTTGCTGTCAGTAAAAGTAATGCCCGCTTCGGTCATCATGATTTCATTGAAGGTCAGCACGATTTTCGGCCTGGTGCCGACGTTGACAGCGTCCGGTTCCTGCGTACTCGACAACAATTGCGGTGCGCTGACGTCGCCGCTGGTCTGGCTGGCCACCAATGTATAGGTGCCGGTTCTGTCCTGGGGGCTGTAAACTTCGAGGAAATATTCGCCGGTCTTGGTGGCGATGTGGGCAAGCCTTGGCTCGGCCGCACTGCCGTTGGAGAAGGCTGTGGAGGTCAGGTTGCTGCCGTCAGCCGTCAGCAGCGACAGCGAAGGGCGATTGTTGGCGGTGGTATCGAGGGTACCGCCACCGCTCACTGATCCCTGCAAGTCGAACACATAGGTGCGCCCCGCTTCCAGCTTGACCTTGATCCAGTCGCGGTCGCCCGGCGTACCAAGCTGCCCCGGTACCGAAGCGCCGGGTACCAGCCTGCCGGTGGTCTGGTTGGTGGCGGAATAATCGTCCAGGCCTTGCGATGTGACAGCAATCTGGTAGGCGCCCGTGGTGCCGAACGAACTGGTACTCATCGTGAAATAGTAATCGCCCGAATTGGCCGCGGTAAAATATTTGAGGATTTTGCCCGTGCCGAAAACTTCTCTGGTCGAAAAAGAACCGGTATTCGTGCTGATGTTCAGCGAGGCATAACTGGTAAAGTTGGCGTTGCCGCCAACCGGCGTCACCTCCAGCGCATACGCCATGCCGGCAACAGCGCTCAGCTTGAACACATCCCTGTCGTTGAGCAGCTCCAGCTTGCCGGCAAGTGCAACCTTGTCCTGGATAGCGGTGGCATGAGCGGTATCGTTACCGTGGTCGTCCTTTTCTCCCAGTACGGCCTTGACCGTGTAGGTCCCAGCGGCGCCAGGCGACGATACTTCAACATAGTAGGTGCCGCGCGTAGGCGCTGTAAACGCCAGCAGTCCGGCGGTGGCGTTATAGCCGGACTCACCAGTGGCAACCGCTTTGCCCTGTGCATCGATTATCCGCAGCAGTGCAGAGCCACTGGTTGGTGTCAGCGTGCCGCCACCCTCGCGTGCGCCCGTCAGTGAAAACCAGTAATAAGCGCCAGCATTCAGCGTAATCGCATACCAGTCCACATCCCCGCCGCCGGCTTCCAGCACGCCCTTGGTCGCCACCCCCAACGTCAACCTGCCAGCGCTTGCTGCGCTGGCGCCGTGATCGTCCTCGACGGCGCTGACTTTGACGCTGTAATCACGGCCGGTCACCGGCACACTGAGGGAGGACAGGGAGAGATAGACGTTGCCGTCCCTGGTCGGCGTATAGCTGAACATATCCGACTGCCCGTACCAGTTACGCAAGCTGTTACCATTACTGTCCGTGAGGGCGACAGTGGCATAGGGATCGGCGCCAGCGCTGAACGGCTGCTCGAAGCGATAGGTTTTTCCTGCGCTCAGCGCGAGCGTGAACATATCGACATCGTTCACCGCCTGCAGGCTTCCCGTCATCGTTTCGTCCAATGCCAGCAGCTGGGCGGTTTCCCTGGTGTTACCGAAATCATCGGCGACAGGAGCGGACAGGCTGAGCGTATACGGCAGCGGTTTGCTATAGCCATAAGGGCTGCTGGCATCGATGGAATACGTGCCACTGCTGGCAGCGAAGAACTGCACCGTGCGCACGCCATTCACATAGTTTTCCTGTCCGCTGACATAAGCGCCTTTGCTGTCATACAGCGAGAGTGCCATGCGGTAATTATCGTCCTGTGTCCCCAGGCGCAGGGTATAAAAGTTTCCCGCCTCCAGCTGGACCTGAAAGCGGTCGGTGTCGCCGTTGTAATCGATAGTGCCGCTGGCCTGCCCTCCCGCAGCGAGCACGCCGGGACTGCTGGCGTCCTTCGAATAATCGTCGGAGATCAGCTTCATGGTCTGGGTGTAGGCGCCAACACGGCCTTCGGCGTTCAGCACCAGGTAGTATTCGCCGCTGGTATCGGCAACAAAAATCCCTGTCGAAGAAAATTTTACATACCGGCCGACACTATCGTAGAAATACATCAAATTGCCGGGCGCAATCTTGCCGCCGAATTCGGTGCTCAGTTCGATCACTTGCCCCGCCTGCGCCTGGAAGCGGATCCAGTCGACATCATCAACCCGCTGGAAGCCGCCGCTTACGCTGGTGTCGGCAGTGAGGTTGGCCGTGGTGCTGATATCGGCGACAAACTCGTCTGCTTCGGCCAGCGATGAGGTCAGCCGGTAAGCGCCTGCCGTCTGCAGATAACTGGCCTGCGCGCTCAGGTAATAGGTGCCCGAGCTGGTGGGCGTAAACTGCAGCAGCGGCGCTTCACCGTAGCTGGAGCTGTAGACTTGAGAGAGGCCGCGCCCATCATACATGCCCAGCGTGGCAAATCTGGCGTCTAACTGCGTGCCGTTCGCGCTGGCAACGCTGGTCATCGAAAACAGGTAGGTAGTATTAGCGGAAAGGTTGACAGCGAACCAGTCATGATCATAACTTGCTTCAAAAATTCCCCGAACCTGGCCGTTGATGGTAAGTCTTCCCTTGGTATTGATGTCAGCGCTGTAGTCGTCGGCCATGGCAAGTGTAAATTCAGGTAAATTTTAAAATATGCATGATACCAACATTGCAACTAAGAAATCTACTAAATGATGGATGGCCGAAAAATCGTTGTCGGCCTCGCTACGCCTATAATGGAAACTCTTTTGCTCCGAACCTGCTCATGCCTGTCCTCTGCCCACGCTTGCTGCGCTTCGTGCTGACTGCGCTATGTACCGGCTCAGGCATTGGCACTCTGGCATCGGCCCATGCCGGGTCGGGCGAACTGGTGATGGTGGCGCCGCTCGACCAGGTCATGCCCATCGTGCGCTTCCAGCAAGGCAAACTCACGGGTGGCATGCTGCGCGACGTGGGCGATGCCCTGGCACAACGGCTGGGACGGCGCCCCTTGTATGTCAATGCCGAGCCCGCCAAGGTGACGGAAGTGCTGGCCGGTGGCCGCGCTGACCTCATGTGCTACGTCATGCCGGGCTGGATCGATGGCGACTACGCCTGGAGCGTGCCGGTGCTACCCGATATTGAAATGGTAGCCGCCCGGCCTGGTGCACCGCATCTGCGCTCGCTCAAGGACTTGCGCGACAAGCCTGTGGGCACGGTAGCGGGCTACCGCTATCCACGCGTGCAACAAGTACTGGGCCAGCGCTTTCGGCGCGTCGATGCCGAATCGATGGAAGCCAACCTGCGCCGCGCGGTGGAGGGTAAAACCGATTACATCATTATCAGCGAAGCCACCCTGGCCTACCTGCAACGCAACGCCAGCGGCGTGCAGCTGCGGCCCGAGCTGGTGTTTGCAGCCTTTAAAACCCAGTGCGCGCTGTCGCACAAATCCCGGGTGCCGCACGCCGAGATCAACCAGGCGCTGGAAGCCATGGTCAAGGATGGCGCCATAGACCAGATCCTGGCGCGCTATCGCTAGGCCTGCTTCGGCTCCGGGTAACCCAGGGTATCGGCCCAGATATTCTGCGCCCAGTTCAGCGCGTACTGCCCCTCGAGCGCACTCGGCCCCGCCGATACCCCGCCCGATCCCGGCACCACCAGCAAGGTTTTTTGCGCCGCGTTGTAGGCATGTACCGAGGCGACGTGGATCACGTCGCGGTCCGAGACGAAGCTGTAGCAGGTGTTGGTCAGCATCGGCTGCGGGTCGGGAGCCCGGCCGCTCAGCAGATCAACCACGGCGGCGGCGCATACCTTGGCGTGCTGGTTGGCCATGTGGGCCGACTTGGGCATCAGCGGCGCGGTCTGAATGGCGTCGCCCAGCACGTGGATGTACGGTGCGGCAGTCGAGGCAAAGCTGAGAAAATCCACTGCGCACCAGCGGCCGTTGGCATTGGCCAGGCCGCTCTGCACGGCGATGCTGCCGGCGCGCTGCGGCGGGATCACATTGAGCACGTCGGCGCGCACCGTGTCGCCGAGCTCGGAGATGGCGCTGCGCGCGCGCACGTCGACGTCCACGGTGCGAAAACCGGGGCGGTAATCGATCATGCCCGGATAACGTTCGCGCCATACTTTTTTGAACAGCGCGCCCTTCGACACGACGTCGTCGTTGGCGTCCAGGATCAGCACTTTCGAGCGCGGCTTGTGGCGGCTGAAGTAAAACGCCACCTGCGAGGCGCGCTCGTACGGCCCCGGCGGACAACGGTAAGGCGCCGGCGGGATGGTCATGGCAAACACGCCGCCATCGGGCATGGCCTGCAACTGCGCGCGCAGGGCCAGCGTCTGGGGGCCGGCTTTCCAGGCGTGCAGGATGTTGTCATGCGCCCCCGGCTGGCTCATGCCTGGCAATTGGTCCCATTGCAGCTCGACGCCGGGCGAGACGATCAGGCGGTCGTAGGACAAGGTTGGTCCACCTGCCAGCACTACCGTGCGGCGTGCGGCGTCAATCGCGCTCACGCGGTCGCGCACCAGGCGCACGCCGTGATGCGTGGCCAGTGCATCGAGCGACATGGTCAACCCGCCGATCTCCATGGCGCCGCCCAGCACCAGGTTGGACAGCGGGCACGAAACAAACTGCGCCTGCGGTTCCACCAGCGTGACGTCGATGGCGCCCGCGCTCCACAGCCGCACATAGCGCGCCGCCGTGGCGCCGCCATAACCGCCGCCGACCACCACCACGTGCGGGCGGGCGCGGCCACCCACGCTGGCGCAGCCGGTGCCGGCTCCCAGCAGCATGGCAGCGCCGGCGCTGTGCAAAAACTGGCGGCGTTTCATGGCTGCTCCTTTTTCTGGGCGGCGAAATAGCTGGCCAGCAGCGCCAGCTGTTCATCGGTATAGCCTTTGGCCAGCTGGGTCATGATGGTGGCTTCGCGCGTGCCGGCCTTGAAGGCCAGCAGCGCAGCGAGCAAGGTGTCGCGCGGCTGCCCGGCCAGCGGCGGCAGTGTGTTGCCACGGGTGGCGCCGGCGGTGCCATGGCAGGCCACGCAGGTCGCAGCCAGCCGCGTGCCGGCCGAGATAGCGGGGGCTTTGGTAGCTTCAGGTTCAGCGCGCTGCGCGCTGGCCAGCGACGGCGCAGCCATTACCGTAAAAATTGCGCCGAGCAGCGCCAGCCTGGAGTTCATGGGGTTTCCTTTATCTAGGGCCGTACGCCCGGTGATTCAATCGGCATGCCGGCATCGCGCACGGCCAGCCAAGCTTCCAGGTCAACCAGTTCCTGCGCGCCCAGCGGCGGCGCAGCGGCGCGCACGCCGGTCATGCAGTTACGCAAACGTCGCTGCAGAGAACCCATGGCCTGCCACTCCAGGCGGTAAATCGGATAGGCGGCGGCATGCGCCTGCGGTATCGTGCTGCCGGCCAGGCGCTGGCCGGCGCGGGCGTCGTGGCACTGCGCGCACGACAGGTTCAACTGGCCGATGCGCTGCACGTACAGCTGTTTGCCACGTTGGGCGGCAGCCCTGGTCTGCGCATCTTGCGGCGGCGCCACCGGCTGGCTGCGCGACTGCATGGCCAGCAGCGCTTCCAGCGCCAGCAGTTCTTCGCTGTCGAGTTTGAGCGCCGGCGCCTGCTGGCGCCGTTCGCGGCACAGGTTGATGCGCTGCGCCAGGTTGACCACGCTCCCGCTGGCGGCGTCAAATGCGGGAAAGCGCGCCGCCACGCCGCGCATGCTCTGACCGACTTCACCATGGCAGGCGGCGCACGATTTACCGCTGGCGCCGGCGGCCGCCGTCCAGCGCGCGGCGCCGTCGCTGACCCACAGCATGGCGGGATTGAGCGTATCGTCCTGCTGCATGGCTTGGGTGGCGCTGCTCATGTAGGCGGCGCCCGAGCGGCGCTGCTCGGCGGCCTGCAACAGCGCCGGCGCGCATACCATCATCACGGCCAGCAGCCCCTTCATGCTGCACTCACCGTCAGGGTCTTTTGCTCGGTCTGGGCAAAGCCGTTATCGCCTTCCCAGGTAAATTCCAGCGTGCCGCTGTCGGTGGCCACGGTAAAGAAGCCGATGTATGGATTGGCCGATACCGCCTGATGCAGCTTGACGGCAAACACCTGCTCGCCGTTGTAGCGGCACACAAACGTGCGCACGATGTCGCGTGCCACCAGCTTGCCGTCGGCGTCCGGCCGGTAGCCCGATTCCATTGGATGTGCGATCAGGGCGCGGATTTCGATCACCTCGCCGCGGCGGGCGCTGGCCGGCATATGAATCAAGGCTTTTGCCATCAGGGCGCCTCCCCTTCGATGCAGGCAGCCAGCGTGACGATCACGTCAGCCGACTGCGACCACAGGCTGCCGTCGCTCAGGCGCGCAATCGCCAGCAGGCGCTGCGAGGTCGCCAGGCGGATGCGGGTGGACACCTGCGCCTTGCCGGCGCGCGGTCCCAGCGTAAATTGCGCCACTTCCGGCTGCGGATTCTTTTCATTAAAAATGGCAATCGCCGTCACGTGCTCGGCCGCCGTCATCGGGCTATCGACGGCGATGGTCACCGGCACGGCGTTGCCGTTGTCAATCAGCTGGGCAATCTCGAACTTCACCCTGCCTTCGCGCAGCGCCGCACCGCCGGTAAATGCGTCAATGGCGGCCTGCATGGCCGGCGGGCGGCGCGCGTCAGTATTGGCAGTGCTGGCAACGACGGGGCGCACCAGCGCCAGCAATATGGCGCCGGCGCTGCCGGCCAGCAGGGTGCGGCGCTTCATGGCGCCGGTTCCTTCAGCGTTGCCAGCCAGGCCACCACGTCTTCCACCTGCTGGGCGCTGAAAATGGTCTGGCCCTGGAACGCGCCGGCCACGCGTTCCAGGCCGCTGCTGTTGTAATACGAAGGCATGATGGTCTCCGGGTTGAGATGACGGGAATCGACAATGCGCAGGCGCAGCTGGGCGGCACTCCAGCGTGCGCCGGCGCCCTGCAAGTCAGGCGCCAGGTTGCCCTGGAAGCGTTCCTCCGCGATCGGCCCCGTATGGCATAGCAGGCACAGGCCCACCTGCCGGTTGGCGACGATGGCGCGCCCGCGCGCGGGGTCACCGCGCAAGCCGTCCAGTGGCAGGACAATCGCGTCGCCCTGCACCAGATAAGGCGGCGCTGCAGCACTGGCCGCAGCCATGGTCATGGCGGTAGCAAGAGCTGCGGCGCCGATAATGCCCAGCATGGCCGACCCTACGCCTTTTTCAGGTCATGCTGCTTGAGCGGCAAGTCGCGGATACGCTTGCCGGTGGCGGCAAAGATCGCATTGAGCACGGCCGGCGCCGCCACCGCAATGGTCGGCTCGCCCACGCCACCCCAGAAGCCGCCCGACGGCATGATGATGGTTTCCACCTTGGGCATTTCGTCGAGCTTGAGCACCGGGTAGGTGTCGAAGTTGGTCTGCTCCATCTGGCCGTCCTTGAGCGTGCATTCGCCGTACAGCGCCGCCGACAGGCCGTACACGAACGAACCCTCCACCTGCGCCTCGATCTGCTGCGGATTGACGGCGTGGCCGGGATCGGTGGCGGCGACGATGCGCAGGATCTTTAGCTGGCCGGTCTTGCGGTCCACCGACACTTCGGCACAGGCGGCCACGTAGCTGCCAAAGCCCATGGTCTGCGCCAGCCCGCGAAACACGCCGCGCTTGGGCGGCTTGCCCCAGCCCACGCGCTTGGCAACCGCCTCAAGCACGGCCAGGTGCTTGGGATGCTGGGCCATCAGCTTGCGGCGCAGCGCCAGCGGGTCCTGTTTGGTCGCGTGGGCGACTTCGTCGAGGAAGCATTCGAGATAGATGGCGTTCTGGTTCAGGTTCACCCCGCGCCAGAAACCGGCCGGCACCGGCGGGTTGCGCATGGCGTGGTCGATCAGCAGGTTGGGGAAGCTGTAGCCGATCGATGCTTCAGGTCCCGGTGCGTTCAGGCCCTGGAACACGGCCGGGTCCTTGCCATCACGGATGCTCATGCCCAGCGAAACCAGGATGGACTGGCCGGCAATGCGCATGTACAGGCCGTCGATATTGCCCTTGGCGTCGAGACCGGCGGTCAGCTTGCACTGCGTGATCGGGTGGTAGCGGCCGTGCAGCATGTCTTCCTCGCGGCTCCAGATCAGCTTGACCGGCGTGCCGGGCAGCTCCCTGGCGATCTTGACGGCCTGGGTAACCCAGTCGTGGGCTGCGCCACGGCGGCCAAAGCCGCCGCCCAGGTGCAGCTTGTAGACCTCGCACTGCGCCGCTGGCAGGCCGGACGCTTCCGTCGCTGCGGCCAGCGCCGCTTCGCCATTTTGGGTGGGCGTCCAGACTTCGCAGCGCTGGGGCGTCCACAGCACGGTGGCGTTCATGGTTTCCATGGTGGCGTGGTTTTGCCACGGGTAGGAATACACGGCTTCGATCTTGCGCTTGGACGCCGCAATGGCGGCTTTGGCGTCGCCGTTGGCGTTGCCCACTGCCGCTTCGGGCGCATCGAGCGCGGCGCGCAGGGTGGCGGCAACGTCCTTGCTCGACAGGCTGGCGTTGGGGCCCTTGTCCCATTCGATCGGCAATGCATCGAGCGCCGACTTGGCGCGCCACCAGGTATCGGCCACCACGGCCACCGCGCTGTCGCCCACCTGCAGCACTTTCTTTACGCCGGGGCGCTGGGCAATGGCGGCGGCATCGAAGCTTTTGACCTTGCCGCCGAATACCGGGCAATCCTTGATGGCGGCATTGAGCAGGCCCGGCATGGTGATATCCATGCCGTAGATTTGCTTGCCCGTGGTTTTATCGACGGTATCGAGGCGCGCCAGGCGCTTGCCGGCCAGCTTCCAGTCCTTCGGGTCTTTCAGCGCCACGTCGGCGGCGGCCGGCGCCGGCAGTTGCGCGGCGGCGGCCGCCACCTCGCCGTAGCGCAGCATGCGGCCGCTGGGGCGGTGGGTAATCACGCTGGCGGCGGCCACGCATTCGGCCGCGGGTACCTGCCAGACGTTGGCGGCGGCCTGCACCAGCAGCAGGCGCGCAGTGGCGCCGCCCTTGCGCACCAGCTCATGCGATTCGCGGATGCCACGGCTGCCGCCGGTGGCAAAGCTGCCCCACACGCGCTTGCGCGCCAGGTTCTGGCCGGGCGTCGGATATTCGGTGGTGACGCGGCGCCAGTCGGCGTCGAGCTCCTCGGCCACCAGTTGCGCCAGGCCGGTCAGCGTGCCCTGGCCCATTTCGGAGCGGGCAATGCGGATCACGATGGTGTCGTCGGGCTTGACCACTACCCAGGCATTAACTTCGGGAGTTGCAGCAACGGCACCCTGCGCCTGCGCCTCGAACGGAATGTGGAAGGCGACCACCAGGCTGCCGGCGGCCACGCCCTTGAGAAAACCGCGACGCGAGGTCGATGGAGTGAGAACGGCGCTCATGCCTTGCTCCCTTCGCGTGCTTCGATGACGATGCCGGTGCTGGCAGGCTTGGCGCCGCGCACCACCATGTGTATCGCCGCGCGCACGCGGTTATAGGTGCCACATCGGCAGATATTGGTCATGGCCATGTCGATATCGGCGTCGGTCGCCTTGGGCTTTTCGCGGATCAGCGCGGCGGCGGCCATGATCATGCCGGATTGGCAAAAGCCGCATTGCGGCACATCGAGTGCAGCCCAGGCTTGCTGGATCGCGTGCGAACCATCGGGCGACAGGCCTTCGATGGTGGTGATTTTCATCTCCGGCGTTACCGTCGAAACGGGACGCACGCAGCTGCGCGACGGTTCGCCATCGATATGGACGGTGCAGGCGCCGCATTGCGCCACGCCGCAGCCGTACTTGGTGCCGGTCAGGCCGAGCTGCTCGCGCAGCACCCATAACAGCGGCGTATCGTCCTCTGCTTCAAATTCCCTTAAGACTCCGTTAACGCTCAGCTTAATCATGCAAATCTCCCATTTCGGACCCTGTTTATGAAACTAGTTTCATGACTATCATGTTAGACTCCGCTCGAAACTTTTACCCATGAAATATTATTTCCCATTTGACATGGATCAAAGTTTTATCTGCGCCACCTCAATAGACTAACGCATGTTACCTAACGATAAATGAGAGAGGAATTAATGATGAGCAAATTTTTAGCCGCCACCACCGCCACCCTGCTGACCACCCTGAGCCTGGCCGCCGGCAGCGCCATCGCGCAAGAAAGCCCATGGCTGGTGCGCGCACGGGTTATCCAGCTCGAACCGGCCGACAAATCGGCGCCGGTGGCAGGCGTGGGCGCGTCGGACCGCCTGAGCGTGAGCGACAAAACCATTCCGGAAGTCGATATCTCTTACTTCTTCACGCCGAACTGGGCGGCCGAGCTGGTGCTGACCTATCCGCAAAAACATGACGTGCGCCTGGACGGCAACAAGATCGGCACCTTCAAGCACCTGCCGCCGTCGCTGCTGCTGCAATACCATTTCACCAACAGCACGCCGTTCAAGCCTTACCTGGGCGCGGGTGTTAACTACACGCGCATCTCGAGCGTGAAACTGCTGAACGGCGCCGGCGACCTGGAAAACGACAGCTTCGGCCTGGCCGTGCAAGCCGGTATCGATTATGCGATCGACAAGAACTGGTCGCTCAACTTCGACGTGAAAAAAGTGCAGATCCGTAGCGACGTCTTCATCGGCGGCGCCAAGGCCAGCCGCGTCAAAGTGGACCCGGTGTTGATCGGCGTCGGCGTCGGTTATCGCTTCTGATGTTTGATCACCTCACCCACCGGTGAGATTGCGCCGCCCTTGCGGCGCCGACGGCCTGACGGCGCGCAAGCGCGGTACAGGCCGTTATAATGTGGCAAACCCGTTTGCAGTCCAGAATGGAAATCCACCCATGCGCAAGCTTCTGTCTCTCCCTTTTGCCCTGCTGCTGCCCGTCCTGCTGACGGCCTGCGTTGACGATTCGGCTTCGTATTTTGTAGACGGCAAGGCCGGCAGCCATGCGCTGACCATCCACCGCGCCCAAAAGCATTTCTGGAGTAATGAAACCAGCGTCGAACTGATCATGCAGCGCCTGCCCGACTGCATGCGCCGAATCGAGCTGATCGACCTGCCCGCTGACGAAGTGGAAATCGAACTGTATTCCGGCGGCGACAATGTCTGGACGCTGCGCGCGGGCAGCGACGTCTGGCAGGTGGAATCGCAGACCTGCACCATGTACCCCGACGTCAAGGGCGACGGCGGCGAAGTGATCGGGGTATTCCGCGAGGATGGCGGCAAATTCGTGTTTGAAGCGGCGGTGCTGGAGCCGGTGCCTGCTGCCCAGTAAAGATTTTTGCTGAACGATGTAATCCAGGGCACCAAAACATCGTCGGCGGCATTGCCGCCTAAGAGTCCAGCGAACTGAGGAAGTCCGCACGCCATCCGGCTTTGATCTTCACATATCGAAAGCACAGAGAGATTTCGGTACTCGATATGTCGCCGCTCCGGCATTGGGCAGCGGGACGACAAGGTACTAGCCAGCCAGCGCCAACCGCCCCTTGCCACTGCGCGGCGCTTCATCCCCAAGCCGGAAGCGGCTCACCAGCTGCGCCAGGTTGCCGGCCTGCTCCTGCATGCTGCCGGCTGCCGCTGCCGCCTGTTCCACCAACGCGGCGTTTTGCTGGGTCACCGAATCCATCTCGGTAATCGCCGTATTCACATGACCGATGCCGGTGCTCTGCTCACTCGATGCGCTGGTGATGGCCGCCATGATCTGCGTTACCCGCGACACGCTCACCACCACCTGATCCATCGTGGTGCCGGCCTGCGCCACCAGCGCGCTGCCGGTATTGATGTTGTTGACCGAGGTGTTGATCAGCTCCTTGATTTCCTTGGCCGCCGCTGCCGAACGCTGCGCCAGGTTGCGCACTTCGCTGGCCACCACGGCAAAGCCGCGTCCCTGTTCGCCGGCGCGTGCTGCTTCCACGGCGGCATTCAGGGCCAGTATATTGGTCTGGAAGGCGATACCGTCAATCACGCTGATGATGTCGACGATGCGCGTGGCCGAAGCATTGATGGTATCCATGGTCTGCACCACCTGCGACACCACCTTGCCGCCCTGCTCGGCAACTGCCGAGGCAGTCTGCACCAGTTCATTGGCCTGCACCGCGTTGTCGGCGTTCTGGGTCACGGTCGAGGTCAGTTCCTCCATCGACGCTGCCGTCTCTTCAAGTGAACTGGCCTGCGATTCGGTGCGCGCCGACAAATCCATATTACCGGAGGCGATTTCGCTGGAGGCGGTGGCGATGGTGTCGGCGCTGCGGCGGATTTCACCGATGGTTTGCGCCAGGCGCGCCTGCATCGCCTGCATGGCCGCCAGGATGCTGTCGTTGTCGCCCGCCTCCAGGCGGATCTCGGCGCTCAGGTCGCCTTCGGCGATGCGCCGCGCCACCTGTCCCACATAGGCCGGATCGCCGCCGATCGAGCGCCGCACGCTGCGGTTGACCACGCTTACCACGCCCCACAGCAGCACGCACACACCCAGCAGCATGGCGGCCGATTGCAGCAGCCCGGCGCGGAAGGCTGCATCGATATCGTCGGTATACACGCCGGTGACCAGGTCCCAGTTCCATGGCCCGTAATGCTGAACGCGGCTGAGCTTGGCTACTGGCTCGCTGGCGCCGGGCCGGGCCCAGTAATAGCGCACAAAGCCGGCCCCTTCGGGCGAGGCGCCGGCCGCCTGGATGTCGCGGTACAGGTAAGTGCCCTTGGGATCCTTGAGGTTGACCATGTCCTTGCCATCGTTTTCCGCCTTGAACGGATTCATCAGTGAAACCGTGCCGCTGGTGATGGTGATGTAGCCGTCCTTGCCATAGCGCAGGCCACGGATGATGTCGAGCGCCTGCTTTTGCGCCTGCTCCTTGCCCAGCGTGCCAGCAGCGGCCTTGTCGCCGAACTGCTTGACGATGCTGAGACCGGCGTCAGCAATGTGGCGCAGCTCGTTTTGCCGTTCCTCGAAGCGCAGCGCGCGGGTCTGAAAGGTTTCGTAGATAAAGATGGCAGTAATGCACAGCAAGCTGCAAATCAGCGGCATCCAAAGTTTTTGCTGGAATGAGAGGCGGTTCATGGTGGTCTCCTTGTTTCTTATGGGAACAAGAATACAGAAAAAAGTACCTTGCAGAACTATAAAAATAAGCGTTGTTGTTAAAAAGCGCGGCAACATGCATGTCACAAGCATGGCAACCGCTATAAACGTTGTAGCGACGCCGGATAACACGAAAATAATGTCCAGAAGAAACAAAATATGTCAGAATAGGGGTAACCTACCTTAACAATTGTGCCATTTATGAAACTGTTCCTGTCGGCGTCGCTGCTGGCCCTGTGCAGTGCCGCCAGCCAGGCGGCTGCGCCTGTGGCAAAGACCAAACCGCCGACCGAGGCGCAGGCGCTGGACGCCGCCCGGCGCAGCATCGACAGCAGCGCCTGGCTGGGGCATGTGACGGCGCTGTCGTCCGACGCCTTCGAGGGCCGCGCCCCCGGCACGCACGGGGAAACACTGACCATCGATTATCTGCAGCAGCAGTTCAAGAAGCTCGGGCTGGAGCCGGGCAACCCTGACGGCACCTATGTGCAAACCGTGCCGATGGCCGGCATTTCCAGCTACCCGACGCTCAACTACACCGTGGGCGGCAACGCCACCCAGCTCAAATTCGGCGACGATTACGTGATCTGGGCAGCGCACAAGGCCAAGTCGGTAGACCTGCACAATTCGGAACTGGTGTTCATCGGCTATGGCATCGAAGCGCCCGAATTCCAGTGGAACGACTACCAGGGCCTGGACCTCCGGGGCAAGACCGTGGTCATGCTGATCAACGATCCGCCGCTGCCCGATCCCAAGCGCCCCAAACAACTCGATGCCAACGCCTTCGATGGCGCCGCCGTCAGCTATTACGGCCGCTGGGCCTACAAGTTCCAGCAGGCCGCCAGGATGGGCGCAGCCGGCGCCCTGATCGTGCACGACGCCAAAACCGCCAGCGCCTCGTGGGAAACCGTGCGCAACAGCTGGAGCCGCGAAAACTTCGTGATCGATGCTGCCGGCCCCAATCCTGATTTTCCGGCCGTGCCGGGCTGGCTGCAGCAAGAGCGCGCACGCGACCTGTTCAAGGCCGGCGGTTTCGACCTGGAGGCGCTGAGCAAGCAGGCAGCGAAGCGCGGCTTCAAGCCGGTGCCGCTCGGGGTCAGCCTGAACGTCACGGAACTCAATGCCTGGCGCGAGCTCAAGTCCAGCAACGTGGTGGCGCGCATTGCCGGCAGCGATCCGCAATTGCGCCACGAGGTGATCATCTACAGCGCGCACTGGGACCATTTTGGTATCGATGAAACGCTGGCGGCGCCGCGCAGCCAGCAAATCTTCCACGGCGCACTCGACAACGCCGCCGGCGTGGCAGCGCTGCTCGACATCGCCAAAGCCTACAAGGCGCTGCCCACTGCGCCCCGGCGCAGCATCGTGTTTCTGGCCACCACCGGCGAAGAACGCGGCCAACTGGGCGCCCGGTACTACACGCGCCACCCGCTGTACCCGCTCAAGGATACCTTGGTCAACATCCATATCAACAGCCTCAATGTCTGGGGCCGCACCCGCTCGATCGAACTGCGCGGCGCCGGCAAATCGAGCGCCGACGCCGTGGTGGCAGCCGTGGCGCGCAAGCAGGGCCGCAGCGTCAAACCCGAGAGCAATCTTGAATTCGGCAATTTCTACCGCGGCGACCAGCTCGAATTTGCCCGCGCCGGCATTCCGGTGGTCTACCTCGGCAACAGCCTCGACTACATCGGCAAACCGGCCAGCTACGGCAAGGACAAGCTGATGCGCTACCAGGCGCAGATTTACCATACCGTCAACGACGTGGTCGATCCCAAATGGGACCTGCGCGGCGCACAGCAAGACCTGGAACTGCTGTTTGAATCGGGCTACCAGTTCGCCCAGGGCAAAGAGGGGCCACACTGGCGGGAGCGGGTGGAGTTCAAGCGCTGATACGCCGGTAGTCATACCGCATCGGCGGACCGCCGCGCAGGCGGGAATGACGGTTCGAAGGTCGATGTCTTCTTATGCATGCTGGCAGCGAAGATAACGCCTTTCTGCCGCTACCGCCCCTCCGGCCGATAGGCATTCACCAACTGCGCCGCAATCGATACCTCGATCGGCAATTCCGGCCATGCATCGTCAGGCCCGAACCACCGGGCATCGGCGATTTCGCTGGAGTCGATGCGGATATCGCCGTCCAGGTAGTCCGCCGTAAACGCAATCATCAGCGAATGCGGGAACGGCCACGACTGACTGCCGAAATACTGCACATTGTGCACACGCAGCCCGACTTCTTCATACACTTCGCGGTGCAGCGCTTCTTCGATCGAGTCGCCAGCTTCCACGAAACCGGCCAGCGCCGTGTAGCGCTGGTACGGCGACTTGGTGTGCAGCGCCAGCAGTACTGAGTCGCCCTTGCGGATCAACACCATCATGGCCGGTGAAATGCGTGGGTAGGCGCTCATGCCGCATTGCGGGCACTGCATGCAGCGCTCGCCCTCGAGCAGTTGCAGCGGCGTGGCGCAGACGCCGCAGTGGCGGTGCGTGCGCGCCCATTCGGCCAGTTGCACGGCGCGCCCGGCCAGGCCGAGAAACTGTTCGTCCACCACGCCAAACAGCGTGCGCAGGCCGTGGTAGCCGTAGGCAGGGTCGGGCGTATCGGCCGTGTCCAGCCATGCCATCTGGTAGTAGCGCCCGGCCCACAGGCCCAGCGCATGGATGCGTTCAGGCGCAATCGCCAACGCCGCCACCATCCCGGCCTCGGGCAAGCCCAGCGTGGCGTTATGCAACAGCAACTGGCCGCGATGGATCACCAGGGTCAGCGGATGCTCGTGGTGTTGTGGGCGTATCAATGGTTCAAAACTGGCGGGAGTCGATAGCATGATGCATTCAATTGTGAGCGATGGACTTCTATCTTACTGTTTTTTTGCAAGCGCCCTCGGCCGCATAATCAGCGCTTCCGCGCTGTGACACCGAGGTGACAGATAATGACGTAAGTCATTGTTTTGAGACCAAGATTTACAGCATTTTTGTGCCTTTATTCTCCCAATGCAACAAATTGCCAGTAAGATACATTACTGCGAGGAGAATTTAAAACATGTCCACTTATTTCAACGGTTTGTCGACCGCTCAGATTGCCGCCATCAGCAGCGCCCAGATTGCCCGCTTCACCACTGCCGACATCGCCACGCTGCTGCCTGGCCAGATGGCAGGGTGGAGCGTTGCTCAAATGTCCATTTTTTCGGCTATCCAGCTGGCGGCATTGGGCGTTGACAATCTGCGTGCACTGAGCACAGAGCAGATCAACCAGGGCATTTCTCCTCTGCGCATCCAGGGTCTGACCACGGCGCAGATCGCCAGTCTCACCAATGACCAGCTGATCCAGGGCTTGAGCGATGCCCAGCTCACCGCGCTGACCAACACGCAGGTGGCAGCGTTGACCAACGCCCAGCTCGCCCTGCTGCCGGCAGCAGACATCTCCCTGCTGCTGACGCGCCAGGTGGCGGCGCTGGGCACGGCGCAGCTGGGCGCGCTCAGCACCGTTCAGATGGCAGCGCTGAGCACTCAGCAAAGCAGCAGCCTGAACACCGCACAAATTGCCAGCCTGAGCAACGACCAACTGGCGGCGCTCGGCGAAACCGGCCTGTCCACCCTCAAAACCGCGCAGATCGCCGCCCTGACCATCAGCCAGGTCAGCGCGCTCAACACCGCGCAGATCGTCAGCCTGAGCACCAGCCAGGCCGCCGCGCTGACCACGCGCCAGTTGCAGGCGCTCAGCGCCAGCCAGGTGGCGGCGCTGGAAACGCGCGACGTGGCGGCACTGCGCAGCGCCCAGCTGGCAGCGTTCGACAGCAACCAGTTTGGCGCGCTGACGGCCGACCAGATCACCGGCCTGACCGTCCAGCAAACTGCCTCGCTGGGTATCGATCAGGTGGCGGCGCTCAGCGCTGTCCAGGCCGCCGCACTGGAAACCCGCGACCTGGTGGCGCTGCGCACGCAGCAGATCGTCGCCCTGTCCACCGCCGCCGTGGCCGCCCTGAGCGCCACCCAGATCGCCGCCCTCACCGCAGCCCAGCTCAACAGCTTCAGCGCGGATCAACTGGCAGCGCTGACGGCGCCGCAGATCGCTGCGCTGACCACCGCCCAGGCCGGCGCCCTCGCGACGCGCCATATCGCCGCATTGTCCAGCAGCCAGCTCAATGCGATGGAAACGGCCGACTTTGCCGCGCTGAAAACCCAGCAGATCGCCGCCCTGCAACCGCAACAACTGGTGTCGCTGGATGCCGCGCTGATCGTGGCGCTGACCACCGGCCAGGCCGCCGCACTGACCTCGACCCAGATCGCTGCGCTCAGCCCTGCCCAGCTGGCGGCGATGGAAACACGTGATTTTGCCGCCCTGCGCACCAACCAGCTCGCCGGCCTGGGCACGCAGAGCATCGCCACGCTGGCGCCGGGACAATTCAGCGCGCTCACCCCTGCCCAGGTGGCGCAATTGAATTCGGACCAGATCCAGGCCCTCAGCAGCGACCAGTTGGCGGTCCTGAGCACCGCGCAGATCACTGCCCTGACCACTACCCAGATCGGATTCCTGACAGCGGACCAGATCGCCGCCCTGCCGCTGAGCGGCTGGTCGGCCCTGCGCTCCAGCCAGTTGAATGCACTGGGCGCACCGCAAGTGGCGGCGATTACCACCGACCAGATCGTTGCCCTGACCACCATCCAGACTGCCGCCCTCAGCACCCGCCAGGTGGCGCTGCTCTCGACCGACCAGGTGGGCGCGCTGGAAACCCGCGACCTGGCCGTGCTGCGTTCGCAGCAGGTGCAAGCCTTGTCGAACGAAGCCGTGGCCGCCTTGCGTGCGGAACAGGTGGCAGCGCTGTCCAGCGCGCAGCTGAATAATCTCAGCAGCGCCCAGTTGGCAGCCTTGAGCACTGACCAGATCGTCGCCCTGAGCAGCGCCCAGGCCGGGCAACTGGCCACGCGCCAGATCGCCGCCCTGTCCACCGAGCAGCTCAATGCGCTGGAAACCCGCGACTTCGTCGCCCTCAAATCGGCACAGATCGTCTCGCTCAGCACCGAGCAGGTGGCCTCGTTATCGATCGACCTGATCACCGCCTTGTCCAGCAGCCAGGCTGCCGTACTGAGCGCGGCGCAACTGGCGGCGCTGGGCAGCGACCAGTTGCGCGCGCTCTCCCCTGCCGACCTGGCCGCCATCCGCGCCCAGCAACTGGTGGGCCTGAACGCCGCCGCCATCGCCCTGCTGACGGTGGACCAGGTCGCCGCGCTGAAAACCGCGCAACTGGCGCAACTGAGCAACGCGCAAATCCAGGCGATTACCAGCGACCAGTTGGCCGGCCTGAACACCGCCCAGATCAGCGCACTGGGCAGCGCGCAGATTGCCTACCTGCAGCCGGCCCAGCTGGCAGCAATGGGCACCGCCGCCTGGGCCGCGTTGAAAACGGCGCAACTGGCCGCCCTCGACGCCAGCCAGCTGGCCGCCGTCAGCACCGACCAGATCGTTGCGCTGACCATCACCCAAACCGCCAGCCTGGGCACGCGCCAGCTGGCGCTGCTGTCGGCCGAACAGGTTGCCGCACTGGAAACGCGCGACCTGGCCACGCTGCGTTCGCAGCAACTGGCCGCGCTGTCCACCGAGGCCATCGCCGCCCTCTCCAGCGACCAGTTCTCGCGCCTGTCGGCAGCCCAACTGGCGGGCCTGACGGACCAGCAGGTGCAGGCGCTGACCAGCGATCAGATCGTCGCCCTGACCATCCCGCAGATCACATCGCTGGCAACGCGCCAGCTGGCAGCGCTCAGCACCGACCAGTTGAACGCCATGGAGACCCGCGACTTTGCGGCGCTGCGCACGGCGCAGATTGCCAGCCTGTCGGCAGAGCAGCTGGGCGCCCTCGGCACCGACCTGATCGTGGCGCTGACAACCGCCCAGGCCGCATCGCTGACGGCCGCCCAACTGAACGGCCTGAGTACCGATCAGTTGAACGCCATGGAAACGCGCGACTTCGCCGCCCTGCGCACCAACCAGTTGTCGGGCCTGAACACCGCTGCCATCACCACGTTGAGCCCAGCACAGATCAGCGCCCTCAGTACGGCGCAGATCGCCCAGCTTGCCAGCAACCAGTTGCAGTCGCTGCGTGCCGACCAGTTGGCCGCGCTGACCACGCAGCAGGTCGCATCGCTCGGCAATGCGCAGATCAGTGCGCTGCTGACCGACCAGATCGCCGCCCTGGCCACCAACAACTGGGCCGCGCTGAAATCGGCGCAACTGAACGCCCTGACGGCCGCCCAGCTGGCCGCCGTGACCAGCGACCAGATTGTCGCCCTGACCACGCTGCAAGCGAGCAGCCTGTCCACCCAACAACTGGCGCTGTTGTCCACCGAGCAATTGCAGGCGCTGGAAACCCGTGACGTGCTGGCGCTGCGCACCCAGCAGATTGCCAGTCTGAGCACCGACGCCGTTGCGGCGCTCGGCACCGCCCAACTGCAGGCGCTCGGCACCCAGCAATTGCTGGCGCTGAGCAGCGCCCAGCTGGCAGCACTGAGCACCGACCATATCGTCGCGCTCAGCACGCGCCAGGCCGCCAGCCTGAGCACCGCACAACTGGCCAGCCTGTCCGAAGCGCAGTTGCAGGCGCTGGAACTCATCGACCTGGCCGTGCTGCGCACGGTGCAACTGGCGGCGCTGTCCATCACCCAGATCGCGCAACTGAGCACTGAACAGATCGTCGCGCTGGGCACCCAGCAATTCATTGGCCTGAGCACGCTGCAACTGAGCGCGCTGACGAGCGACCAGGTCGCCGCAATCGAAACGCGCGACCTGGCGGCACTGCGTACCCAGCAGCTGGCAGGCTTGACCACCGATAACCTGGCCGCCCTCAGCAGCACCCAGGTGCAAGCCTTCACCACCGCGCAAATCGCCGCGCTGAACGGCGAACAACTGCATGCGCTGGGCAGCGCCCAGTTTGCCAACCTGAGCACCGCGCAAATCACCAACCTGTCCACCGCGCAAATCGCACTGCTGAGCGCCGACCAGTTGCTGGCCATCGGCAACGACGGCCTGGCGCGCCTGAAAACCGCGCAAGTCGCGGCGTTGACCACCGAGGTGATCGCCGCGCTCAACAATGGCCAGCTGGCGGCGCTCACCACGGCCCAGGTCAGCAACCTGCGTACCCAGCAGGTGGCGGCGCTCGGCAGCGACCAGATCAACGCGCTGGAAAGCCAGGACCTGGCGGCGCTGCGCACCACGCAGATCGCCGCGCTCGGCACCGACATCATTGCCGCACTGGGCACGGCCCAGGCTGCTGCACTGACCTCGACGCAACTGGTGGGATTGAGCAACAGCCAACTGGCGGCGCTCGGCGCCAGCCAGTTGCAAACACTGGCCACCGCCACCCTTGCCGCCCTGCGCAGCAATCACTTGCAAGCGCTCGGCAGCGACCAGCTCAACGCCCTGACCAGCGACCAGTTCCGCATGCTCGGTGCAGCCCAGCTGGCGGCGCTCACCAGCAGCCAGTTCCAGGCGCTGAGCACCGCACAGATCGCGGCGCTGAGCACGGTCCAGGCCAGCAACCTCGCCACCGCCCAGATCGCCCTGCTGACGGCAGCGCAGATCGCCGCGCTGGAAACCCAGGACCTGGCTGCCCTGCGCACCCAGCAACTGGCAGCACTGAGCACCGAACAGTTCGTGCTGCTCGGCAGCGCCCAGATTGCCGGCCTCAGCGTGACCCAGGCCGCCGCCCTCGGCACCGCCCAGCTGGCAGCCCTGACCAGCGACCAGGTGCGCGCGCTCGAAACGCGCGACCTCGCCGCGCTGCGCACGGCGCAGCTGCAGGCGCTGGGCAGCGACCAGCTGACCGTGCTGGCCGACGAGCAATTGCTGGCGCTGACAGCGACCCAGATCGCCTCGCTCGGCACCGACCAGGTGCGCAGCCTGCTGACGGCGCAGATCGGCGCCTTGAGCAGCCAGCAACTGGCAGCATTGTCCACCACCCAACTGTCCAGCCTCGCCGCCGACCAGCTGGCGGCGCTGGACGCGCTTGATATCGTTGCCTTGCGCCCGGCCCAGGTGCGCGCACTGCGTACCGACCAGATCGTCCAGCTGAGCACCCTGCAGGTGGCGGCGCTGACCAGCACCCAGGTAGCAGCGTTGACGACCGAGCAGTTGGCGACGCTGTCGGCAGCCCAGATCCAGGCGCTCGGCACCGAAGACCTGGCCGCCCTGAGCCCGCTGCAACTGGCGGTGCTGACCGGCATCGACAGCTTGAGCACCGACCAGATCCAGGCGCTGACGCCGGCCCTGATCGGCGCCCTCACCACCGACCAGACCGCCAGCCTCAGCACTGCCCAGATGGCGGCGCTGACCACGCGCCAGGTTGGCGGCCTGACTACCGCCGCGCTGGCGACACTGCGCAGCGACCAGTTGCGCGCGCTGGAAGCGGAAGACGTGGCCGCCTTGCGCACGGCGCAACTGGTGGCGCTGTCGAGCGACCAGGCGGCGCTGCTGACCGAGGCCCAAATCGCCGCGCTGACCGGCGCCCAGGTTGCCAGCCTGCTGACGGAGCAGGTGGCCGCACTGGTCACGCAACAGATCCGTGCGCTGAGCTCGGCCGGCATTGCCGCGCTGCGCACCAGCCATATTGCCGCGTTGAGCCAGACCCAACTGGCGGCGCTGGACGTCGACCAGGTACAAAGCCTGATCGGCGCGCAACTGAACGCACTCGGCACCGACCAATGGCAGGCACTGAGCACGCTGCAATTCACCGCCCTCACCAGCCAGCAATTCGCCCAGCTCAGCACCGCCCAGGTGGCGGCGCTGACCGTGGCGCAGGCTGGCGTGATCGAGCTGGAAGACTTTGCCGCGCTGCGGCCGGCACAAATTGCCGTGTTCGGCACTGACCAGTTGCAGGCGCTGAGCCTGGACCGGATTGCCGCCCTCACCACCGCCCAGGTGCAGGCGCTGCGTTCGCACCAGCTGGCAGCGCTGACCACGCTGCAAATCCAGTCGCTGGAAACCCAGGACTTGCTGGCGCTGACCAGCAGCCAGGTGCAGGCGCTGTCCACCGACCAGCTTAATGTGCTGGTGCTCGACCAGTTCCAGAGCCTGAGCAGCACCCAGCTCAATGCACTGAGCTCGGACCAGTGGCAGTCGCTGAACACCGGCCTGATCACGCAGCTGACCACCCAGCAGGCCGCGCACCTGTCGTCCACCCAGCTGAACCTGCTGACCAGCACCCAACTGGCAGCGCTGGAACTGGAAGACCTGGCGGCGCTGACCACCGTGCAGATCACGACACTGCAAAGCAGCCAGATCGCCGCACTCGACCTGAGCCAGATCGCCGCGCTGACCACCGCCCAGGCAGCGGCCTTGACCAGCGACCAGCTGGCGGCCCTGGCCAGCGACCAGGTGCAGGCGCTGGAAACCGAAGACCTGCGCGCCTTGCGCACGGCGCAAGTGCAGGCGCTCGGCACCGACATGCTCAGCGTGCTGACCGCGGAACAACTGCAAAGCCTGAGCGCCGGCCAGCTCGACGCACTGGCCAGCGATCAGCTGGCGGCACTGACCACCGTCCAGATACAGGCCCTGACCACGGCGCAGACCGGCACCCTGTCCACGCGCCAGCTCAGCAGCCTGAGCGGCGGCCAGTTCGCGGCGCTCGGCACTGACAACGTGGCGCGGCTCTCAAACGCCCAGGTGGCCGCCATCGGCAGCGACCAGCTCTTCGCCCTGTCCAGCGACCAGGTGGTGGCCCTGACCACGGCCCAGGTCCGCTGGCTCGGTACCGACCAGGTGGCTGCACTGGGCAGCGACCAGTTGAACGCCATGGAAACCGTCGATTTCACCAGCCTGACGTCGGCCCAGGTGGGCGCCATCAGCACCGCCAGCCTCGGCGCGCTCAGCAACGGCCTGCTCAGCACACTGCTGACCAGCCAGATCGCCGGCCTGGTCACCGACCAGATCGCCGCGCTCGGCACCGACCAGGTCAGCGCCTTTACCACGGCCCAGATCGGCGCCTTGAGCGGCGTGCAGATCGCCGCCTTCGGCACCGACCAGGTCGCCGCGCTGAGCACGGAAGACTTCGTGGCGCTGCGCAGCAACCAGTTGGCGGCCTTGAGCAACGAACAGTTTGCGGCGCTGACCAGCGACCAGTTGAACGCACTGTCGAGCAATGCCATCACCGGCCTGACCACGCAGATGCTGGGTGCGCTCACCCCGCTGCAGGTCAGCCACCTGCGCACCGACCAGGTTGCAGCGCTGACCACGCGCCAGGCGCCGTCGCTGAGCACCAGCCAGTTGCTGGCGCTGGGCACGGAGCAGATTGCAGCCCTGAATACCGCCGCCCTGCGCAGCCTGGGCAACGACCAGTTCATCGCCCTGGCCACGGAACAGATCGTCGCGCTCGGCACCGCCCAGGCCCGCGCCCTCAGCAGCACCCAGCTGTCCGCCATGCTGGCCGGCCAGGTGGCAGCCCTGGAAACCGAGGACTTGGCAGCATTGTCGAGCGCGCAGTTGAGCGGCTTTGGCACCGACCAGTGGCGCGCCCTGGTCAGCGACCAGGTGCAGGCACTGGGCACCGCACAACTGGCAGCGCTCGCCGCCGCCCAGCTGGCGGACTCCTTGAGCACCGATCAGATCGTCGCCCTGACCACGCTGCAGGCCGCCTCGCTGTCCACCGCCCAGGTGGCGGCGCTCAGCAACGCCCAGGTAGCGGCGCTGGAAACGGCCGACATCGGCGCCTTTGTCACGCGTCAGATCACCGCCCTGACCACCGATCAAATCAGCGTATTGGGCAGCGACCAGCTGAACAGCCTGGGCGCCAGCGCCCTGGCTGCGCTGACCACCAACCAACTGAGCCTGGGCCTCTCCAGCGCCCAGCTGGTGGCGCTCGAAACGCGCCAGATCGCCGCGCTGAGCACTGCGCAACTGGCCTTCGGCCTGTCAGCCGAGCGCATCGCGCTGCTGACGCTGACCCAACTGGCGGCGCTGGACACACTCCAGGTTGCCGCCTTGCGCAGCGACCAGGTGCAGGCGCTGACCACCGACCAGGTTGCCGGCCTCAGCACCACGCAGGCCGCCGCCCTCAGCACCCAGCAAGTCGCCGTGCTGACCGGCGACCAGGTGATGGCGCTGGAAACCGCCGACCTGGCGGCATTGAGTACGCGCCAGATCGGCGCCATCAGCGGCACCCAGCTGGCGGTACTGACTGCTACCCAGCTCAACGCCCTGACCCTGACGCAACTGGCGGCAATCGGCACGCGCCAGCTGGCCGACGGCCTGCAGACCAGCCAGGTGGCAGCGCTCGACAACGCCCACATCAGCGCCCTCAGCACCGCCCAACTGGCGCACGGCTTCAGCATCGACAACCTGCTGGCGCTGTCGGCGTCGCAGATCCAGGCACTGGCAACCGACCAGATCGCCGGCCTGAACACGGCGCAGGCTTCGAGCCTGTCCACCGCGCAGATCGCGGCGCTGGACGCCAGCCAGGTCAGCGGCCTGTCCACGGCGCAGATGCCATGGCTGAGCGCCGACCAGCTGGCAGCACTGGGCACCGCCCAGGTGGCAGCGCTCGACACCCAGGACGTGGCGGCGCTGACCGCCAGCCAGTTTGCCGGCCTGAGCAACGTGCAGACGGCGGCACTCGGCAGCGACCAGGTGCGCGCCCTGCGTACCACCCAGATCGCCGCCATCGATGGCAGCCAGATCGGCGCCTTCACGGTCGAGCAGTTGCAGTCGCTGCGCACGGCGCAGGTCAACGCGCTCAGCGTCAACGCTGTGACGGCGCTGACCACCGACCAGGTCAGCGTGCTGGCCAGCGAACAGATCGCCGCCATCGGCACCCAGCAGGTGGCCAGCCTGGCAGCCGGCCAGCTCAATGCGCTCAACACCAGCCAGGTGCAGGCGCTGACCAGCGCCCAGCTCGGCGCGCTGACGCTCGACCAGGTAGTGGTGCTGTCCACCGAGCAGGTGGCGGCGCTGAACACGCTGCAAATCGGCTACCTGAGCAATGCCCAGGTAGCGGGCCTGACCAATGGTCAGGTGCAGGCGCTCGGCACCGAGCAGGTGGCCGCGTTCAAGCTGGGCCAGATTGCCGCGCTGATCATCGACCAGATCGCGGTGCTCGGCACGGACCAGTTGCGCGCGCTCGGCACGGCCCAGGTGCAGGCGCTCACGCCTGCCCAGCTGACCACGCTCGATGCCAGCCAGACTGCATCGCTGACCACGCTACAGGTCGCGGCGCTGAAAAACTCGCAGATCAGCGCCCTGACGATCGACCAGATCCACGCGCTGGCGACCGAGCAGGTGTCGGTCTGGAGCGCCAGCCAGATCGGCGCGCTGACAGCGGCCCAGATCGGCTACCTGTCCACCGACCAGATCGCCGGTCTGACGGTCACGCAGGTGGCCGGCCTCAAGGCCAGCCAGGTCACGGCGCTGAGCAACGCCCAGATCGGCGCCTTCACGGTCGTGCAGATCCCGGCGCTGACCACCGCCAACCTTGGCGTGCTGAGCGTGGCGCAAGCCGACGCCTTTGCGCCCGGCCAGGTGGCGGCGATGACGGTCACGCAGACCATGGCGCTCAATTCGGCCTCGGTCAACTACGCCACCCCGCTGATCCTCGACCTCGACGGCAACGGCGTGCAAACGCTGGGCATCACGGCTGGCGTGCGCTTCGATATCCGTGGCGACGGCCAGGCCGTGCAGACCGGCTGGGTCGATGCCCGCGACGGCTTGCTGGCGCTGGACCGCAACGGCGATGGCGTGATCAACGATGGCAGCGAACTGTTCGGCGGCGCCACCCGCCTGGCCGACGGCAGCAAGGCTGCCAACGGCTACGCCGCGCTGGCCGAACTCGACACCAACGGCGATGGCCAGATCACCAGCGAGGACGACGCCTTCGACGCCCTGCGCGTATGGGTCGACGGTAATTCGGATGGCGTCAGCCAGGCCGAAGAACTGAAAACCCTCAGGGACCTGGGCATTGCCGCCATCGGCACCGGCGCGCAGCAGGCGCTGACTCAGCAAAATGGCAACGTCATTGGTTTGACGGCAAGCTTTACCACCACCGATGGCGCCAGCCACGCCAGTGCCGACGTCTGGTTCCTGGCGCAAAAAGGGACTTCGCAAGACAGCCTGCAACAACAGGTCAGCGGTCTGAGTAGCGCGATGGCCGGATTCGCGAGTGGCGATGCAACAACA
>JBEVNE010000009.1:0-8343 GCA_040508275.1 Duganella sp.
ACCGTATTGTCAGCATCCCGGTTCGCTAAAAAGAAGGAAGCCCGAAAGGGCTTCCTTTATTTAATCATCATCGTCAGCGGCAAGACCGGGGAACATCACTTCGGTAAAACCGAACTTGCCAAAGTCCCTGATGCGCGCCGGGTACAGTATGCCCAGCAAATGATCGACCTCGTGCTGCACCACGCGTGCATGGAAGCCATCGACCTCGCGCCGGATAGTCTGCCCGTGCTGGTCCACGCCTTGGTAGCGCAGCCGGGTAAAACGCGGCACGCTGCCGCGCAGGCCCGGCACCGACAAACAGCCTTCAAAGCCCTCTTCCTGTTCATCGGACAAGGGCGTGAGCACGGGATTGATCAGCACCGTCTCCGGCACCTGCGGCGCATCGGGATAGCGCAGGTTTTGCTTGAAGCCGAAAATCACCAGTTGCAGGTTGACGCCGATCTGCGGCGCCGCCAGGCCGGCGCCGTTGGCGGCGTGCATGGTGTCGAACATGTCGGTGATCAGTTGCTGCATGGCCGGCGTGCCGAACTCGGTCACCGGCTCGGCCACGCGCAGCAGGCGCGGATCGCCCATTTTCAGGATTTCACGTACGGTCATGGCCTGCCCCTATTTTTCCGCCAGCAGCGCCAGCAGCCCTGCTTCGTCGAGTATCGTCACTTCCAGCTCCTGCGCCTTGGCCAGCTTGCTGCCGGCATCCGCCCCGGCGACCAGGTAGTGGGTTTTTTTGGACACAGATCCCGACACCTTGCCGCCTTCGGCTTCGATCAGCGCCGCCGCCTGGTCGCGGCCCATGGTGGGCAGAGTACCGGTCAGCACAAAGGTTTTGCCGCTCAGGTGACCTTCGCTGGCGACCGTGGCAGGCAGTTGCGCCAGCAGGTCTTCGCGCAGCGCTGCCAGGGCTTTCACCTGCTCGCGGTTGGCGGGCACATCCATCCAGGCCTGCAGCGCATCGGACACCGTGGCCGGCAACCCGAACACGTTATAAATCGTCAGGTGGGCCAGCACCTCAAGCGAGACTTCCTGCTCGACCAGCTGCTTGCTGCGCGCTTCCGTCAGCTTGGGGATGCCCAGCGCGGCCATGAGCTTGACGGGTTCCAGCTTTTCACGCAGCTTGGCGCTCGGTGCGTGTTCGCCCTTGGGCGCAACGCCGGCCTTGAGCAGCGCGTCGATGGCTTGCTGGTTCTTCGGTTCGGCAAAGAACTCGGCGATCGAGATGGCGACGATGCCACCGATGTCGGGCAGCACGCGCAACAGCGCCGCCGGCACGCGGCGCACCAGTTCGAAGCGGCCCAGCCACTCGGCCAGCGTCTTGGCGGTCGATTCGCCGACGTGGCGGATGCCCAGCGCGAACAGCAGGCGTTCGAGCGGCGGGTTCTTGCTGGCGGCAATCGCCTCGAGCAGGTTCTCGGCCCACTTGGTGGCGATCTTGCCGTTGGCAACCGTCTCCGGCGTAGTACCGTCCCGCTCATCGGCCAGCCGCTTCATTTCCAGCAGGTCGTCCAGCGTCAGCGCGTACAGGTCGGCGACGCGCTGCACCTTGCCGTGTTCGACCAGGTTGTCGATGTAGCGATCGCCCAGGCCTTCGATATCCATCATGCGGCGCCCGGCAAAGTGGCGGATCGCTTCCTTGCGCTGGGCTGAACAGAACAAGCCGCCCGA
Source organism: Duganella sp. (assembly GCA_040508275.1). Taxonomy (GTDB): domain Bacteria; phylum Pseudomonadota; class Gammaproteobacteria; order Burkholderiales; family Burkholderiaceae_D; genus Rugamonas. The sequence goes on from JBEVNE010000009.1 coordinate 1,660, forward strand.
GCAGCGCGCAATCGCCTCGCCCTCTTCGCGCACAACGTGCGAGCCGCACACCGGGCAGGTTTTTGGCAGCACATAGGCAGCTGGTTCGGGCTGCGGACGGCGCTCCAGCACCACCGACAGCACTTCGGGGATCACGTCGCCGGCACGGCGCACGATGACCGTGTCGCCCACGCGCACGTCCTTGCGCCGTACTTCGTCTTCGTTATGCAAGGTGGCGTTGGTCACATTCACGCCGCCGACGAACACCGAGGCCAGACGCGCCACCGGCGTGATCGCCCCGGTACGGCCAACCTGCACTTCGATGGCCTGCACGGTGGTCAGCGCTTCTTCGGCGGGGAATTTATGCGCCAGCGCAAAGCGCGGTGCGCGCGAGACGAAACCGAGCGTGCGCTGGTCTTCCAGGCGGTTGGCCTTGTACACCACGCCGTCGATTTCATACGGCATGGCGGGGCGCGCCGCGCCGATCTGCTGATAGTAGGCCAGCAGGCCATCGTAGCCGCGCACCACGGCGGCTTCTTTCGCCACGGGCAAGCCCAGCGTGCGATACCAGTCCAGCAGCGCGCTGTGCGAGGCCGGCATTGCAGCGCCTTCCAGCAGGCCAACGCCATAGGCGAAAAAGCGCAGCTTGCGCTGGCGCGTAATGCGCGAATCGAGCTGGCGCAAACTGCCCGCAGCGGCATTGCGCGGATTGACGAATTCCTTCAGGCCCGCTTCGCGCTGGCGTGCATTAAGGGCCTGGAAGTCGCCCTTGAACATCAGCACCTCGCCGCGCACATCGAGGATGGCCGGCGGCGTGCTGGTATTGAGGCGCAGCGGAATCACGCTGATCGTGCGGATATTTTCGGTCACGTCCTCGCCGGTGTAGCCGTCGCCACGGGTGGCGGCCTGCACCAGCAAGCCGTTTTCATAGCGCAGGTTGATCGCCAGGCCGTCGTACTTGACCTCGGCCGCATACTCGACGGCGGCCGCTGTATCGAGCCCTTCGCGCACGCGGCGGTCGAAATTGTCGATATCCTCGTCCGTAAAACCGTTATTCAGCGACAGCATCGGCACCGAGTGGGTGACCTGGTCAAACTGCGGCAGCGGCGCCGCGCCCACGCGCCGGGTTGGCGAATCGGGCTGCACCAGTTGCGGGTGCTGCTGTTCGAGCTGCTGCAGCTCGATGAAAAGCTTGTCGTACTCGGCGTCCGGTATCGTCGGCGCGTCTTCCACGTGATAGGCGTGCAGATGGCGGTTGAGCTCTGCGCTCAGGCTGGCGATTTTGTCGGCCAGCGCCGCCTGTTGTGCTGCTTCAGTCATTGCTGCTTCAGTCATTCCTGCTTCCCGACTCAGCTGAACAGACGCATGGCGCGGGTGGAGCCGGCCGGAATGTCGGCCTGGTTCATCTCGGCATAGAAATCCTGCACCTGGCCGGCGATTTCGGCCAGCGCAGCGGCGGACAGCGGCTGGTTGTAATCGTCGACGATGGTGGCGTCCAGGCGGCCCACCAGCGAGCGGGCGCAGGCCACCATGGCGCCAAAGCCGTCGCGTGCCGGCGCCACGCAAGGCACGTCGAGCAGCAGGGTCAGGCGCGGCGTGGTTTCTTCGGCCAGCGTGACGTTGGTCGAGAGCGAGAACAGGAAACCGCCTTCGCCGTCCGGCATGACATAGCGGCCGTCCGGGCGTACATCGAAGCCCTGTTTTTCCAGCGCGCCGATCAGCGTGGAAATCGCCCACGGCGCGCCGTTGGCTTGCAGGTTGACGCCCAGCTGGGCATCGTGGCTGGCGACGAAGCGGTGCAGGTTGCGCGCTTCAGCCATCACTTCGATCATGTCCGGCACCTCGGGTTCGGCGCCGATCTCGTCGGCCATGGCGCGCAGGCGCGTGACCAGTTCGGAATATTCGAGCTCGTTCAGCGCCGTGCTGCGGCTGGCCAGTTGCACGCCGCCCTGCAGCTTGGTGTACACGCCGCCGTGCACGATCGGTTCCCAGTCGCCGCTGACGGCCAGACCGATGTAGTGCACCGGCTTGTTGCCGACCATGCGCAGCGTGTGCAGCACAGGCAGCAGTTTTTCGCCGCGCGCCGGGGCTTCCAGCGCCAGCGGCAGCAGGCAGTCGATCAGCGGATCGACCAGCGCCGTGGCCTGTTCGGCAGCGGCGGCGCGGGCGGCGTTGGCGCGGGCGGCCAGTTCGTCGTGATCCGGTTCGGCAGCGTCCGGCGTTGCCGGCTCGGTGCTGAAGCTTGCCGCCACGTCGGTCAGTGCAGCAGCGGCGGCCGATGCTTCGCCGCCGGCCACGCCGGGCGGCTCGTCAAACGAGAAGCTCGGTTCGTTGCGCACGCCTGGCGCCGACGCAGTAACAGCAGGAGGAGGCGTGACGGAAAACGCCGCCGGCGCAGCAGGAGCGGCGGCTGCAGCAGGAGCACCCGGCTCACCACCGCTGCGCATCAGCACATCGTCATGGTCGGTGGCAAACGCGCGTTCCACGCTTTTCTTCGCCTTGTATTCCTGGATTTTGTTGTACGTGAAAACCCCGGCGACAAATACGCCGGCGATGCCGATCAGGCTCAATTGAAGGTCTGTCATGCTGCTTGTGCCTCGGAAGCGAAATGGGCGGCGGACTCCATGTCCACCGCCACGATGCGCGATACGCCCTGCTCCTGCATCGTCACACCGATTAGTTGATTGGCCATCTCCATCGCAATCTTGTTGTGCGAGATGAAGAGGAATTGGGTTTGCTCCGCCATGCGCTGCACCATGCGGCAGAAGCGCTCGGTATTGGCGTCGTCGAGCGGCGCATCGACTTCGTCGAGCAGGCAGAACGGCGCCGGGTTCAGGCGGAACATGGAAAATACCAGCGCGGTCGCAGTCAGCGCTTTTTCGCCGCCGGACAGCAGGTGGATGGTGGCGTTTTTCTTGCCGGGCGGCTGCGCCATGACCTGCACGCCGGCGTCGAGGATTTCGTCGCCGGTCATGATCAGGCGCGCCTGGCCGCCACCGAACAGTATCGGGAACAGTTCTGAAAAATGGCCGTTGACGCGGTCAAACGTGTCTTGCAGCAGATCGCGGGTTTCCTTGTCGATCTTGCTGATCGCGTCCTCCAGTGTGCCAATGGCGGCCAGCAGATCGCCGTTTTGCGCATCGAGAAAATTCTTGCGCTCGGCCGCCGTCGCCAGTTCATCGAGCGCAGCCAGGTTGACGGCGCCCAGCATGGCAATCGCATTGCCCAGCCGCGTCACTTCGCCTTGCAGGTAGGAGGCTTTCAGCTCGGGATGAAGCTTGGCCGACAAGGCCGCTTCATCGGCCTGCACTTCAGCCAGTTGCGCGGCAAACTGTTCCTGGTTCAGGCGTGCCGCCTGCTCCTTCAGCTGCAGCTCGGTGATCTTGTCGCGCTGCGGCTGCAGGGCGCGTTCGCCGGACATGCGGCCTTCTTCGAAGGTGCGCATCTGCTGGGCCGCCTGATCGAGCTCGTGACGGGCGTCGGACAGCGCTTTTTCCTGTGCCACGCGGCGATCAAGCAGCTCCTGCAAGCCGTCGTCGCCGGCGCCATGTTCGAGACTGGCCAGCTCCTGCTGGCCGGCAGCCAGGCTGTCGGCCACCTGCGCCACCTGCGCGGTGGCGGTGGCAATCGCACGGCGCAGTTCTTCGATGCGGTTGCGCTGCGATTTTTCGGCGAACTGGATTTCCTGTGCCGCCCGTTCAAGGTCGCGCGCGGCCTCGCGCGCTTCGGCCAGGCGCTGCTCTTGCGCCAAAAACACGGTCTGGCCGTCTTCGTGCTCGCCTTGCAGATTGGCCAGTTCCATGTCGAGCTGTTCGAATTTTTCTTCCGACTCCAGCTTGACCTGGGTGTGCTCCTGCTCCTGGGCGGCGATTTCGGCCAGGTCGGCGCCGATCTGGTTGCTGCGCTGGTTGAAGCGCGCTTCGATTTCCGACAGCTTGACGGTGTCGATCTGCAGCCCGTGCACGGCTTGCTGCAGGCTTTGCAGCTTGTTCCTGGCATCGGCCAGTTCGCGCATGTGCTGGCTCAGCGCTGCCTCGGCACGCACTGCCTGCGCGCGCGCTGCATCGACCAGCAACTGCTGGGCGCGCAACTGCTTGCCCAGATTGTCGATTTCCTGCTGGCGCGCCAGCATGCCGTCCTGTTCGGAGTCGGCGGCATAAAAGCGCACGCTGTCGCGGGTAATGATATGGCCCTGCGGCGTCACCAGGCTGGCGCCAGCCGGCAGCAGCGTGCGCTGGGCGAATGCAGCGGCGGCGTCAGGCGCCTGGTAGACGCCGTGCAGCCAGTCCTGCAGCACGGCGCGCAAGCCGGGGTCGTTCAGGCTGAGCAAGGGTAAAAACGGCGTCAGCCCGGCGATGTCGGTAGCAGCTGCTGCTGAGGCAGCCACTGCCGCCGACGGCGCATACAGCGCCAGCCGGGCCGGTGGCGCATCGCTGAAAAACGCCTTGCTCCACTCGATATTGGACAGCTGCAGCGCCGAGGTGCGTTCGCGCAGCACGGCTTCCAGCGCATTTTCCCAGCCGCTGGCGATCTGCAGTTGTTGCCACAGCCGTGGCAAAGTGTCGAGCTCATGCTTTTGCAGCCATGGCGTGACTTTACCTTCGGTCTGCACGCGTTCCTGCAACTGGCGCAGCGCTTGCAGGCGCGCTTCCAGCTGGGCATGGGCAGCGGTTTCACTGTTGACCTGCTGCTGGGCGGCGCTGCGTTGCTGTTCCAGCACCGGCTGCTGCGCCAGCGCCGCTTCCAGCAACTGGCCCTGCTCTTCCAGCACGTACTGCTTTTCTTCCAGTTCCAGACGCAGCCCGGCCAGGTGGGCGCTGTCGGGCAGGCTCAGGCCATTTTTTTCCTGCTGCAGGCGTTCGCGCCGCGCCGCCAGGCCGGCGAGGATGTTGCTGGCATTGCGCTGGTGCGCCGATTCCAGCTCGAGCTGCTGCTGCGCCTGCATGATGCGGGCGCGCGATTCGGTGCTGCGCGCTTGCGCAGCGCGCCACTCCTGCTCCAGCAACGGCAGCGACTCGGCTTTTTGTTCGGCCATCATCTGCGCCTGCTCGACCTTGGCGGCCAGTTCTTCGAGCGTGTATTCGGCTTCTTCCAGCTGTTCGCCATGTTCGCTGGCCTGCTGCTGCCATTGCTCGCGCTGGGCGCCCAGCGTAGCCAGTTGCGTCTGCAGGCGCGTGCGCGATTCGACCACGAAACGGATCTGCGCTTCCAGGCTGCCGATTTCGGCATTGGTCTGGTATAGCACGCCCTGCGCCGTGTGCAGGCGGTCGCCGGCGGCAAAATGGGCCTGGCGCATGTGTTCGAGCGACAGCTCCACATTGCGCAACTTGGCCGTTTGTTCTTCCAGGTCGTTCTGCGCCTGCTCCATCTCGCGGAAGACTTTCTGCTGCTCGTTGTGCGCCTCGATCTTGCGCAGCAACCACAGCAGCTTTTGCTTTTCTTCCTGGTCGGCCTGCAACTGGTGGAATTTGGTGGCGACCGCCGCCTGGCCTTCCAGTTTTTCGAGGTTGGTATTCAGTTCGCGCAGAATGTCTTCCACCCGCAGCAGGTTTTCACGCGTATCGTGCAGGCGGTTCTCGGTTTCGCGGCGGCGCTCTTTGTACTTGGAGACGCCGGCAGCTTCCTCGAGGAATACGCGCAATTCTTCCGGCCGCGATTCGATGATGCGGCTGATCATGCCCTGGCCGATGATGGCGTAGGCGCGCGGCCCCAGGCCCGTGCCGAGGAAAATATCCTGGATATCGCGGCGCCGCACGGGCTGGCTGTTGATGTAATAGGTGGAGGCGCCGTCGCGCGTGAGCGTGCGCTTGACAGCAATTTCGGCATATTGCCCCCATTGACCGGCGGCCTTGCCGGCGGCATTGTCGAAGATTAGCTCGACCGAGGCGCGCCCGGCCGGCTTGCGCTGCGTGGAGCCGTTAAAAATCACGTCCTGCATCGATTCGCCGCGCAGCTCGGAGGCTTTCGATTCCCCCAGTACCCAGCGCACGGCGTCGATAATGTTCGATTTGCCGCAGCCGTTGGGGCCCACCACGCCAACCAGCTGTCCTGGCACCTGGAAATTGGTGGGATCGACGAAAGACTTAAATCCCGACAATTTAATGGAGGAGAGACGCACGTTCGCTCCGCTGGAAGGGGTTCGACGAAACCCGCATCATATCATCGGTTGCTTGCTGTCAGGACAATTCGACCGGCGCCCGGCCGGCATCGATGGTACGCGCGCGGCCCATCGCCTTGGCCCGGTACAAGGCGGCGTCGGCGCGGCGCAGCAGGCCGGCCATGCGCACTTCACCCGGCGCGCGCAGCGCCATGCCGCCGCTGTAGCCGAGCGCATGCCCCAGTTCGGGCATGGCCGCATCCTGCAAATGGATGCGGATGCGCCGGTCGAAGGCCCGCACCGCCTCCTCGTCGGCGCGCAGCAGCACGCAGAATTCTTCGCCGCCATAGCGGCACACTGTGTCGCCGCTGCGGCATGCGCTGTTCAGCACGCCTGCGAAAAACTGCAGGGCACGGTCGCCGGCTTCGTGGCCACGGCTGTCGTTGATCTGCTTGAAGTGGTCGATATCGATCATCAGCACCGCGAGCGGGCTGCCATGGCGGATGCTGTTCGCCAGTTCGGTGTCGGCCTGGAGCAGCCAGGCGCGCCGGTTCAGCACGCCGGTCAGGCCATCGATGGTGGCCAGGCGCTCGAGCGCGCGCACGGCC
>JBEVNE010000052.1:0-20062 GCA_040508275.1 Duganella sp.
CCGCTTCGCAACCGGCGGAGAAGCTGCCGATCGTGTCGTCCAGCTGCAGGCTGCGCGCCGCACCCAGGGTGGCCAGGTAGAACATGCGCATGGCAGGCAGATAGCTGCCCTTCAAGCGCGCTACTTTATAGGCTTCATTCATGGTTTGCAACATGGAGAACGAGGTGCCGCCGCCCACGTCGGTGGCCAGCGACAGCAGCATGCCAGCCTGGTCGGCGCGCTCGAAGTCGAACAGGCCGCTGCCGAGGAACAGGTTGGAGGTCGGGCAAATCGCCGCTGCCGCACCGGTGTCGGCCATGCGACGGCGGTCCTGTTCATCGAGCCAGATGCAGTGGCCGTACATGGCGCGCGGACGCAGCATGCCGTAGCTGTCGTACACGTCGATATAGCTGCGCGACTGCGGGAACAGTTCGCGCACCCAGGCGCATTCGGCCTGGTTTTCCGACACGTGGGTCTGGATGAAGGTGTCCGGATAGGCGCGCGCCAGTTCGGCCGCCAGGCGCAGCTGTTCGTCGGTGGAAGTGGGGGCAAAGCGCGGCGTGATCGCGTACAGCGAGCGGCCGCGCCCGTGCCAGCGCTGGATCAGCGCTTCGGTGTCGCGCGCGCCCGATTCGGCGGTATCACGCAAAAACTCGGGGCAGTTGCGGTCCATCAGCACCTTGCCGGCCACCATGCGCAAGCCGCGCGCCTCGCTGGCGTGAAAGAAAGCGTCCACCGATTGCGGGTGCACGGTGCAGTAGACCATGGCCGTGGTGGTGCCGCAGCGTAGCAGCTCGTCGAGGAAAAACTCGGCCACCTGCGCGCCATGCTGCGGATCTTCAAAACTGCGTTCGACCGGGAAGGTGTAGGTCTCCAGCCATGGCAGCAGCCCTTCCGACGGCGAGGCGATCATGTCGGTTTGCGGATAGTGGATGTGGGTGTCGATAAAGCCCGGCATGAGCAGCTTGCCGCTGTAGTCATGCACGGTCACGCCGGGCGCCAGCGTGGCGTGCAGCGTGGCGTAGTCGCCGGCTGCCACCACCTTGCCGTCAGCAACGATCAACAGCCCATCCTGGTGCCAGGCGTGGGCGTTATCGCTAAACGCCGGATCGGCGAGAAAGTGCAGCAAGCTGCCTCGGTAGGCTTGCAGGTGGCTGGTGGACATGGAAATTTTCCTGAAAAACGGATGAACTAGGACGTGGTGGCTGGAATGCCGGACGGTGCGCTGTGCATGCCATGTGCAGCGGCCTCCCACACCATCAGTAATTGGGCACAGACCGAGGCGGCAATCGCCGCCGGCAGCTTGCTGCGGATGCCGGGCAGGCCGATCGGACAGACCATGGCGGCTATGCGCTCTGGCGGCAAGCCGCGCGCGGCCAGGCGGCGTTCGAATTGTACGCGTTTTGTCGCCGAGCCGATCAAGCCGAACCAGCCGACCTCGGCACGCGCCAGGATCGCCTCGCTCAGGCGCTGGTCGAGCGCATGGCTGTGGGTCAGCACCAGGTAGCTGGCGCCCGCCGGGGCGGCCGCCACCAGCGCCTCGGGCGTGTCGGTGGCTTCCACGGTGATGTTGGCGGGAACTGCATCAGGAAACATGTCGGCGCGCTCGTCGATCCAGTGCACGGTGCAGGGTAACTGGCCCAGCATGTGGACGATGGCCGCGCCAACGTGACCGGCGCCGAACAGCAGCAGGTGGGCGCGCGGCGCCGGGCACGGGTCGAGCAGCCAGCGGCGGCCGTCGGCATCGCTCACTATGCGGGTGGCTGTTTCCTGGCCGGGTGTGAAGGCCAACGCTGGCATAGCCCCCTGCCCTGCAATGACGGCGCCATCGGCATCCAGCAGCAGCGCCGCCGGCGCGCCATCGATGGCCGACAGGCGCCAGCTGTCCTGGTTGCGGCGCCGGCGCAGCGTGGCCAGCACGGCCCGCAGCGCATCATCGACGACTTCCAGTGACAGAAACACCACACCGCCGCAGCACTGCCCCAAGGTGGGGCCGAGCGCATAGCGTTCCAGCCGCGCCGCACCCATGCCTGGATCGTCGAGCATGGCGCGCGCCAGGTCGATGGCGCACAGTTCGAGGTGGCCGCCGCCGATGGTGTCATCAGCGCGGCTGCGCGTCACCAGCATGCGGGCGCCCGGTGCACGCGGCACCGAGCCCTGCACCATGGCGACCGTTACCAGCACCGCCGCTTGATCGCCAAATGCTGTCAACCAGTCGTTCATCATGATGCCTCAGCTTTCAGCATCAAGCGCTGAACTCGACGATGGACAGCGCACGCAGGATTTCTTCGCTGGTGGCCGGCGCGTTGAGCGGCGGGTTGACGCGGTGGCCGCCAACGCTGGAAATGGCGTCGCGAATGGCAAAGAACACCGAGAACGGCAGCAGCAGCGGCGGTTCGCCAACGGCCTTGGAACGGTGGATGCTGTCCTCGACATTGCCGTTATCGAACAGCTTGACGCGGAAATCCTCGGGGCAGTCGGACACGCCCGGAATTTTGTAGGTCGATGGCGCATGCGTCATCAGCTTGCCGGCGTCGTTCCACCACAGCTGCTCGGTGGTCAGCCAGCCCATGCCCTGAATGAAAGCGCCCTCGACCTGGCCGATATCGATGGCCGGGTTGAGCGAACGACCGGCGTCGTACAGCGCATCGGTGCGCAGCAGCTTCCATTCGCCGGTGAGGGTATCGACCACCACTTCGGAAACGGCTGCGCCATAGGCGTAGTACGAGAACGGGTGGCCGCTCATGGTTTTCGGGTCCCAGTGCAGGCCGGGGGTGGCGTAAAAGCCGTCCGACCACAGCTGCACACGCGCCAGATAGGCTTTTTGCACGAGCTCGGGAAACGGCAGCACGTGGCCGTTCACGTGCACCTGGTTGTCGGCAAAGCGCACGCTGCTGCCATCGTCGCCATACAGCTTGATGGCGTAGGCGGCCAGCCGGTCGCGGATCTGGCGCGCCGCATCCTGGGCGGCCTTGCCGTTCAGGTCAGCGCCGGTGGATGCCGCCGTGGCCGAGGTGTTGGCCACCTTGCTGGTATCGGTGGCGGTCACGCGCAACTGTTCCATGCTCACGCCCAGTTCGTGCGCCACCACCTGCATCACCTTGGTGTTGATGCCCTGCCCCATTTCGGTGCCGCCATGGTTGACCAGCACCGAGCCATCGACATACACGTGCACCAGCGCGCCGGCCTGGTTGAGATGGGTGACATTGAAGGCGATACCGAACTTGAGCGGCGTCAGCGCCAACCCTTTCTTGAGCACCGGGCTGGCGGCGTTGAACTGTTCGATGGCGGCGCGGCGTGCGCGGTAGTCGCTGCTCTGTTCCAGTTCGCTCGTCAGGGCTTCGATGACGTTGTCGACGATTTCCTGACCGTAGGGCGTGACATTGCGTTCAGTCTTGCCATAGAAATTGAGGCGGCGGATATCGAGCGCATCGCGCCCCAGATTGCGGGCGATATCGTCGATCACGTATTCGATGGCAATCGCGCCCTGCGGTCCGCCAAAGCCCCGGAATGCCGTGTTGGACTGGGTATTGGTCTTGCCGCAGCCAGCAAGGATTTCGACGTCCGACAGATAATAGGTATTGTCGAAGTGGCAGACCGCGCGCGTGGCCACCGGCCCGGACAGGTCGGCCGAATAGCCGGCGCGCAGCGTCATATCGACCTTGGCGGCGAGGATTTTGCCGTTGTCATCGTAACCGACTTCATACTCGTAAAAGAAGCAGTGGCGCTTGCCGGTCACCAGCATGTCGTCGTCGCGGTCGGCGCGCAGCTTGACCGGGCGTTGCAGCTTGGCGGCGGCAATCGCTGCAGCAGCGGCCCACAGCGCCGATTGCGATTCCTTGCCGCCGAAGCCGCCGCCCATGCGCCGGCATTCCACCTGCACCTTGTGCGAGTGTACGCCCAGCGCATGGGCCACCACGTGCTGCATCTCGCTCGGATGCTGAGTCGAGCACTGCACCAGCATGGCGCGGTCTTCCTTGGGGGTGGCGTAGGCGATCTGCCCTTCCAGGTAAAACTGTTCCTGGCCGCCGACAAACAACTGGCCGCGCACCACGTGCGGCGCCAGTTCGAAAGCCGCCTGAAAATCGCCGCGCGCCAGCCGCATCGGCGGCAGCACATACGATTGCCCCGCCTTGGCCTGCTGCGGCGTGAAGATGGCCGGCAGTTCTTCGTAATCGATCACGGCGCGGCGGGCGGCGCGGCGGGCGTTGTCGTGGCTGTCCGCCACCACGATGAAAATCGGCTGCCCGACGTACATCACTTCGCCGGCGCACAGGATCGGATCGTCGTGGATGATGGGGCCGCAATCGTTGACGCCAACGATATCGGCCGCCGTATACACGGCCACCACGCCGCTGGCGGCGCGCACCGGCGCCAGGTCGATCGAGCGGATATGCGCGTGCGCTTTGGAAGACAAGCCCAGCGCTGCATGCAGCGTGCCGTGCAGCTCGGGGATGTCGTCGGTATACGTGGCCTGGCCCAGCACGTGCAGCACGGCAGATTCATGCGCGCGCGGCACGCCGACGGCTTTCCACGGCATGCTGTCGCCGGCAGGTGAGGATGCAGGAGCAGAATGGAAGTCCGGTCGGTTCATGATGGCTCCTTGCTGGTCTGGCAGGCAAACGCGTTGACTTGCGCCGGCGCCAGCGGCGCTTCAGCCCGCGTTTCAAACCAGAAGCGGCGCAGCAGATTTTGCGCCGCCTGCATGCGGTAAGTATTGGAGGCGCGCATGTCCGACAGCGGCGCAAAATCCTGCGCCAGCAAGTCCATGGCCACGCGCAGATTGGCTTCGTTCCAGCGCAAGCCGGTCAGCGAGGCTTCGGCGCGGGCGGCGCGGCGTGGCGTGGCGGCCATGCCGCCATAGGCGATGCGGGCATCGACGATGTGATCGCCGTCAAAAGTGAACGCAAACGCTGCGCACACGGCCGAGATATCCTGGTCGAAGCGCTTGGCCAGCTTGTAGGTGCGGAACTGCACGTCGGCGCGCGGCAGCGGCACGCGTACGGCGACCACGATCTCGTCGGCCCGCAGATCCTTTTTCTGGTAGTCGAGATAAAACGCTTCCAGCGGCAGCACGCGCTGGCCGCCCGCCCCCTGCAGCACCACCTGGCTGCCGACAGCAATCAGCCACGGCATCGAGTCGCCGATCGGCGACCCGTTGGCGACATTGCCGCCCAGCGTGCCGGCATTGCGGATCGGCAGCGAGGCGAAGCGCTGGCGCAGCTCGGCCAGTTGCGCCGGATAGCGCTGGCACAGGGCGTTGTAGGCATCTTCCAGCGACACGCCGGCGCCAATCGCCAGCATGCCGTCCTGCTCGCTCACGCTTTGCAGCGCCTGCACATGGCCCAGATAGATGATGTCACCCAGTTCACGCAACTGCTTGGTCACCCACAGGCCGATGTCGGTGGAGCCGGCCAGCAGCGTGGCTTTGGGATGGGCGGCGCGCAGCGCCAGCAGTTCATCGAGCGTGCGCGGCGCGTGGAAGGTGCAGCCGTGGGCGCTGTAACTGACGCCTGCTTCGCGCTGAATCGCACGCAGCTGCTGCGCCAGCGCTGCACGGTCAAAGTTCACGGCCGGCAGTTCGCTCATGCGCTGGGCGGCGTCGATGATCGGGCGGTAACCGGTGCAGCGGCACAGGTTGCCGGACAGGCAGTCGTCGATTTCCCGGCGCTGGGCCGGCTGGCCATTCTTGTCAAGGTACATGCCCCACAGCGACATCGCAAACCCCGGCGTACAGAAGCCGCATTGCGAGCCATGGCATTCGACCAGCGCCTGCTGCACCGGGTGCAGGGCGCCGTCCTGCTGCTGCAGGTCTTCCACCGTGAACAGCGCCTTGCCATCGAGCGTGGGGGCGAACTGGATGCAGGAATTGACCGCCTTCATGTGCAGCTGGCCGTCGGCGTCGAGGCTGCCGACCACCACGGTGCAGGCGCCGCAATCGCCTTCGGCGCAGCCTTCCTTGGTGCCGCTGCAATGCAGGTCTTCGCGCAGGTGCTGAAGCACGGTACGGGTAGGCGCGCCGCCGGAAAATTCACGCACGGCGCCACGGAAGTAGTAGCGGACAGGTTCGGACATGATGGCTTCAGGCTCTCGGGACAGGGGAAATAAACGGATGAGTGGTTCGCCAATGTTCGGCAATGTCGATGCGGCGCGTGATCCAGACTTTATCGTGCTGCTGCACGTAGTCGAGAAAACGCGCCAGCGCCGCCAGCCGCGCCGGCCGACCGACGATGCGGCAATGCAGGCCGATCGACAGCATTTTCGGCTGGTTCAGCCCTTGCGGATCGCCTTCGGCATACAGCACGTCGAAGGCGTCCTTGAGGTAATCGAAGAACTGCGTGCCCGAGTTGAATCCCTGGGCGGCGGCAAAGCGCATGTCGTTGGTATCGAGCGTGTAGGGCACGATCAGTTGCGGCGTGACGGCGGACTGGCCGTCGGCGCCCGTGTGCGCCACCTCCTGCCAGAACGGCAGGTCGTCGCCGTAGTGGTCGGCGTCGTAGGCAAAACCGCCGTGTTCCATCACCAGCCGGCGCGTGTTGGGCGAATCGCGGCCCGTGTACCAGCCCTGCGGCGCGCTGCCGGTCAGTTCGCGGATGATCTGCACCGCCTCCTGCATGTGGGCGCGCTCGGTGGCTTCGTCCATGTTCTGGTAGCTGATCCAGCGCAGGCCGTGGCAGGCGATTTCATGGCCGAGCGACTGGAACGCCGCCACCGCCTCGGGATGGCGTTTAAGGGCCATCGATACGCCAAACACGGTCAGCGGCAATTTGCGCTGCTCGAACAGGCGCAGCACGCGCCACAGACCGGCGCGCGAACCGTATTCGTAGAGCGACTCCATGCTCATGTGGCGGTTGCTGAATGAGGCGGCGCCGATAATCTCGGACAAAAAGGTTTCGGAGCCGGCGTCGCCATGCAGCACGCTGTTTTCGCCGCCTTCTTCGTAATTGAGCACGAATTGCAGCGCCACGCGCGCCTGGTCGGGCCAGCGGGCATGGGGCGGGCGTGGTCCGTAGCCCACCAGGTCACGCGGATAATTGTCGTAAGTGCTCATGGAAGCGGCCGAAATATGGTGAATATAACCTTCATGATATATGCGCAGCAGCGCATCGGTATATGATTTACACCATAGACACTTATCGCACACACATATAGGACCGGCCATGGGCAAACTCAGCACGCACGTACTCGACATCACCCAGGGCAAGCCCGGCGCCGGCGTCAAGCTGTCGCTGTACGCGGTCAGCGCCGAGGGACGCACCCTGCTGGTCACCGACATCACCAACGCCGACGGCCGTTGCGCCACGCCGCTGCTGGAAGGCGAGCAGCTCAAGGCCGGCAAGTATGAGCTGGTGTTTGGCGCCGGCGATTATTTCGCCGCCCAGGGCGTGAACTTGCCCGAACCGCGCTTTATCGACGAAGTGACCATCGCCTTTGGCGTGGCCGACGCCGAGCAGAATTACCATGTGCCGCTGGTGGTGTCGCCGTGGGCCTATTCCACCTACCGCGGCAGCTAAGGGAACCTCGGAAAACCTACTGCGCAACCCGCTATCGCCTCTCCGTTGCTCAGCGTACATCCGTACGCTTCCGCTACTCAAGACGATAACGGGCCGCTCGCTACGGTTTTTCGAGGTTCCCTAAAGTGTATCTTGAGCCTGTTACTATGCGGGCATCATGAGCAAACCACTGGTCACCTCCCTCCTTCAGCAAGCCGTCCAACTCCAGCAACAAGGGCAACTGTTGCCGGCGCAAGCCATTTACCGCCAGGTGCTGGTGCTGGAACCGCAGCAGTTCGACGCCCTGCACCTGCTCGGCGTGATCGCCCGCCAGCAGGGCGACAGCGCCGGCGCCATCGATCTGATCACGCAGGCGATCGCCGTCAATGACACAAAGGCCAACGCCCATTGCAACCTCGGCGTGGCGCTGCTCGATGCCGGCCGCGCTGAAGAAGCGGTAGCCAGCCATGAACGCGCACTGGCGCGCCATCCCGGCTATGCACTGGCCTGGAGCAATCGCGGCAACGCGCTGCGCCAGCTAAACCTGCTGGACGACGCCTTGCTCAGCTACCAGCGTGCACTGGCGCTGCAACCGGCCTACCCGGAAGCGCACTGCAACCGCGCCATTGTGCTGCAACAGCAGGGCCGCCATGCCGAGGCGCTGGCCGCCGCCGACGCGGCGCTGGCACTGCGCGAACGCTATGCCGACGCCTGGTTTGCCCGCGCCAACGCCCTGCACTGTCTGCACCGGCTGGTCGAGGCAGTAGACAGCTTCGAGCGCGCCATCATGCTGCGCCCCGATTGGGCCGAAGCCTGGAGTGCACAAGGCGCCAGCCTGCAACGCCTGGGCGAATTTGCCGCCGCACTCGATTGCTACGACCGCGCGCTGGTGCTGAAACCCGCCCACGCGCTGGCCCACTACCATCGTGGCAACACCCTGCGCTCGCTGGGACGGCGCGACGACGCCGTGGCCGCCTACCGCGCCGCGCTGGCCCATGGCGACGATCCGCAAACCATCGCCTTTGCCCTGGCTTCGGTCGGCGCCGGCGAGACCCCGGCCACGCTGCCCAACGATTACGTGCGCGCCCTGTTCGACCAGTACGCCAACCACTTCGACCAGCACCTGACCGAGGTGCTCGACTACCGCACGCCGGCCAGCCTCGATGCGCTGATCCGCCGCAGCGCGCCGGATGGCTTGCTGGACACCGTGGACCTGGGCTGCGGCACCGGCCTGTGCGGCCCCTATCTGCGCGCTTATTCCGGCCGGCTCGATGGCGTTGACCTGTCGCAGCAGATGCTCGACAAGGCCGCCGAGCGCGCGCTGTACGACAGCCTCGCTTGCGCCGACCTGGTCGGCTACCTGCTGGAGCATGAGGGCGCCTGGGATCTGGCGGTGGCGGCCGATGTGCTGGTCTACATCGGCGACCTTGCGCCGGTCTTCGGCGCCGTCTGGCAGGCGCTGCGCCCGGGCGGACGCTTCTGCTTCTCGGTCGAATCGGCAGACGAAGGTGGTGCCGATTACGTGCTGCGGCCGTCAAACCGCTATGCCCATACGCTGGGCTATCTGCAAGGGCTGGCGGCCGGGGCCGGTTTTACCGTGCTGGCCAGCGAAACCATGGCGGCGCGGCAGGAGAATGGGGTGGCGATGGGGGCTTATGCCATGGTGCTGGGTAAAGCTGGCGGGTTCGGAACCTAATCCGCAAGACCAGCTTGCAACACCGAAGTGTTGGATAGACACCGCAAAGCCCGCATTCAGCACGCCCAGCACCAGCACGCTGTCACGGCAAAGGTACAATCGTCTCCAGATACCGAGCCGATGCACAGCGCGCGCTTTACAAAAAACGTGCTCGAAGGCATGATTTCCTTATCCGCCCTCCTCTATCCTGACGGAAAGCCTCTATGGCCGCAGTCCTACCGAACACCGCGCCAATGCCGGGACTGGCGCGGGCGCTGATGCAAGCCGGGAAGCTGTCCCCTCCCCAGGCAGAGGCACTGCACAAAAAATCATTATCCGAAAAGCAAGCATTCATCGACGTGCTGATTGCCAGCACCCTGATCGACGCCCGTGCGCTAGCGACGTTTTGCGCCGAAACCTTTGCCTATCCCCTGCTCGACATCGGTCTGCTCGACATCGAGGCGCTGCCGGCCAAGGCCATCGACGCCAAGCTGATGCAGGGTCAGCGCGTGATTGCCCTGGCGCGGCGCGGCAACCGCATGGCGGTCGCCATTTCCGATCCCACCAACACGCTGGCGCTGGACCAGGTCAAGTTCCAGACCGAGTCAACGGTGGAACCGATCATCGTGCCGCACGACGCCCTGCTGCAACTGCTGGCGCGGCTGGGCCGCAGCAGTGAACAGAGCATTGCCGACCTGGCCGGACCCGATACGGAATTCCAGTTTGCCGAAGAGGAAGAAACCCAGCCGCATCCGGCCGACACCGCCGCCGCCAACGAGGTCGAAGATGCGCCGGTGGTGCGGTTTTTAAACAAGATGCTGCTCGATGCCGTCACCATGGGCGCTTCCGACCTGCATTTTGAACCGTTTGAAAAATTTTACCGCGTGCGTTTCCGCGTCGATGGCGTGCTGATCGAGCACGCCCAGCCGCCGGTCTCGATCAAGGACAAGCTGGTGTCGCGCATCAAGGTGCTGGCCAAGCTCGATATTTCCGAAAAGCGCGTGCCGCAGGATGGCCGCATGCGCCTGGTGGCCTCGCCCACGCGTACCATCGACTTGCGCGTATCCACCCTGCCCACCCTGTTCGGCGAAAAAACCGTGATGCGCATCCTCGACGCCACCCAGGCGCAGATGGGTATCGACGCGCTCGGCTACGACCCGGAGCAAAGAGCGCTGCTGATGGACGCCATCCAGCGCCCCTATGGCATGGTGCTGGTGACGGGGCCGACCGGCTCGGGCAAGACGGTGTCGCTATACACCTGCCTGAATGTGATCAACAAGCCCGGCATTAACATTTCTACAGCGGAAGACCCGGCCGAGATCAATCTGCCCGGCGTCAACCAGGTCAACGTCAACGACAAGGCCGGGCTGACCTTTCCGGTGGCGCTCAAGTCCTTCCTGCGGCAAGACCCGGACATCATCATGGTCGGTGAAATCCGCGACCTGGAAACCGCCGACATCGCCGTCAAGGCAGCGCAGACCGGCCACCTGGTGTTTTCCACGCTGCACACCAACGATGCGCCCTCGACGCTGACACGGCTGATGAATATGGGCGTGGCGCCGTTCAATATCGCCTCGTCGGTCACGCTGATCACGGCGCAGCGGCTGGCGCGCCGCCTGTGCGTCTGCAAGCAGGTAGTCGATATTTCCGCCGAGTTGCTGCTCAAGGCCGGCTTCCAGCCCGAGGCGCTCAATGGCAGCTGGAAGCCGTATGGCCCGATCGGCTGCGAGCGCTGCAACGGCAACGGCTACAAGGGACGCGTAGGCATTTACCAGATCATGCCGATCACGCCAGCCATCGAAAGCCTGATCCTGGCGCACGGCAATGCCATGGAAATCGCCGCCCAGGCCGCGCGCGAAGGCGTCAAGTCGCTGCGCCAGTCCGGCCTGGTCAAGGTCAGGATGGGCCTGACCAGCCTGGAAGAAGTGCTCGGCTGTACCAACGAGTAACAGGGAATGGGGAACGGCGCACATGGCAAACGCGGTTGATCAAGTCAAGGAAGCAATTTATGCCTGGGAGGGCAAGGACAAGACCGGCAAGACCGTGCGCGGCGAACTGCGCGCCGGCGGCGAAGCCGTGGTCAATGTCACGCTGCGCCGCCAGGGCATCCTGGTCACCCGGGTACGCAAAAAAAAATATCGCAGCGGCAAGCGCATCACCGACAAGGATATCAGCCTGTTTACCCGCCAGCTGGCCACCATGATGAAAGCCGGCGTACCGCTGTTACAGTCCTTCGACATCGTCGGCAAGGGCCACGCCAATCCTTCGGTGTCGAAACTGGTGCTGGACCTGCGCGCCGACATCGAAACCGGCACCAGCCTGAACCAGGCCTTCCGCAAGTTTCCACTGTACTTCGACGCCCTGTTCTGCAACCTGGTGGCGGCCGGCGAACAGGCCGGCATTCTGGAAGACCTGCTGACGCGGCTGGCCGTGTACAAGGAAAAAACCCTGGCCATGAAGGCCAAGATCAGGTCGGCGCTGATGTACCCGATCGCCATCCTGGCGGTGGCTTTTATCGTCACGGCGGTGATCATGATCTGGGTGGTGCCGGCCTTTAAAGAGGTATTCGCCAGCTTCGGCGCCAACCTGCCCGCCCCCACGCTGTTCGTGATGGCGCTGTCGGCATTTTTTGTCGACTGGTGGTACGTGATTTTCGGCGGCCTGGGCCTGGCCATCTGGCTGTTTTTCCGTACATGGAAACGCTCGGTGCCGATGCAGCGCTTCATGGACCGCTTTTTACTGCGAGTGCCCGTGTTTGGCGAAGTGATCCGCAAAGCCACGATAGCCCGCTGGACGCGCACGCTCTCCACCATGTTTGCCGCCGGCGTGCCGCTGGTGGAATCGCTCGATTCGGTCGGCGGCGCCGCCGGCAACGCCGTCTATGCCGACGCCACCCGCCGTATCCAGAACGAGGTGAGCACCGGCACCAGCCTGACCGCCGCCATGCAGAATGTCGATGTGTTTCCCAATATGGTCACGCAAATGGTGGCCATCGGCGAAGAATCGGGCGCGCTCGACGCCATGCTGGGCAAGGTGGCCGATTTTTACGAGGAAGAAGTGGACGACGCCGTGGCCTCGCTGTCGAGCCTGATGGAGCCGGCCATCATGGTCATCCTCGGCGTGCTGATCGGCGGGCTGGTGATTGCCATGTATTTGCCGATCTTCAAACTCGGTTCAGTGGTATAAAAAAATCAAAGTTTCCTGAAAGTGCTAGGATTTTGCCTTTCATCCGTAAAGGCACTGTTATGCGTTTTACCGTACCCGGCCGGTGTGCCGCTCCCCTGTTCAGTTTGCTGGTGCTGGCATTTCATGGACTGGCCCAGGGCGCTAATACTGCGGCGGCGCCCACCGTCCAGCAAATCCAGACCGCCCTGGACAGCAGCCGCGCTGGCGACCCATCAACGGCAGCGGAGCCGATGCGCGTGACCGACCTGCGCATGTGCCAGCCGTCGCCAACCATCGCGGGAGAAATGCTGTGCCTGATCGGCACCAGCACCAGCAAGCGCGACACCTACATGGTGCAGGCGTTGCAACAGAAAAAACAAGGTGACGCGAACGTCTGGGTCGCCACCGGACGCAAGAACGACGAATTTCCTCCGCCCAAGCCCGCCGAAGCGCAAGCAGTCATGCGCGCCTGGGCCGAAGAACAGGTCGCCAACAACCCGCAAGCAGCAGCCAACCCCGAGGTCCAAGCCGCCCGCACCACGCTACGCGTGACATCCACCGGCGAATGCATCCTGCATGGCAAAACCGGCCATCTGGCCTGCCTCGCCACCATCGCTAAACCCGGCCAGCCCGATGAAGAGACGGCGATGACGTTTGCTATCGAGGGTGGACGCTGGCGCGGTGCGCGGCAGTAAGCAGAGCATACGTATCACTGCTTCGCCTCGTCGGGAAAAACCTGCGCGGCGCTGAGTTCCAGCCATTGCTGTCGCCCCTCGGCCAGCGCCGCATCGCCCTGATCCAGAATATGCTCGATGGCGGCGCGCTCGGCACTGGTAGCAGGCAGGCGCTGACCGACGCTGTGGATGCTGAGCAAGATGCCCTGCATGCCCTGCAGCAGCGAGTCATGCGCGCTGGCAGTGATGCGCTCGCGCTCGGCCAATTCCGCCAGCAGGGCCGCGTGACGGCGCACCAGGCGGCGGCGCCAGGCCAGCAGCAGCCCCAGCAGCAGGCATTGCGCCAGCAAGCCCGCCAGCAGCAAATGCGGTGTAATCAATAAAGTCGGCAAACGGTGCTCCAGCCAGGTCGGTTCCACCACCTTGCCAGCATCCTTGCTTTCTTCCCATATCTCCTACGGGGGAGCACGGGCAAAGGCCATCGGCAAATGCTGCCGCAAGGTCGGCATGATGCTTTATCATGCCCATATTGCCAGCCCACATTCCTGCCCATGCAACCTTCCCTGCTGTTCGCCCCTGCCGGCGATCTTGTCATCAGCCTTATCGGTGGCCTGTTCGGCCTGCTGATCGGCAGTTTCCTCAATGTCGTGATTCACCGCGTGCCAAAGATGATGCAGCGCGAATCCGATAATTACTGCGCCATGGAAGCGCAGCAGCAACCCGTGCACCAGGACCGCTACAACCTGATGGTGCCGCGTTCGGCCTGCCCGCATTGCGACCACCAGATCACGGCGCTGGAAAATGTTCCGGTCATCAGCTGGCTGGCCCTGCGCGGCAAGTGCAGCGCCTGCAAGGCGCCAATCTCGGCCCGTTATCCGCTGGTGGAGCTGCTGACGGCTGCGCTGTCGGCGCTGGTGCTGTGGCAGTTTGGCAGCGGCTGGCAGGGGCTGGGCGGCCTGTTCCTGCTGTATAGCCTGGTGGCGCTGACGTTTATCGATTTCGATACCCAGCTGCTGCCCGACGACCTGACCTTTCCGCTATTGTGGGCCGGACTGCTGCTCAATATCAACGCCACCTATGTATCGCTGCAGAGCGCCGTGATCGGTGCTGTGGCCGGCTATCTGTCGCTGTGGTCGATTTACTGGCTGTACAAACTGCTGCGCAAGCGCGAGGGCATGGGCTATGGCGACTTCAAGCTGCTGGCGGCGCTGGGCGCCTGGCTGGGCTGGGCCATGCTGCCAGCCATCGTGCTGATGGCCTCGCTGGTCGGCTCGGTGGTCGGCATTGTGCTGATGGTCCTGAACCGGCGCGGCCTCGATTACCAGATTCCATTCGGCCCCTACCTCGCAGCAGCCGGCCTGATCTGTTTCCTCTACCGTGCGCCGCTGGCCGACTTCAGCGCCATCCTCTATCCTATCCTGCGATGAACAAGCTGCCTTTTTCCATCGGCCTGACGGGCGGCATCGGCAGCGGTAAAAGCACGGTCGCCGACCTGTTTGCCGCGCGAGGCGCCAGCGTGGTCGATACCGATCTGATCGCCCACAGCCTGACAGCGCCCGGCGGCGCGGCCATGCCCGCGATTATCGCCGCCTTCGGTGCAGAGTATGCCGATGCTGCCGGCGCGCTCGACCGCGCGCGCATGCGTGCGCTGGTGTTTTCCGATGCGGCCGCCAAGGCGCAACTGGAAGCGATTTTGCACCCGCGCATCCGCGATGGCGCCTTGGCTGCGGCCGAAGCTTCTACCGGAGCCTACGTCATCTACGCGGTGCCGCTGCTGGTAGAGTCCGGCACCTGGCGGAACAGGGTCACACGCATACTCGCGGTAGACTGCGCGGAACAAGTGCAAATTACCCGCGTGATGGCGCGTAACAATTTAAGCGGCCAGCAGGTAAAAGCCATCATGGCGGCCCAGGCCAGCCGTGCCGAGCGGCTGGCGGCGGCGGACGACGTCATCGACAATAATGGCGGCGTTGAGGCCCTGATACCGCAAATCGACCGCCTGCACGGCCTCTATTTGCAGCTTCGCGGCTAAATACCCTGGTAATTTTAAAAAGAACGGTAACAATACCTGCTCAATGTTTGTAATTTTGCTTGGCTTGCTTCAAAATCACGTGAATTGTCGCAGGTCCACCTATAGAGGGATGTTATTTTGATTGTCTACGAATATCCTTTCAACGAGCGCATCCGCACGTTGTTGCGATTGGAGGATCTGTACGAGAAGTTCAAGTTCTTTGTGCATCAGCAAGACGCGATGCAACACCATGTTGCCCTGTCGACGATTTTCGACATGCTCGAAGTGGCCGGCCGCGCCGACCTGAAGTCCGACCTGCTGCAGGAACTCGAGCGCCAGCGCCAGAGCCTGCTTGGCTACCGTTTGAATCCCAACGTCGAAACCGACATGCTCGACGCCGTGCTGGCCGAGGTCGATAGCGTCAGCAGCGCGCTGGTGGCGGCACAAGGCAAGACCGGCCAGAACGTGCGCGACAACGAATGGCTGATGAGCATCCGTGGCCGCACCATCATTCCGGGCGGCGCCTGCGAGTTCGATTTGCCGTCCTACTACGCCTGGCAGCAGCGCCCGGCCGAGCAGCGTTTTAACGATATTGCCAACTGGTTTGCACCGCTGGCGCCGCTGTTCGACGCGCTCGGTCTGGTACTGCGCTTGCTGCGCAATTCGGGAGCGCCGGTGAAAATGATTGCCGTCGGCGGCAGTTACCAGCAGATGTTGCAGGGCAAGGTCTACCAGATGCTGCGCCTGACGCTGGACGAAACCATGGGTGCGATTCCGGAAATTTCCGCCAACAAGTACATGCTGTGGGTACGCTTTACCACCCAGGGCGGTGACCTGAAACCCAAGCCGCTCGAAGATCAGGTACCATTCGAGCTCACGCTCTGTAACTTCTAAATCATTACCATGGTCACCGTTGTCGATTGCCCTACCTGTTCCGCCAAAGTGGAATGGAAGGAAGAAAACAAGTTTCGCCCGTTTTGCTCCGAACGCTGCAAGAAAATCGACCTGGGCGCCTGGGCCGAGGAAAAGTACGCGATTCCCGCCGCCCCGCCCAAGGACCCGCTCGACGAAGAATAATTCTTCGTCTTCAGTTATATGGTTTTCACTGCCCGGCCGATAAACAATATCGGCCCGGTCGGCAGACCGGTCGGCGAGCCCGCTTGCGGTTCCAGGGTAATTTCAAACAATTGGTCCGCCTGCACGGGCGGCAGCTTGTCCAGCGCCACCTTGAGCGGCTGGTTCGGCGTGACCAGGCCCAGCGATACCGGCGCCTTCCAGTCCGTACCCTTGGTCCAGAATTGCAGCGCCTTGTTGCCCGGCACGTTCACGCCCTGCAGGGGCGTCAGCGTCAGCTTGCGGTTCAGGCTCGCCTGCACCACATAGCCGGCCGTGCGTTCCTGCGGCGCCACCAGCACCACCATGTAGGCGGGCTGCGCCAGCTCGGGCGCCGGCTGCATGACCAGCGCAGTTGCCAGCATGACCGTGGCGGCCACCGCACCCATGCCCAGCGTGCGCCACAGGCGCAGATCGTTCCACCAGCGTCGCCAACCCCCTGCCGGTGTGAGCGTTGGTGGGCGCAGATTGCCGGCAATGCGCGGCCACAAACCGGCTGACGGCTCTACCGGCTCGGCCAGCGCGGTCAGCGGCAGCAGGCGCTGCTCCCAGGCTTGCACCTCGGCGCGCAGCAAGGGTTCCTGCGCCAGGCGCCGTTCCACCTCGCGGCGGGCGGCCAATGACAGCGTGCCCAGCACGTATTCACCGGCAAGCTGGCGCAGTTGTTCGATCGATTCTGTCATCCCATGCACTCCCGCAAAGCGGCCAGGCCGCGCTTGAGCCAGGCTTTGACCGTCCCCAGCGGCGCATTCAGCCGCGCCGCGATTTCACTGTGGCTGCAGCCATCGACATAGGCGCAGACGATGCTGTTGCGCTTGGCGCTGTCGAGATGGTTCAGGCAATCGTTGAGCCGTCCCATGCTGGCCTGCAGTTCAAACTGTTCGGCCACGCTGTCGCCGTGGTCTTCGTGCAGCGCTTCCAGGGTTTCTTCGTCAACCGCCACTTCCCGTTCACGCGCACGCAAGGCGTTCAGCGCCTGGTGGCGCACCACGCTGAAAATCCAGCCGCGCCCGGCGCCCCGGCCCGCATCAAAGCTGGCAGCCTTGTGCCAGATATTCACAAAAGCGTCGTGCAGCACATCCTCGGCCAGGTCACGGCGACGCACGATGCGCAGCGCCACGCCCAGCAGATGGCGGCCGTCCTGCTGGTACAGGCGCTGGAGCGCACCCTGGTCGCCAAGCGCACAGGCATGCAGTGCTGCGTCGTAATCGAAACCGTCGGTGGCTGGAGGCATCGGCAAAGGGTCGAGAGGTTAAGGGGGCGCCCACTGTTGAGCATCAGGCATCGGCCGATTATAGCGAAGCCTGGCTGGCGCACGCGTCCTGTTTCCTCTGCTGTCTGCCGGTGCTGCGGCGATGTCTGTACTACCCGCCGGTGGCGGGATTGGATGCAGCGCCGGAGGATTTTTTTAATTTAGCCAAAACGTACCTGATCGAGCCACTCCAGCAACGGCACCGTCGCGGGCAGCAGCGGTTCCACGCCCACTGTGCCCTGCCAGGCAAACGCCTGGCCTTCCAGGCTTTGCGGTTCGCCTTGCCAGTCGCGGCTGATAAAGAAATGCAGCCGCACATGGGCGTGCGGGTACACGTGCTCGACGCCGCACCACTCTTCGGCGCTATGAATGGTCAGCCCGAGTTCTTCGACAAACTCGCGCTGTAGCGCCTCGAAAATGGTTTCGCCGGGATCGACCTTACCACCGGGGAATTCCCAGTAACCCTCGTAAGGCTTGCCGGCCGGGCGCTGTCCCAGCAGCACGTCGCCGTTGGGCTGCATCAAAATGCCAACGGCGACATCGATCGGGGTTGGGGTGGAAGCGCCGCTCATGCCGGATCTCCGAGCTTGCCGGCGTAATCCTTGGCAAACTGCCACGCCACCCGGCCCGAGCGCGAGCCGCGCTGCAAGGCCCAGCGCAGGGCGTCGCCGCGTGCCGCCTCGATCTGTTCCGGGGTGCAGCCGAGCGTGGCCAGCCAGTGACCGGCAATGGCCAGGTAATCGTCCTGGCGGAACGGATAGAACGTCAGCCACAGGCCGAAGCGCTCGGACAGCGAGATTTTTTCCTCGACGGTTTCACCGGGGTGCAGGTCGCCGTTGTCGTCATGCTTGTAGCTGAGGTTGTCGGCCATGCGCTCGGGCAGCAGGTGGCGGCGGTTGGACGTGGCGTAAATCAGCACATTGTCGGACTGCGCCGAAATGCTGCCATCGAGCGCCACCTTGAGCGCCTTGTAGCCGCTCTCGCCTTCCTCGAACGACAGGTCGTCGCAAAAGATGATGAAACGCTCGGGCCGGCCGGCGACCAGATCGACGATATCGGGCAGCTCGGCCAGGTCGGCCTTGTCCACCTCGATCAGGCGCAGACCGTCGGTAGCAAACTGGTTCAGGCAAGCCTTGATCAGCGACGACTTGCCGGTACCGCGCGCGCCGGTCAGCAGCACGTTGTTGGCCGGACGGCCCTGCACGAACTGGCGCGTGTTCTGCTCGATCTGCTGCTTTTGCGGTCCCACATGCTGCAAATCATCGAGCGCGATGCTGGACACATGGGCGACCGCCTGCAGGTAGCTGGGGCCATGCTGGCGTTTGCGCCAGCGGAAGGCGTAGCCGCTCCAGTCGGGCGCGGGCGGCGCCGGTGGCAGTACTGCCTCCACGCGCGCCAGCACAGCTTCGGCCCGCGCCAGGAATTGTTCGAGTGTGCTCATTACGAACGGTAGTCGGCGTTAATGCTCACGTAGTCGTGCGACAGGTCGCAGGTGTACACGGTAGCGGCCTGCGTGCCGCGCGCCAGTTTGACGCGCACGGTGATTTCGCTCTGCTGCATCACGCGCTGGCCGTCGGCTTCCTGGTAGTCGGGATTGCGGCCGCCATTCTTGGCCACCCACACGTCGTCCAGGTACAGATTGAGCTTGCTGACGTCGAGATCATCGACGCCGGCGTAGCCGATGGCGGCCAGGATGCGGCCCAGGTTGGGGTCCGAGGCGAAGAAGGCGGTTTTGACCAGCGGCGAATGGCCGATGGAATAGGCGATCTTGCGCGCTTCTTCCACGCTGGCGGCGTCTTCCACGGTAATGGTGATGAACTTGGTGGCGCCCTCGCCGTCGCGCACGATCGCCTGCGCCAGGAACACGGCCAGCTCGGTCACGGCGGCGGCCAGTTCGCGGTATTCGGGCGTATCGACCGAGTTGACTTCCAGCGTGCCGGCGCCGGTGGCGATCAGCATGAAGGAATCGTTGGTCGAGGTGTCGCCGTCGATGGTGATGCAGTTGAAGCTTTGATCGGCCACCTGTTTGACCAGCACGTCCAGCACTGGCTGCGCCACCTTGGCGTCAAATGCCAGGTAGCCGAGCATGGTCGCCATGTTCGGCTTGATCATGCCGGCGCCCTTGGAAATGCCGCTCAGCGTGACCGTATGGCCGCCCACGGTGACCGTGCGCGAACCGGCTTTGGGCTGGGTATCGGTGGTCATGATGGCTTCGGCGGCGTTGTACCAGTTGTCGGCCTGCAGGCCGGCCACTGCCTGCGGCAGGCCGGCAATCACTTTGGCCGCCGGCAGCGGCTCGAGGATGACGCCGGTGGAAAACGGCAGGATCTGCGCCGCTTCGCAGCCCAGTTGCGCGGCCAGGGCGGCGCAGGTTTCATTGGCCAGCGACAGGCCCAGTTCGCCGGTGCCAGCATTGGCGTTGCCGGTGTTGACGAGCAGCGCAACAATCGGCTTGCCGCTGTCTTTGGCGGCGGCCAGGTGGGCCTTGGAAATCTGTACCGGCGCCGCGCAGAAACGGTTGAGCGTAAACACGCCTGCCACGGTGGCGGTCGGCGCCAGCTTCATCACCAGCACGTCCTTGCGGTTGGGTTTTTTGATGCCGGCTTGCGCATAGCCGATCTCGATACCGGCAACGGGTTTCAGGTCCGCAGCGACGGGCAGGGGGGAATTGACGGCCATATTCTGTGTTCTCGTGGGTGG
>JBEVNE010000093.1:0-19181 GCA_040508275.1 Duganella sp.
GCGCAGCAGCGGCATCAGCTTGGCGGCCAGCGCTGCGCGCTGCTCGGCCGGCAGCGCGTCGATGGCCTGGCCGCCGAACGATGGCTGCTTCGAATTGGCGGTCAGCCACTCTTCGGCGCGCTTGATGATGGCCAGCGTGGTTTCGTAGCAGGACTTGGCCGTATCGCCCCAGGTGAACAGGCCGTGGCCTTCGAGGATGATGCCCTTCAGGTTAGGATTACCCTGGGAGACTTCTTCCAGTTTCAGACCGAGGTCGTAGCCTGGACGCTGCCATGGCAGCCAACCGAGTTCGCCTTCAAAGATTTTCTGCGTCAGCGACTGGCTGTTGGCGCAGGCGGCAATCGCGATCACCGAATCAGGGTGCATGTGATCGACGTGCTTGCGGGCGATGTAGGCGTGCAGCGGCGTATCGATACTGGCGGCGCGCGGATTCAGGTTGAAGGTGCAGTGTGGCAAATATGCAACCATTTCATCTTCCAGCGCCAGGCCGCGATAACGGCCCTTGAGCGCGTTCAGCTTGCTCATGTACAGGGTCGAGAAACCGTCGAGCTTGATGCTGCCCAGGTCGCCGCCGGAACCCTTCACCCACAGCACTTCCACCTGTTCGCCACTGAGCGGATCGTCCATCATCACCTTGGCCGAGGTATTGCCGCCGCCAAAGTTGGTGATGCGCAGATCGGAACCGAGCAGGTTGGATCGGTACAACAGCAGCTCTGGTTCGCTCATAGTTGCTGCAGCTTGGTCGTCCCACAGGGAAGTAATCGGGGCTTGCTGCTGGGCTACGTTCATTCTTGTCTCCGTCGTTGTTAGGGGTACTGCATGAGGTTGCTACACAAGGTTTCATGCCGTCTGTGGCACATGTTGTCAGTAGAAGCCAGCGCCGAAGGAGTGTCAATGCGCAAGCGCTCAAGTTGATGATCAAGTCGGAAATAATCAACTGAGTGATTGGAACTTGAGCGTTTCATGAAACGAATATGGAAACAATCAAATATTTGATCGACGGGTGATTGACGGAAGATTTCTAAGTGTTTAGTCTTGGCCTTAATAAAGTGTCACACCGGATCGGACCACGGAGTCAAACTTCGGCAGCGACGGTAGTAGGCACGAAAAAAATGGAGACAAATATGGTAAATCACAAGCGCCGTAAACGTTTGCTGAAGTTGCTCGCCGAACATCAAACGGCCAGCGTGCCGCAACTGGTCGAGTGGCTCAGCGCCTCCCCCGCCACCGTACGCCGGGACATCAGCTGGCTGGCCTCACGCAATCTGCTCACCCGCACCCGTGGCGGCGCCGCCAACCTCGAGCAGAAAAAGCGCAGCTTCACGCTCACCAGCGAAACCTTCCAGCACAATATTCAATGCTACGCCGAACGCAAGCGCGCCATCGCGCGCCACGCCGCCGGCATGTGCAGCCAGGGCGAGACCATCATCATCAACGGTGGCACCACCACCTTCATGATGGCCGAATTCCTGGTCGATCATCACCTCAAAATCCTCACCAACTCCTTCCTGATGGCTGAACGCCTGCTGGTATCGAGCGAAAACGAGATCATTGTCCCCGGCGGCAAGGTCTATCGCGAGCAGAACGTCATCCTCAGCCCCTTCGATAACGACATTACCCAGCACCACTACGCCGCCAAGATGTTCATGAGCGTCTACGGCCTGTCGCTGCTGGGCCTGATGGAAGCCGATCCGCTGCTGATCCAGGCCGAAAAGCGCCTGATCTCGCAGGCCGAAGAACTGATCGTGCTGGTCGACAGCTCCAAGTTCGCCAAGAAAGCAGGCTTGATCCTGTGCGGCCTGAACCGCGTTTCCACCGTCATCACCGATACCTACGCCTCCGACTCGGCAGTACAACTGCTTGAGCAGGCCGGTGTGCGCGTGGTCACCGTGGAACCGGAAGCGGTTCCCGCGCAGATCGGCGCCAATCCATTCAATCCGCCTTTTGATTACCAGGCGGCGGCCATGTTCCAGTCGGAGGTATCACATTGAAACGCAGGAAGATCGTATTGGCGGCCGTTGCCGCCGGTCTGTTCACGACCATCGCCGGCTGCGGCGATAAAAAAGCTGCAGGCGCTGCAGGCGAAGGCGGCGAAAAAATCCGCATCGCCATGGTGGTGAAAAGCCTGGGCAATGGCTTCTTTGACGCCGCCCATGCCGGCGCCAAGGATGCCGCCACCGAACTGAAAAACGTCGAGATCATCTACACCGGCCCGACCACGCCGAGCGCCGAAGGCCAGATCGAAATCATCAATTCGCTGATCAGCCAGAAGGTGGACGCCATCGTCATTTCCGCCAACGACGCCAACGCACTGGTGCCGATCGCCAAAAAGGCGATGGGACGCGGCATCAAGGTGGTGTCGTTCGACAGCGGCCTGGCCAAGGAAGGTCGGCTGATGCAGCTGAATCCATCCAACGCGGAACTGATCGGTCAGAAGCAGATTCAGATGGCCTCCGACGCCATCGGCGGCAAGGGCGAAATCGCCATCCTGTCGGCATCGGCCCAGGCGACCAACCAGAATATCTGGATCGGCGTGATGAAAGACACGCTGGCCAAGCCCGAGTATGCCGACATGAAGCTGGTCGCCACCGTGTACGGCGATGACCAGTCCGACAAGAGCTACCGCGAAGCCATTGGCCTGCTGCGCAGCTACCCTAACCTGAAGGCCATCATCTCGCCCTCCACGGTCGGCATCAATGCTGCCAGCAAGGCGGTCGTTGATGAAAAACTGGTCGGCAAGGTCACCGTGACCGGCCTCGGTCTGCCCTCGGAAATGGCCGGGCATGTGAAGAGTGGCGCGGTGCGCGAGTTCGCCATCTGGAACCCGATCGACCTCGGTTACGCCGCCACCTATGCCGCCTACGACTTCGTCAAGGGCAAGCCTGAAGCAAAAGCCGGCGGCAGCATTGCGGCCGGCCGCATGGGCACCATTGCGATTGACGCCAACGGCGAGGGCTCGATGGCGCCGCCATTCGTCTACGACAAGGGGAACGTCGACAAGTTCTCCAAGATCTTCTGAGCTGGAAGCCCCATGGATATGACAACAAGCCCGGTTCTGCAACTGACCGGGATCTGCAAGCGCTTTGCCGGCATCGTGGCCCTGAACAAGGTTGCGCTGTCGGTACGCGCCGGCGAAGTGATGGCGCTGATCGGTGAAAACGGCGCCGGCAAATCGACCCTGGTGAAAACTCTGACCGGTATTTACCGGCCAGACGAAGGCGTGATCGAATTGTCCGGCCAGCCGGTGCGCTTTGCCAACGCCCAGGATGCGATGAAGGCTGGCGTGACGGCAGTGCATCAGGAAACCGTGATGTTCGACGAACTGACCGTGGCCGAAAATATCTACGTTGGCCGCCAGCCCTGCCGGGGCGCCTCCGGGCGCATTGACTGGAGCAAGATCGAAGCGGAAGCTGAAAAACTGTTCGAGCGCCTGGAAGTGTCATTGCCCGTGCGCGCGCGCGTAAAGGACCTGTCGGTGGCGCAGCGCCACTTCGTGGAGATCGCCCGCGCGCTGTCGCAGGATGCGCGCGTGGTGATCCTCGATGAACCGACGGCATCGCTGTCGCAGCGCGAAATCCGCGAGCTGTATCGCATCATCCGCCAGCTGCGCGACGCCGGCACCGCGGTGATTTTTATCTCGCACAAATTCGACGAAATTTACGAAGTGGCCGACCGCTACACGGTGCTGCGCGACGGCCAGTTCATCGCCGAAGGCGCGCTGGCCGATATCACCGAGCAGGAACTGGTGGCCCTGATGGTGGGCCGCACCGTTAAGCAGGCGTATCCGAAGGCCGACGTGACGCCCGGCGAAGTGCTGCTGGAAGTGAAAAACCTGTGCCACCCGACCGAGTTCGACGACGTCAGTTTTGAGCTTCGGCGCGGTGAAATTCTCGGCTTTTACGGGCTGGTGGGAGCCGGCCGTTCCGAAGTGATGCAGGCGCTGTTTGGCCTGTCCGACCAGGTACGCGGCAATGTGCGCCTGGACGGCAAAGAGGTCTGCGTGAGCTGCGCGGCCGACGCCATCAAGCACGGCATCGCCTACGTGCCGGAAGACCGCCAGCATCAGGGCGCGCACCTGACGCTGCCGATCCTGCAAAACATCACGCTGCCTATCCTGTCGCGGGTCGGCTTCTTCCTGCGCGGACGGCGCGCCGAGGAAAACGCCATTGCGCGCCACTTTGCCGAGCAGCTGGAATTAAAGGCCGCCTACCTGACCCAGAACGTCTCCGAACTGTCGGGTGGCAACCAGCAAAAGGTGGTGCTCGGTAAATGGCTGGCGACCAACCCCAAGGTGATCATTCTCGATGAACCGACCAAGGGCATCGACATTGGCTCCAAGGCGGCCGTGCACCGCTTTATCGGTGAGCTGGTCAGCAAGGGCCTGTCGGTCATCCTGGTGTCGTCCGAGCTGCCTGAAGTCATGGGCCTGGCCGACCGCATCGTGGTAATGCACCAGGGCCGTATCGAGCATACGTATAACCGTGGCGAAGCCACACCTGAAATGATCGTCTCGGCCGCCTCCGGCAACGAGTTGGCGGTGGAGGAAGCAGCATGAAGGCAGTACTGAAAATGCGTGAGACGCAATTGGCGATATCGATCATCGTGCTGATCGCGCTGGTCGGCTCGCGCGCACCGGTGTTCGTCTCGGGCTCCAGCCTGGCCAACCTGCTCACCGACAGCACCCTGCTGATCATGCTGGCGCTGGCGCAGATGCTGGTGATCGTCACGCGCGGCATCGACCTGTCAGTGGCATCGACCCTGGCGCTGGCGGGCATGATGTCGGCGCTGCTCGCTGCACGCTTTCCCGAACTGCCGCTGCCACTGGTCATGCTGGTGGCGGTGGCCATTGGCCTGGTGCTGGGCCTGATCAACGGCTACCTGATCGGCTACCTCGACCTGGCGCCCATCGTGGTTACTCTGGGCACCATGAGCGTGTACCGGGGCCTGGTGTTCGTGCTGTCCGGCGGCGCCTGGGTGTCCTCGCACCAGATGCCGCCCGATTTTATCGCCTTCCCGCTGGCGCAGCTGTTTGGCGTGACGCACCTGGTGTGGATCGCCCTGCTGACCATTTTGCTGTTCTGGTACGTGGCGCAGCACAGCCGTTTCGGCCGCGACCTGTACGCCGTCGGCAATGCGCCGGCAGCGGCGCGCTATGTCGGCATTCCGATTGCCAAACGGCTGTTCTGGACCTACGGCATCTCCGGCGCCGTGGCCGGCCTGTGCGGCTACCTGTGGGTGGCGCGCTACGCCGTCGCTTATACCGAGATTGCGTATGGTTTCGAATTCACCGTGATCGCCGCCTGCGTGATCGGTGGCGTCAGCATTGCCGGCGGCAGCGGCAGCGTGGCCGGCGCCGTGCTTGGCGGCCTGTTCCTGGCGGTGATCGGCAACGCCCTGCCGGTGGTCAAGGTATCGCCATTCTGGCAAAGCGCGCTGACCGGCGTGGTGATCCTGGCAGCAGTGCTGATCAACGCCCGCGGCGGCAAACAAGGCGGCCGGCAAATCCTGCCGCTGCATCTGAACAAACCCAACGCCTCCGGGAGCGCTGCGTGAATACGAGTACCACCATGTCCACTTCCGAAGCAGATCAAAAACCGGCTGCAGCACCGCATTCAGCCCATACCTCGCGCTACACCATCGCCGACCGCCAGGGCTTCCGCCTGGGCGCGGCGCTGGGCAGCTGGGAAAGCCTGCTGGCGCTGCTGTTTGTCGCGGCTTTCACCGCCTGCGCCATCATCCAGCCGCACTTCCTCGATGCGTATAACCTGGCCGACGGCACCTTCAACTTCAGCGAAAAGGCATTGATCGCATTGCCGATGGCGCTGCTGATCATTTGCCGCGAAATCGATATTTCGGTCTCCGGCATCCTGGCGCTGGCCTCGGTGGCGGTGGGCCTGGCACACACCAACGGCGTCCCGCCCGAGGCGCTGCTGCCGATCGCCATTGCTACCGGCACGGCCTGCGGCTGGCTCAATGGCATCATGGTCACGCGCTACCGCCTGCCCTCGATCGTGGTCACCATCGGCACCGTGGCGCTGTTCCGCGGCCTGGCCAGCGTGGTACTTGGCGATAAGGCGTTTACCAGTTATCCGCCGCTGATGGCCGAATGGGGCCAGGGTTATTTCTTCGGCTTTATACCGCGCGAATTCATCATCCTGCTGGTGTTCGCGCTGGTGTTTGCGGTGTTCCTGCATGCCACGACCTGGGGCCGCCGTATCTACGCCATCGGTAACAATCCTGTCGCGGCGCGCTTCTCCGGCATAGCCGTGGATCGCTACCGTCTCAGTTTATTCATGCTGACCGGCGCCATGGCCGGCCTGGCCGCCTGGCTGCTGACCGGCCGCATTGGCAGCACCCGTCCTAACATTGCCATGGGCTGGGAACTGGAAATCATCACCATGGTGATCCTCGGCGGCGTGTCGATTGCCGGCGGCGCCGGCACCATCGGCGGCGTCATGCTGGCGGTGCTCACGCTGGGCACGGTCACCTATGGCCTGTCGCTGGCGAATATCCCTGGTATTTACATGACCATCGTGGTTGGTGTGCTGCTGCTGGTGACAATTGCGCTGCCACGGCTGCTGCGCGGTAAGAGGATTGCGAAATGAGCATCCTTGAGAACGATGACGCCACCCTGGTGCTCGACATCGGCAAGACCAACGTCAAGCTGGTGCTGCTCGATGCCGACGGCGCCGTGACGGCGGAGCTGCGCAGTCCGAATACCATCCTGACCGACGGTCCCTACCCGCAGCACGATACCGAGCGTATCTGGCGCTGGATGCTGGACGGGTTCAAAGAATTGTCCAGACTGGCGCACATCGGCGCCATCGTCCCTGTCACTCATGGCGCCACGGCGGCGCTGGTGGATGACGACGGCCTGGTGCTGCCGGTGCTCGATTACGAGTTTGAGCTGCCGGCTGAACATGGACAGTACCAGGCGCAGCGCCCGCCCTATGCATCGACTTATTCGCCACTGCTGCCGGCAGGCCTGAACCTGGGCCGCCAGCTGGCCTGGCAGGCGCAGGAATTTCCCGAGCAGTTTGGCCGCGCGCGCCACATCCTCATGTATCCGCAATACTGGGCCTGGCGCCTGTGCGGCGTGGCCGCCAGCGAAGTGACTTCGCTCGGCTGCCACACCGACCTGTGGCAACCGGCGCGCCAGCAGTATTCCGCGCTGGTGGAGCGGCTGGGCTGGAACGCCTTGTTCCCGCCACTGCAATCTGCCTGGGCGCCGCTGGGGGCCTTGAAGCCGGAACTGGCGGCGCGTACCGGCCTGCCCTCGTCCTGCGTCGTGCTGTGCGGTATCCACGACAGCAATGCCTCGCTGCTGCGCCACTTCGGCAGTGCATCGTCACCAGCGGTGCTGTCCACCGGCACCTGGGTGATTGCCGCCGCACCGGGCAAGCCGCTCGATGGCTTGCGCGAACAGTCCGACATGCTGGCCAACAGCAATGCGATGGGTCAGGCCGTGGCCTGCATCCGCTTCATGGGCGGCCGTGAGTTTGCCGAACTGGCGGGCGCCAATCTGCAGCCATGCGGCGTTGAGGAGCTGCAGGCGCTGATCGACCGCCACACCATGGCCCTGCCCTGTTTTTCACAGGCCGGCGGGCCGTTTGCCGGCCGCCAGGGCACTGTCGAAGGCCCACCGCCACAAACCAGCCGCGAACGCTACGCGCTGGCCACACTGTACTGCGTGCTGATGAGCGACTACTGCCTGGCGCAACTGGGCGCCGATGGCGACGTGGTGGTGGAAGGCAGTTACACGGGCAATCCGTGGTTTGCCCCGCTGCTGGCGGCGCTGCGCCCCACCCAGCGCATCAGCAGCACCGACGACACCAGCGGCACTACCTGCGGCGCCTGGATGCTGCATCACTGGGGCCAGTCTCCAGCGGCAAGCAACACGGTGGCGCAGCCGCTGGCGTTGAATGGCTGGGAAGCGTATCGCCGGCAGTGGCTGGCAAAACTCTGAGTGGATCAAGAGCGCTGGATGGTTGCCAGGGGCAGGAACAAAGTCAGCGGTGAGTCTGGCAAGGCAATGAAGCCATGATGCCGGTAGAAAGCCGCTGCCTGCTCGTCCCTGGCGTCCACCACCAGGCTTGGCAACGGGCATAGTTTTATCCTCCTGATGAAATAATACGGCAAAATGCCGTACAACTCGACGCGGCACTTCGACGATTCTGGCGATCATTCACCAGTCCCGGCAGCCCCTTAATATGAGCGCTGCCTCCTGAGCGCACCCCTGGCACGCACGATAATCGATTCAATCGGCCACCGGCACCCCAAAATCCGGCGTGCCATCGCTGCGCCAGTTAATCACTTGCGCACGCGTATGGCGGTTGCGGTCCTTGAGCGGTTCGCCGACGATGTCGCGGTAGTTGCGGGCGTGGTAGACCAGGATGTCGGTGTTGCCGTCGGGCGTGGTGGTAAAGCTGTTATGCCCGGGACCGTACTGGTGGTTTTTCTCGCTGCTGGCAAACACCGGCGTGGCAGATTTTTTCCATGAGGCCGGGTCGAGCAGATTGCTGCCCTCTGTCGCCGTCAGCAGGCCGAGCGCATAGTTGGCGTCGGTGGCGCTGGCCGAATAGGTCATGAACACGCGGCCGTTTTTTACCAGTACGGCCGGTGCTTCATTGACTTCGTGCTTCACTTTTTCCCATGCATAGTCGGGTGTGCTGAGCAGCACGGCCGGGCCCTTGATCGACCATGGCGTATCCATCGCCGCCAGGTAGATATTGGTGGCGTGGCTTTTCGCCTCGGGTGCGCGCTGGGTCCAGGCCAGGTAGCGCTGGCCATGCAGGGCAAAGGTGGTGGCGTCGAGCGCAAACGATTCCCAGCCGGTCTTGAGCTGGCCAAGTTCCTTCCATTCGCCCTCGAGCGGATTGGCGGCGCTGTTTTCCAGCACGTACAGGCGGATTTCCCAGATGGCGTCGCTGCGGCCGGCGGTAAAGTAGATATACCATTTACCATCGATATGGTGCATTTCCGGCGCCCAGATATGCGCGCCCATCTCGCCTTTTGCGTGCTTGCGCCAGACCACCCTGGCTTCGGCGGCGCCCAGCGCATTGAGGCTGCGCGCGCGGCGCAATTCGATGCGGTCGTACTCGGGGGCGGTGGCGGTGTAGTAATAATAGCCGTCGCCGTGCAGGGTCACGTGCGGATCGGCGCGCTGGGTGACCAGCGGATTGTTGAATGGCGGCTCGGTCGCCGCCGCATTCTGCGCAAACGAAAAAACGGCGGCCATGCAGGCCGCCGTCTTGAGTCCGCGCGCAAAGAGTGCTTGCGCCATGGGTCTCCTTAGTTTTTGACCGACAGGGTCAGGAAGTAACGGCGACCGGACCAGGCCAGTTCGTTGACGCGGAATGCATCGCCGGCATCGGTGGTCTGCGATTCGTCGGTCAGGTTCTTGCCTTCCAGCGAAATCGTTACGTGATCATTGTAACGATACTGGAACTTGGCGTCGAGGAAGCCAGTCTTCTTGGTGAAGTTCGGATTGCCCGACACGTCGTTGTTACCCGTGTAGAAACGGTCGCGGTAGTTATACGCAACGCGGGCGTTGACCTTGCCCAGGTCGTACCACAGGGCCAGGTTGTAGCTGTTTTTCGACAGGCCGGCGTAAGGCAGTACCGAACCGTCGAGCTGGTTGATGCGTTCGGTGCCCGGTGCGTACTTGTAGGACATGCGGGTGTAGTTGGCATCGCCGCCAAAGCCGCCCAGCCAGCCCGGCAGGAAGGTGAACGCGGTACGTGCGGTCAGCTCCAGGCCCTTGGTGGTGGCGCCTTCGCCGTTGATGGCCTGGGTCACGTCGAAAGTATCGCCGGTCTTGAACAGGTCGACGCCGCGCACCAACTGGCGCTCAAGGATGTAGCTCGAAATATCTTTCTTGAACAGACCCAGGCTCAGTTGGCTGTCGGCGCTTGGGTAGTACTCGAAGCTCAGGTCGGTGTTCTTGGCGCGGAACGGTTTCAGGTCTGGATTGCCGGCGGTGCAATCGTCGATGTTGTCGCCTCCGAAGGCCGGATTGCCGCTGCCGACGATACACGAGGCGTTCGGCACCAGCAGGTTGACGCGTGGACGCGCCATCACCTTGGACAGGCCGAAACGCACCATGAACTGGTCCGGAATCGCCCAGCCCATGACGTTCAGGCTCGGCAGGTAATCGTGGTATTTGTTGTCGACACTGACGATACCGTTGGTCACGACGCGATCGGAGTAGCCGCTGGCCGCAGTACTGGCCTGACGCACCGAGAACGATTGCAGACCGGTAGAGTTGACACGGGTACCGGTGTAACGCACGCCGATATTGCCCCAGATCTGGTGGCCTGCCAGCTCGGTATCGAAGTCGGCGCGCAGGTAGGCCGCACGCACGCGCTCGTCCACCATGTAGGCCGGAATCTGTGGATACATTTTGCCGTCGTTACCCAAGGCGTTGTACAGGTTGCCGAAGTTAAAATTCGAGGTGTCGAACGATGGCGCTGCAGCACTGTAGACCGGCGACATCCAGCTCGATGGGATGTTCGAGATATCGTCGTAACCCTTGAAGAACGTGCCTGGCGACCGACCGCGCACCGTGTTGATCAGTTGCTGCATCTGCGCCGAACTGATGTAGCGGCTCGAGTTATTGCTGCTGGTGTAGGCAAACGTATCTGGCGGACGGATTGCGTTGGTCGGATTGTTCGGGTCGTACGTCAGCGTCTGGTTGATGTTGGCGGACAGGACCGAGATATCGTCTGCAGTGCTGATCAGGTCGGAACCATTGCTGACCAGGTAGCCGCCGCCGTTGTAGCGCTGCGCCGACGAATTGCGGCCCTGCACACCGCCCCACAGCTTGGTGAAGAACGGCGTGGTCAGGCGGTACTTGAGGTCGACCTTGAGCTGATCTTCCTCGTTTTTGGTTTCGTACGGACGGTACTGCAGTTCGGCGCGCACGTAGGAGCTGGCGTCGTCCGGCGAATAACCGGCCGGGAATTCGAAGTGCGGCAAGCCCTGCTTGTCGAGGGTGACCCGCAAGCCTGGCGCATTTTGCGTCAGCACAATACTATTGGTCTCGTTATGGTAGTTCGAGCGCGAGCTGCCGCCCATGGCGTCGATTTCCAGCGGTCCCTTTTTGTAGGTAAGGCCGCCCGTGGTGTAGTTCGAATCGATTTTCAGCGCGAAATCGCGCGCCGAAGTGCTGAATGCGCCCTGTCCACCGATACCAGCGAGGTAGGTGCAATTGCCCACCGTGTAGCCGGTCACATAGTGGTTTTCCACAGTCACGCCGCCTGGCGTGGCGTTGGTTGGCGCTGCCACACAGCTGCCGCCAGTCGGTACACCGGCAGCGCTGTAGGTTGGCGCCGTACCGCGGTTGGCAAGGCGGGTGACTGCGCCAAAGTCGGTACCGTAGTTACGGTCGTTCAAACGCTGGTCCTGGCGATTGCCCTGATAGCTGATGTAACCCTTGAGTTCGTCGCTGAACTTGTACTGCGCGGTCAGTTCGGCCGAAGTGCGTTTATGGTCGCGGGTCCAGATGCCATAGCGCGGCGTGCCCGGCGAATAGTCGAACCATTGCTGGTTGCAGGCGGCGCGGTCGGCCGTTGGCAGCGACGAGCACCCAGCCGGCGTGCTGACGCCGGCAATCGCCGGATTGAGCGAGGTAACGGTTTTTTCAGGCGAAAAATCCCAGTCGCGCAGGAAGCGCCAGGTGGTGTTGCGCGAGTAATCGTTACGGGTATGCACATCGTCGTAGACAAGGTTGGCCATTACGCCAAGGCGGCCATCGAGGTACTGGTCGGCGATCAGCAGGCTGCCGCGCGGCTGCACACCGCCGCGGCTGCTCGACTGTTCGGCCGCCAGGCCGGTGGCAATCGTGAATTTTTTGAAGTCCAGCGGCTTGCGGGTGTTGATCACCACGGTGCCGCCCACGCCGCCTTCGGTCAGGTCGGCGGTACTGCCCTTGTAGACGTCGATCGAACCGATCAGTTCCGAGGCCAGTTCGCGCAGCTCGGCGCCGCGGCCTGCTTCACCGTTAGTACTCAGCACCGACATGCCGTTCACTTCCACACGGTTCAAGTCCGGCTCCACGCCACGGATCGAGATCTGCGAGCCTTCGCCAAAATCGCGAGTCAGCTGCACACCGGTAATGCGCGACAAGGCCTCGCCGACGTTTTTGTCAGGGAATTGATTGATGTCTTCCGCCACCAGCGAATCGGACACCGTGGAATTGCGGATCTTGCGGTCGATGGCGGACGCCACCGATTTGCGGGTGCCGACCACGGTCACCACGCTGGTGGGCGCCACATCGTCCGGTGCGCGCGGTACAGCAGCTGTACCGCTGGCAGCTTGCGCCATGGCGGCGTTGCTGGCGATCAGCGATGCGAGGGCGGAAGCGACGGCAACGACGACGGCGCGCTGGGTGGTCTTGCTGTGGCTGGCTTGGTATTGGTGATTCACTTAATGTCTCCCGGTGTCCTTGGCTATTGAAACAGCCTTGTGTTTATGATCAGCTCGTGATCGCATTCTAGATGTGACTTGCAGCGAAAAATCAATGCTCGCTCAAAGAATCAAAAGGATGATCACGAACGGTGCAGAGCGCGCATCCGGCAGCGCAGCATTGAGCAAATCAAACTATATAAATGATTAACAAAACGAGCGGACGCTCAGGGGGAAGATCAGCCGCCGACAACATGCCGTGCTGGCGTGGGAAAACCTGTGGTGGCGGGGCATGCGCCCTCTGTGAAGGGCGCGGCCGGGATGGTGAAGGGAGCGGATATTTTGACGGGGCCGCTCGAACGTATAGGGCGCTGCACCGCACACGCCGGCCCTGCAGTTGCGCGCGTGCGCAAGCGTTGCGCGAAAGCTACAGCGCGTGGAAAAGCTGCAACAGCCGATGCTGAGCGCTCAGCGGATATCGAGGCGTTGATGCGGCTCCAGGTCATGGTAGACGTCATCCTGGTGCAGCGGAATGTACATCCTGATCGCTTTGCCGCGATGGAATACTCCGCGCAGCTGGTTGCAGACATTCCACACGCGCTCGTACGAATCAGCCACTTCGATCAGCGCCCAAGGATTGTCCTCAATGCCCTGGCGCACCATGCTGACCTGCTTGACATGCAGGAACGGTGCCAGGCCCTCGGCCACGCTGGTTTCGCAGGCGTCACCATGCAGGCCCGATAAAATAATTTGCATCGTCATTCTCCTCTGCTTACTGTGCTTGCTGTGGCAGGCAATGTCCGGCCATCAGGCGACAATATTCAAACCGCTGTCCACGTAGACCGTGCTGCCGGTCAGCCGCTGCGCATACGGCGAGGCCAGGTAGGCGCAGGTATTGCCGACATCGACAATATCGACCAGCTCGCCAATCGGCGACCGCGCGACGGCGTCGTTGAGCAAGCGGTCGAAATCCTTCAGGCCAGACGCCGCCCGCGTTTTAAGCGGCCCCGGCGAAATGGCGTGGACGCGGATGCCGTGCGCGCCCAACTCATAGGCAAGATAGCGGCAGGACGCCTCCAGCGCCGCCTTGACCGGCCCCATCACGTTGTAGTTGGGTACTACCTTGTTGGCGCCGTGATAACTCATGGCAAACAACGTGCCGCCTTGCGTCATCAACGGCGCCGCCAGCCTGGCCATGCGCACAAAGGAATGGCACGAGACATCCATGGCCTGCAGAAACCCGTCGAGCGAACAGTCGAGCAGGCCGCCCTGCAAATCGGCCTTGGGGGCGTAGGCAATCGAATGCACGACGATATCGAGCCGGCCCTGCTGCGCCAGCGTGGCGAACAGCGCCTCGAGCTGGCCTTCCACGGTGACGTCGAGCGGCAGCAGTTGCGCGCCGATTTCGGCCGCCAGCGGCGCCACGTGCGGCAGCGCCTTGTCGTTCAGATAAGTCAGGATCACTTCGGCGCCCAGCTTGCGGAACGCCAGTGCGCAGCCCCAGGCAATCGAATGTTCATTGGCCACGCCCACCACCAGCGCGCGCTGGCCGGCCAGAATCGGATAAACGGTATCGGTATTCATGCCTGCTCCTGTGACAGCAAATCGAGGGTGTGGCGGGCGATCATCAGTTCTTCATTGGCCGGCACCACCCACACCGCCACCGCGCTTTCGGGCGTGCTGATGCAGACCACACCGCGCCCGCAAGCCAGGTTGGCGGCCTGGTCGAGCCGCACGCCGAGCCAGCCCGCGTTGGCGCACACGGCGGCGCGCAGCGCGGCGCTGTTTTCGCCAATGCCGCCTGAAAACACCAGGGTATCGAGCCCGCCCAGCGCCGCTGCCAGCGAACCGAGCTCGCGGCCGATGCGGTACACCATCAATGCAATGGCGGCGCGGGCGCGCGCATCGTCGCTCTGCTCGAGCGTGCGCATGTCGGACGACAGGCCCGATACCCCGAGCAGGCCGGACTCCTGGTAAATCAGCTTCTGCACGGCTGCCACGTCCATGCCCAGTTCCTGCATCAGGTACAGCACCACGCCGGGATCGAGGGCGCCGCAGCGCGTGCCCATCGGCAGGCCATCCACGGCGGTAAAGCCCATGGTGCTGGCCACGCTGCGCCCGCCGGCCATGGCGCACATGCTGGCGCCGTTGCCGAGATGAGCGGCCACCACCCTGCCCTCTGGCGCTGTTTGCCCCAGTTGCGGCAGCACGCTGGCGATATATTCATAGGACAGGCCATGGAAACCATAGCGGCGGATGCCGAGCGAGGTAATCCGCTCCGGCAGGGCAAACGCCTGCGCCTCTTCCGGCTGGCCGACGTGAAACGCCGTATCGAAGCAACCGACTTGCGGCACCTGCGGCGCCATCGCCAGCATCGAGCGCACCGGCGCCAGGTTGTGCGGCAGGTGCAGCGGCGCCAGCGGCACCAGCTTGTCGAGCTGGTCCAGCACCTGCGCATCGAGGCGCTGCGGGCCGCTGTAGGCCACGCCGCCGTGGACGATGCGGTGACCGACCGCCACCACGCGCCGGCCATCGAGATGCGATTGCGCAAAATCGATCAGGAAGCGCATGCCGGCAGCATGGTCGAGCGGTGCGTCACGCCATTCCTGCTGCGCCACCGTGGCGCCCAGCGCATCGTGGGCGATAAAGCGGGTAACGCCGGCATACAGGTTTTCGATCTTGCCGCGCATGGCCAGCGCCAGCTGCGCGCCGTCGTACAGCGAAAACTTGATGCTCGACGAACCGGCATTGATCACAACGATACTGTTGACCGCAACACTGTCAGTGGGCGCCATCGGCTCAGCCCCCTACCCGCGCGGCGCGCACCTTGGCATGCGCCAGCAGCACCGCCACCGCGCACGAAGCCAGCCGCGCCGACACCGAATCGGCACGGCTGGTCAGGATGATGGGCACGCGGGCGCCAAGCACGATGCCGGCCGCCGCCGCACCGGCCATGAAACTCAGGCTCTTGGCCAGCATATTGCCCGCTTCCAGATCAGGCGCCACCAGCACATTGGCCTGGCCGGCCACCGGCGACACCAGGTGCTTGATGGCGGCCGCTTCCGGGTCGATGGCGTTATCCATGGCCAGCGGGCCATCGATAATGGCGCCGGTGATCTGGCCACGGTCGGCCATTTTGCACAGGGCGGCGGCATCGATGGTCGATGGCATTTTGGCGCTGACGGTTTCCACCGCCGCCAGGATCGCCACCTTGACCGGCTCGAAACGCAGCACCTGGGCCAGGTCGATGGCGTTCTGCACGATGTCCACCTTGTCGCTGAGGGTGGGCGTGATGTTGACGGCGGCATCGGTGATGATCAGCGGTTCAGGCCGGCCCGGAACATCCATCACGAAGCAGTGGCTGAGGCGGCGCGCTGTGCGCAGGCCGGTGGCGCTGGCTACCACGGCGCCCATCAGCTCATCGGTATGCAGGCTGCCCTTCATCAGCACCGCTGCCCTGCCCTCGTGTACCAGTTCGACCGCGCGCGCAGCCGAGGCGTGGCTGTGCGGCGTATCTTCGATGGCGATGCCGCCGATATCGAGCTGGGCCTCCTGAGCCACCTGGCGGATGCGCGCCGCCGGCCCGACCAGGATCGGCGCGATCAGGCCCAGCCGCGCGGCGTCGAGCACGCCTTCGAGCGCACTGCGGTCGCACGGGTGGGCCACCGCCACCGTCACCTGCCCCGAGCGGCGCGCCGCCTCGATCAAACGGTCGTAGTTGGGATGGGGAGTGAGCATGGCAGTCATCGTTGTCCTCTGGTGTCGTAGCTTTGGTAACCCGTCCATGATAACGAGCAGTACAAAAAATGCAACCGCTTTATGCTGCACTGCGGCAATCCATGCCAGTAGCAAACGATCAGCGAGTTGCGCAAGATGACCCGCTGGCAAGTCTGCCGACTATGTTCTAATAGGCAACATGTCTACCTTTCATTCCATGTGCCATGCAGGCGGCCTGATGCTGCTGTGCGCCAGCGCCGCTGCCAGTGCCCAAACTACCACCCGCCCTGCCGCGCCTGCCGGAACCCCCATCAAATCCTCACCCGCAGCCAAGGACATCAAGGCTGAAAGCCCTGCACCCCAGGCGCCGGCGCCAGCCGAGCCCGCAGCGGAACTGACCAGCGTGACCGTTTCTGCCGAACGGCCCACCAACCGCATTGACCGCCAGGTCTACGATGTGCAGTCCGATGTTGCCAGCAGCAATGCCTCGGTAGCCGATGCGCTGGCCAAAGTCCCCTCGGTCGCGGTCGATGCCGACGGTTCGGTAACGCTGCGCGGCAATGCCAACGTTCAGATTATGGTGGATGGCAAACCAGCCGCTGCATTGCAAGGCGAAAACCGTGGCGCAGCGCTGAATGCGATGATGGCCGACAGCGTGGAATCGATCGAGGTCATCAACAATCCCGGCGCCGAGTTCGGCAACGATGGCGGCGGCGGCCCGATTCTCAACCTGGTCAGCCGTCGTAACCGCAAGCCGGGCGGCTACGCCATCTTGAGCGGCAACGGCGGCAATGAAGGCCGTTATAACGGCTCGACTTCCGGCAGCTACAACGAGGGCTTTTGGGGCTTTCAGGGCAATATGTATGGACGCCGCGATGGCCGCAGTTCCAGCCGCGACACGATACGCGACCGTATTTCGCCCACCACCGGCGAGCGCAGCCACACGGTGCAAAGTTCGCGCTCGGAAGGCATGACCGATTCCGCCGTCTTCAATGGCAGCGCCAGCTACAACCTCGGCGCCCGCGATACGCTGCAGGCCAACCTGTCGTACAGCCAACGCAGCGGTGACAACCGCTCGACCGGCAACTATCTTTCCACCAATGGCGCCATGGCGACCATCAGTGAATACAGCCGCCAGGATACCCGGCGCAGCGAAGGCAGCAACTATAGCTGGGGTGGACGCATGGAGCACAAGGGCGCTGCCGACGGCGAAGTGTTCAAGCTCGACCTGCGGGTTTCCGGTTCCGACAACGACAATCGCAGCGACTATCGCAATGCGTACGTGGTGCGCCCACGCGGCGCCAGCGCAGCCAATGCACGGCAAACCAGCCTGAATGACAACCGTATTGCCGACCTCAGCGGTGACTACCAGCGCCCGTTCGGCCAAGCCATGCTCAAGCTGGGCTTCAAAACGGTGAGCAACAACAGCGATATCGATGCGCGCTACATCGATATCGACGACCGCACCCAGGCGGAAATACTGAACCGGCAGCGCAGC
Source organism: Duganella sp. (assembly GCA_040508275.1). Classification (GTDB taxonomy): domain Bacteria; phylum Pseudomonadota; class Gammaproteobacteria; order Burkholderiales; family Burkholderiaceae_D; genus Rugamonas. Next base: position 17,621 of record JBEVNE010000093.1, read on the forward strand.
AACCATTTTCAGTTTGACGAGCGCATCTACGCGCTCTACGGCAGCTGGCAAATGCGCCTGAACGAACGCTGGGGCGTGATGGCCGGCCTGCGCAGCGAGTACACCGACCTGTCAATGCACCAAATTACCAGCGCCATCAGCGCGGGCAACAACTACATCAACCATATTCCCAGCGCGTTTGCCACCTATAAACTGTCGGACGACGCCACCGTGCGCCTGGCGTATGCACACCGCCTGCGCCGCCCCGGCGCCTACGAACTCAATCCCTTCGTGATCTATGGCGACGAGTTCAATATCAGCTCCGGCAATCCGCGCCTGAAACCCACGCGCACCGATTCGTTCGAACTCGGCTACGAAAGCCGTTTTTTCGGCCTGGCAACCAATCTGCGCGCCTACCATCGCCAGGAGCGCGACGCCATTTTGGAGCGCAAGTATTTTATTAGCGACACGGTACTGCTGAGCACCCGCGATAACGGACCAGGCTCGCAATCGAGCGGACTGGAATTTACCCTGAGCGGCAAGCTCACGCCCAAGCTGAACCTGAATACCAGCGGCAATCTGGCGCGCAGCGAGCAAAAAATACTGGACCAGACCGGCATCAACAACCAGCGCAGCGCCACCTCGCTGAGCGGCCAGCTGACGTTTGACTATCAGGCCACGCCGGACGACCGATGGCAGGTGGCCTTGCACACCCGCGGCCGCACGTTGACCGGGCTGGGTTACCGTGAGCCGAGTACCACGGTGAATATGACGGCGCGCCATCAACTGACACCGCGCCTGAGCCTGGTACTCAATGTGCGCGACATCTTCAATCGCGACAAGGCCGAAACCTACACCGATACCAGCACCCTGCGCGAACAGTCACTACAGCGCAATGACGGCCGCATGGCTTACCTGGGATTCTCCTACCGCTACGGCGGCCCCAACCCGCCGCAACGCCGTCCCGACGCTGGCCCGGTGCGGCAGATCAACCCACCGGGCGGCGGTAGGCCTCCGGCATGATCGAGCGCCAATGATTATTAAATAGTTATTTATGTTTTGATATTAAAAGGTAAGCTGGCTGCCAGGTAAGTACCAGAGCTCATTGGTACTCACTGGGACGAACCGCGACAACCGTCGCCAGGTTCCCTGGAAACTCTCACCTGTCGAGGAGCTGACATGAACCAGCCACATTCCTACCTGAACTGGTCGCCGCAAATCCACTTCCCCTGGAGCGGCGGCGTTGCCCAGCATATTGAACCGGACCTGAACTGGTTCTCGCACTGGATCACACCGGGCGCCGGCAACGCCGGCATCGAGGAAAAAGCCTTTACCGACGTCGCCTCCTACGGCAAGCAGCTCGGCCTGATCACCGAAGTGCTGCTGGCTCTGGCGCACAAGAACGGCCTGCCCGAAGACGGCGCCGTGGCCGAACTGGCCAGCATCCGCCAGCGCATCGCCATGCTCAAATCGACCGACGCCACGCTCGCCCACGAACGCATCGTCGCGCAGGTCACCCAGATCCAGCAACGCGGCGGCGCCGAACTGCAAACGCTGGCGGCGCAGTTGCTGCCGTTGCTGG
>JBEVNE010000099.1:0-12599 GCA_040508275.1 Duganella sp.
CCTTCGCGCCATTCGTGGTAATTCCAGAACAGGTAGGCGCACACGGTGTTCAGGCCCATGGCCTTGATCGCTTGCAGGCGGTGTTTCCAGTATTCGCGCGGCACGCGGGCAAAGTGCATTTCGCCGCAGCGGATCTGCAGGCGCTGGCCATCCAGCGTAAAGTCGGTATCGGTAATGGCAAAACGCGGCGAGGCGGCTGCCTGGACTTGCGCCGCCACGGGCAGCAACAGGCCGCCCATGGCGACGCTGGCGCCGCGCAGCAGGCGGCGTCGGGAAGGTGAGGGTATCGTCATCTTAATAGTTTACCGGGTAATCCTTGGGGAAGCGCGCACCGGCAAACGCCTTTTTCTGCGTCCAGTCCTGCGCCGGCGCGCTCCAGTAGCTGTCGGTAGCCGGTAATCCCAGCGGCAGCAGGCTGGCCGAGGCAATGTACATGCTGCCGTTGTTGGAGTACCAGTCGCCCAGCTCAGGCTGGTGGCCGACAAAGCCGATGGTCAGGTAGCCGCCCTGGTTGAAATTGCCGGGCGCCTTCCAGACCGCCTGGTGCACAGCCTGGAGCGCGGCGCGCACCTGGCCCTCGGGCAGGCTGGCCGGCAGTTGCTTGCGCAGCGCCAGCAGCGCCAGTGGCTGGAAGGCCGCCGTGCGGTAGGTCAGCGAACGGCCAATCGGCGGGAAGCTGCCGTCGCTGCCGATGAAGCGCTCGAGGTGTTCGCTGTAGCGCTGCATGCGCTTGACTGCCTGCGCGCGCAGCTCCGGCGGCTTGCCGTTCCAGAACGGGCCTTTTTTGTCATCGAGGACGTCGAGGATTTCCACCAGCATCGGGTGCATGACGAAAGAACCGTAATAATCGAAGTGGAATGCTTCGCCATCCTTGATCCAGCCGTCGCCCACATACCATTCATTGATTTTGCGGATTGCCACGTTCATGCGCAGCGGGTCGAATGCTTCGCCGATCGACATCAGCCACGCTTCGTTCATGGCGGCAAACAGCATCCAGTTGATGTAGGGCGGCTCGATGCTGCGCAGCGATTTGATGACGGCGATGATGCGCTGCTTGGTGGTGGCGTCGAGCGGCTCCCACAGCGCCTTGGGTGCGCGCAGCAGGGCGTTGGTAAAGTAGGCCGAATCAACCAGCGCCTGGCCGTGGCCTTGCCACAGCAGGTAGTCGGGGTGATTGGGATCGACCGCGTTGGCATAGCACTGCAGCGCCAGCTGCTGCAGGCGCTTGCGCGTGCGGCCCTCGGGCGTGCCGTCGTCCGGCAGCGCCAGCCAGGGGGCGATGCCGGCGATCAGGCGGCCGAAGCATTCGAGATAGGCGACGTTCTTGTCGCGGCCATCCCAGGTGGGGCTGACTTCAAGCTCGAAATTTTTCTTCAGCGTGCCGGCCGCCATATTGCTTAGTACGGGGTCGCTCATTTTTTGCGCCAGCGCGGCCAGCTCGGCGCGGGCGTTGCCGGCGGCTGGGGCTTTGTTGGCGGTGGCTGCATTGGCCGCCGAAGCTGTGCCCAGCACGGCGCCGGCCGCCGAGCCGGCCACCAGCGATCCCAGGAAATTACGTCGTTCCATCGTCTCTCCGTTTTATTGTCGCAGCAGTCGCACCATTTCCGCCGCTGCCAGCAAATAGGCGCCCACGCCAAACGGCGTGGTCGAATTCTGGTCCACCACCTGGCCCGGTATGGCGCGCTCGCCGATCGGCTGCACGTAGCCGACTTTGCCATCCGGTTGCAGCGCCACGCGGCTCAGATAGTTCCAGCCCTTGCGCACTACCGGCAGATATTCGGCGCGATCAAGCACCCCATGGTTGATGCCCCACAGGTAGCCGTACACGAAGAAGGCCGTGCCGCTGGTTTCCGGTCCCGGTGCATGGGCGCCGTCGAGCAGGCTGCGGGTCCAGTAGCCGTCGGCGGTCTGGGCTTTTTTCAGCGCCTCGGCCATGCCGCGGAACTTGGCCAGGTATTCCGCCCGGTGCGGGTCATCCTGGGGCAAATCCTGCAGCACCTTGGCCAGGCCGGCAAACACCCAGCCATCGCCGCGCGACCAGAAGTCCTTCTTGCCGTTGGCGCTCTTGTGTTTTGGGTAGACGTAGCGCGCATCGCGGTAATACAGCTTTTCTTCGCTGTCGTACATGATGCTGTTGGCGTACTCAAAATACGTGTGCAGCTTGTCCAGGTACAGGCGGTTGCCGGTGATGTTGTACAGCTTGGTCATCACCGGCATCACCATGTACAGACCGTCCGACCACCACCAGTAGTCATTGGCGACGGTGCTCATCTGGTATTCCATCACTTCGCGCGCGCGGGCGATCTTGCGCGGGTCCTTGACGGTGTCGAGCTGGTACAGGTCGGCGTAGGTCTGGAAGGCGATCTGCCAGTCGCCGAACAGCACGTGTTCGTCCGTTTCGCCGTACTGGTACTTCCATTTGCTTTTATCGGTGGACTTGGCGCCCTGCCAGGCATTGTGGATGGCCCAGTCTTCGGAATACTGGCGATAGCGCGGATTGCCGGTGATCTGGTAAGCCTCCATATTGCCGGTGTGGTAGGCGGCAATATCCCAGAACGCCCATTGCTGCGGCTTTTCACGCTGCTGCCAGTAGCCGTTGACCTTGTCGATGATGGCGACCACCTCCTGTTCGGAGGCGTCGATCGCCGGTGGCGCGCTGGCGCAGCCGTTTAGGCCCAGCGCCAGCATTGCCAGCGTACCGCTTGCGAGATAGTGTCTGATCATGTTTTACAGTTTCCCCCGGATGCCGAATTTGATCGTGCGGCCATCATACTTGGCATAGTCCATCCGTGTCTTCTTGCCGTTGCCGAACTGTCCGCTGGCGTCTTCGAAGTAATCGTAGGCCAGCGTGTTGGACAGGTTGAGCGCATCGACGCGGAACTCGAGGTTCTCGTTGATCTTGTAGCTGATGTTGGCGTCGAGGTAGCCGCGGCCGGCGCGCCAGCGTATCAGGTCGTCGCCGAGGTTGCGCGGGTTATCGCCGTGCAGCGACTTGCCCTTGTAGTTGTAGGACATGCGCATGGCGAGCGGGCCGTTTTCAAAATACAGCGTGGTGCTGTAGGCGTACTTGGGCACCGAGTTCACTTCCACCTCGCGCCCGCCGTTGGTGATCCAGCGCGCGCTGTTGAACGGATCGATGTGGGTATAGCTGGCCAGCGCGCCCATGCCGTTGAACGGCGCCGGCAGGAAGCTGAACGCCTGCTGGTAGGCCAGCTCGTAACCCTTGAGCTTTTGCTTGCCGGCGTTGGTGTAGCTGCGCAGCGTCATCGCCAGATTGGGATCGACGCGGCCATTGGCGTCCTGGAACAGCGGGCCGAGCGCCGTGTCGGGCAGGCCCAGGGAACCGAAGGTGACCACCTGGGTGTTGGCGACGGTGGCGTCGGTCAGGTCTTTCTGGAACAGGGCGGCCGACAGCAGGCTGCCGGGCTGGAAATACCACTCCAGGCCGGTATCGAGATTTTTCGACTGCTGCGGACGCAGGCCGGGATTGCCCGACGTGGCCGAGTTGTCGAACTGGTTGGGGATCACCGTTTGCGCGGCGATGATCGACAGTGACGCGCGGGTGATGGTCTTGCCGTACGAAGCGCGCCAGATCAGACTGTCGGTCACGTCGAAGGCGGCGCTCAGCGACGGCAGCACATTGCTGTACGAGCCTTGTTCGTGATTGGCGCCGTAGACCAGGCTGGCGCCTTGCTGCTTGAAGTTGTCGATCTTGGTATCGGTCTGCGAGTATCGCACGCCGGCATTGAGGCGCAGTTCCCGTTCGCCGATCATGCCCTTGAAGTCAGACTGCACGAAGCCGGTCTTGACGTCTTCCTGCGCCGTGAAGCTTTGCGACGGTGTGAACGCCGATGACGGGTTATAGGTGTTGGGATCGAAGTTGGCGTAGAAGTAGTTGCTGTTCCAGGTGCTCCAGGCATTCGGCCAGCCGCCGCCGAAATCGAGGTTGCTGATCGGCAGAGTGCTGGTCATGCCGCTGCGCAGGCCGGCCGCGCCGATGCGGTTCAGTTGTGCCGTGGCCAGCGCCGTGCCGTTACGCTTGTTGACGCCCTTGGTGGTCGAGACGAACGTCAGGCCGGCTTTCAGGTGGCCGGTCCAGTCGCCGGGCAGGTTGTAGTCCCAGTCGGCCACCACGCGCGCCTGCTTGCCCTTGTCGGTTTCCTTGGTCCAGCCGGTGCCGATGGTAAAACCGCTCCAGTTAGCCGGATTGGTGTAGCTGGTCGGCGACGAGATCGACGGGTACACATGGTCGTCGCCGTAGTCGATGGTCGATTGCGCGCCATAGATATAGCCGGCCAGCTGGCCGGTGGCGCTGGTGGCCGTGCTCTGATTCAGGCTGGCCTGGCTGGTGATGGTGAGCTTGTCGCTGACCTTCCAGCTGCCATTGAGGGCGCCGTAGCCGAACTCCGTTTCATCCTTGGTGTAGATGGCGCCGGCGTTGTAGGTGGTGTTGGCAAAGGTGCCGGTCAGCAGATTGGTGGCCGGGTCGATGCGCACATTGACCGGTATCAGGCCGTTGTTGCCGTTGGCGCCGGCCGGCAGGTTGCGGTTGGTGGTGGCGGTGCTGCGGATCAGGATGCCGAACACGGTTTCGGCGCGGGTGTTTTCCAGCTTCGAATACATGGTGTCGAAGCTGAGGTTGACGGTCGGCGTCTTGTACTGCAGCGATGAGACCAGGCCGTCGCGCTTGCGCTCGTTTTCCGAACCGTAGAAGCGGTAGATGCGCGGCAGCAGGGCCTTGTCGATCTGCTCGCGCGTATAGCCCGACAGGTTAGCGCGCGGATCGTCGTAGTCGAGGCGCAGTGCAAAGTTGCCTTTGACGGGACTCTGGCTGCCATTGAACGAGCTGTTATAGCCGCCGGTCGCCTCAAACCCCGAGCGCGTATTGACGCTGCCCGAGTGCGAGGCGCCAATCAGAAAACCGACCTTGTCCCAGGTATTGGAATACAGCGCGAAGCCGTTCGGATCGTGGTTTTTCGAGTTGGTGTTGTAGGTATCGGTCAGGCCGTAGCGGATGGTGCGCTTGGGGTTGTCGAACGGGCGCGGGGTTTGCAGGTCCACCACGCCGCCCAAGCCGCCCTCGGTCAGTTCGGCCAGCGGCGATTTATAGAAATCGACACGCCCGAACAGCTCGGACGCAAACACGTCGTAGTTAAAACCGCGCGCCGCGCTGCCGATGGTGGCCGTCGAGGTGGTGTTGACCGGCGCGCCGTTGAGCGTGGTGACGGAATAATCGGTGGGCAGGCCACGGATCGAGATGCGCTGGCCTTCGCCCGACGATTCGTCGCGGTTGAGGATCACGCCAGGCACGCGCTGCAGCGATTCGGCGACGTTCGCCTCGGGGAATTTGCCGATGTCCTCGGCGACGATGGAATCGCGCACGCCAATGGCCTGGGCCTTGAGGTTGAGCGCCTTTTGCAGGCTGGAGCGGAAACCGGTGACGACCACGGTATCGACTTTGGTCTCTGGCGATGCGGCGGTTGGTTCGCCAGCAGAAGGCGGGGTAGCAGCGGCGGGCGCGGTGGCCTGGTCAGTCTGGGCATTGGCCGCCGGTGCATACATGGCCGCCAGCGCGAGCGGTACCAGGGTCTCCAGTATTTTCTTTTTCATTGTAGGTCCTCAGTGTTTGATTTCCGGGATGCGCGGGCGTGGCCGGGCACAATCAAGACTAAGTCAGTTGTAGAACGAAGAGCAACTGGTGGCCGTCGGCGTGGGGTAACGGGGCTGTTTGAGCAGACTTTTCCTTGTGGCGGGCGGGACGGGGGGAGTGACTTGCAATCGTGAGCACATGGTGATCATTGCGGTACGAAGTAATCATCAGCAGTCATTCGCATGATCATTTTGATATTGAGGTATCACTACTTCGTATAGCCGCAGGCAAATTTTCTATAGGCGGCGTGGGGAAAATGTAACGCTGTATGCGACAAAAAAGATGTTGAATGCCTGCCGGTTGCGCGCATGGTAGGCACAAGTCTCATTCTGCGATGGGCATGTATATCGTCTGCGGCGTTCAGGGCGCTGGCCCATGGCGGCAGAACACGCCTCTTTTACACCAGCTGCGCAATGCGCAGCATATTGGTGGTGCCGGGGGTACCAAACGGCATGCCGGCTGAAATGACGATGGTCTGGCCGGCATGGGCCATGCCTTCGCGGCGTGCTGTTTCACAGGCCCAGGCGCTGAGCGCCAGCGCATCCACCGTTTCGCCGCACTGCACCGGGTGCACGCCCCAGGCCAGTGTGAGCCGGCGAGTAATCGCCTGGTGCGGTGTCATGCCGACGATGGGTGCGCGCGGGCGTTCGCGCGCCATGCGCAGGGCGGAATAGCCAGAACTGGTGTAGGCCACCACCGCTGCCACCTCGAGCGCTTCGGCCACGCTGCGCATGGCGATGCCGATGCCGTCCGAGGCCAGCGCGGCGGCGTTGACGTCGCTGGCGGCCAGTGCCTGGCGGTAGTAGGGATCGGCCTCGGTGCGGCTGATGATGGCGTCCATGATGCGCACCGCTTCCAGCGGATAGCGGCCGGACGCCGATTCGGCCGACAGCATCACGGCGTCGGCGCCATCGTAGATGGCGGTGGCCACGTCGGAGGCCTCGGCGCGGGTGGGCACCGGCGCCGCCACCATCGATTCGAGCATCTGGGTGGCGACGATCACCGGTTTGCCGGCCTTGCGGCACACCCGCACGATGCGCTTCTGGATGGCCGGTACCTGCTCGGGCGGCATTTCCACGCCCAGGTCGCCGCGCGCCACCATGACGGCATCGCTGACGGCGACGATGGCGTCCAGGTGGGCGATGGCGGCCGGCTTTTCCAGCTTGGCGACGAGGCCGGCGCGGCCCTGGACGATGGCGCTGACTTCGGCAATATCGTCGGCGCGCTGCACGAACGACAGCGCCACCCAGTCCACGCCCAGCGCCAGGCCAAAGTCCAGGTCGGCGCGGTCCTTGGCGCTGAGGGCCGACAGCGGCAATACCACGTCCGGCACATTGACGCCCTTGCGGTCGGACAGCACGCCGCCTACCAGCACCCGCGTTTCGGCATGTTCTGGACCGAACGATTCCACCCGCAGGCGCACGCGGCCATCGTCGATCAGCAGTTCGGCGCCGGTTTCCAGCGCGCGGTAGATTTCGGCGTGCGGCAGCGGCGCGCGGCGCTGGTCGCCCAGCAGCTCGTGGTCCATGTCGAGACGGAAGGTGTCGCCAGCCTTGAGCGATACCGGGCCATCGGCAAAGCGGCCCAGCCGCAGCTTGGGGCCTTGCAGGTCGAGCAGGATGCCGATGGCGCGCCCGCTGTCACGCTCCAGCGCGCGGATGATGTCGTAGCGCTGCTGGTGGTCGGCGTGGCTGCCGTGGCTGAAATTGAGGCGGAATACATCGGCGCCGGCCTTGAACAGGGCTTCGATGGTGGCGCGGTCGCTGCTGGCCGGGCCCAGCGTGGCGACGATCTTGGCGTGGCGGTTGCGGTGCATTGTGCTCATTCCTGATCGGTGTCCACGAGTGCGCGCGTGACCAGCAGCGCGCGGAAGTCGTTGACGTTGGTGAGGGTGGGGCCGGTGACGACGCTGTCGTCGAGCGCCTGGAAAAAGCCGTGGCCGTCGTTGTTATCGAGGCTGTCGCCTGGGCGCAGGCCTTGCTGCCAGGCGCGCGCCAGCGTGTCCGGGGCGATCCAGGCGCCGGCGATTTCCTCCTGGCCATCGATGCCGTCGGTATCGCCGGCCAGTCCATGCACGCCGGCCTCGCCGCGCAGGGCCATGGCGCAAGCCAGCAAAAATTCCACATTGCGTCCGCCGCGTCCATTACCGCGCACGGTCACGGTGGTTTCGCCGCCCGACAGCAGCACGCACGGCGTGGCAAACGGTTGCTGCTGGCGCGCCGCCTGCAGCGCCATGGCCGCCATGACCTTGCCGACCTCGCGCGCTTCGCCCTCGATGCTGTCGCCGAGGATGTAGGGCGTAACCCCGGCTTGCTGCGCCACGCGGGCGGCTGCCGCCAGCGCCATTTGCGGCGTGGCGATCATCTGCACTTCGCTGCGCGCCAGCCGTGGGTCGCCCGGTTTGACCGATTCGCCACGGCCGCTGCGCAGCACGTCTAGCACATGATCCGGCAACGCTATCTGATAGCGGCGGATGATGTCGAGCGCATCGGCGCAGGTGCTGGCGTCGGCCACTGTGGGACCGGAGGCGATGTCGCGCGGATCGTCGCCGGGTACGTCGGAAATGAGCAGCGTGACCACTCGGGCGGGGTGGCAGGCAGCGGCCAGCCGGCCGCCCTTGATGGCGGACAGGTGGCGGCGCACGCAGTTCATTTCGCCGATGCTGGCGCCGGAGCGCAACAGCGCCTGGTTGACCAGCTGCTTGTCTTCCAGCGTGATGCCCTCTGCCGGCAGTGGCAGCAGCGCCGAGCCGCCGCCCGAGATCAGGCACAGCACGGTGTCGTCCGCGCTCAGCCCCTGCACCAGATCGAGCATGCGGCGCGCCGCCTGCAAGCCGGCGTTGTCGGGCACCGGGTGCGCCGCCTCGACGATTTCGATCTGCCGGCACGGTACGGCGTAGCCGTAGCGCGTGACCACCAGGCCTGTGAGCGGGCCGCTCCAGTGCTGTTCCACCGCACGCGCCATCTCGGCCGAAGCCTTGCCGGCGCCGATCACGATCAGGCGTCCCTTGGGCGCCTCAGGCAGCGCCGGCGGCACGCACAGCGCCGGCTGCGCTGCCGCAATGGCGGCCTCGAACATGCGCCGCAGCAGGGCGCGTTCATTCAAAGAGGACATGTGCTTCTCCCGCCTTATGCCGAGGCTTTATGGATCACTGCCAGCTCGCCCGGAGCCGGTACGTGCGCCGCTTCGTCGGCATCCTCACCAGCGTGCAGCGCCTGCAGTTCCTGCTCGGTCGATTCGCCATTGAGCACACGGTGCATGCGGTCGCGGTCGATCGCGCCCACCCACTGCGCAATGGCCATGGTGCCGACGGCATTGCCGATGGTGTTGGTAATGGCGCGCGCTTCCGACATGAAGCGGTCCACGCCCAGCAGCAGCACCATGCCGGCCACCGGAATCGTGCCCAGCGAAGCCAGCGTGGCTGCCAGCGTGATGAAGCCGGAACCGGTTACGCCGGCCGAACCCTTGGAGGTCAGCATCAGCACGCCCAGCACGATCAGCTGGTCCATGGTGGTGAGCGGCGTGTTGGTGGCCTGGGCGATGAAGATCGCCGCCATGGTGTAGTAGATGCACTGGCCGTCCGGGTTAAAGGTAACGCCAGACGGGATCACCAGGCCCACCACCGGCTTGGATACGCCCACGTGTTCGAGCTTGCGCATCAGTTGCGGCACCACCGATTCCGACGAACTGGTGCCGAGCACCGTGAACAGTTCTTCCTTGATGTAACGCAGGAACTTCCACAGGCTGAAGCCCGATACGCGCGCCACCAGTCCCAACACCACAAACACGAAGACGGCGCAGGTGATGTACATGGCGCCCATCAGCTGGCCGAGCGACACCAGCGAACCGAGGCCGTATTTGCCGACCGTGAAAGCAATCGCGCCAAACGCCGCCAACGGCGCCACGCGCATGATCATGGCGACCATGATGAACATGCTGTTGCAGAAGGCGTCGAGAAAATCGACCACCGGTTTGGCGCGCCGACCCATGTGCGAGAGCGCAATGCCGAACATGGTGGCAAATACCAGGATTTGCAGGATATCGTTCTTGGCCAGCGCTTCGATGATGCTGGTGGGGATCATGTGCAGCACAAAGTCCATGAAGCTGCCGGACTTGCTGGCCGCCGCCGTGTAGTTGGCAATGGCAGCAGTGTCGAGCGTTGCGACGTCAATATTCATGCCCACGCCCGGCTTGGCAACGTTGACCACCACCAGGCCAAGGAGCAGCGCAAAGGTGGACATGATCTCGAAATAGATCAGGGCGCGTACACCGACGCGCCCCAGTTCCTTCAGGCTTTCCATCTTGGCGATACCGAGCACCACCATCGCGAAGATGACCGGTGCGAACACCATTTTGATCAGCCGGATAAAGCCGTCGCCGAGCGGCTTGAGGTCGGCGCCGAGCAGGGGGTAAAAGTAGCCGAGCAGGCCGCCGGCGATCACGCCGATCAGGACCTGGATATACAGCTTGCCAAAGAAGCGCTTATACATGGTTGTCGTCTCCTGTTTTTTATTTTTGATACGATCACGCCCCGCCGCGCTCTTGCTGGCGGGTCGGGGCGGACTGGGGGCCGGCAGGGGTTAAGCTGCCTGGCGCTGCTCACCGGCCAGCAGTGCGCACACGGCGTCGGTCACCTGCGCGGTGGTGGCGGTGCCGCCAAGGTCGCCCGTGTGCAAGCTGCTATCGGCGGTCACTGCTTCCACCGCCTGCATCAGGCGTTTGGCGGCGTCATGCTCGCCCAGGTGCTCGAGCAGCATCACCGCCGACCAGAAAGTGCCGACCGGATTGGCCAGGCCCTTGCCCATGATGTCGAAGGCCGAACCGTGGATAGGCTCGAACATCGACGGGTAGCGGCGCTCGGGATCGATGTTGCCGGTCGGGGCGATACCGAGGCTGCCCGCCAGCGCGGCGGCCAGGTCGCTGAGGATGTCGGCATGCAGGTTGGTGGCGACGATGGTGTCGAGCGTGGCCGGGCGGTTGACCATGCGCGCGGTGGCAGCATCGACCAGTTCCTTGTCCCATTTCACGTCGGGGAATTCGCGCGACACTTGCAGCGCAATTTCATCCCACATCACCATGGCGTGGCGCTGGGCGTTGCTCTTGGTGATAACGGTGAGCAGCTTGCGCGGGCGCGATTGCGCCAGCTTGAAGGCAAAGCGCAGGATGCGCTCGACGCCCACGCGCGTCATCATCGAGACATCGGTGGCAGCCTCGATCGGATGGCCCTGGTGCACGCGCCCGCCCACGCCCGAGTATTCGCCTTCCGAGTTTTCGCGCACGATCACCCAGTTCAGGTCTTCCTGTTTGCAGCGCTTCAGTGGCGCATCAATGCCGGGCAGGATGCGGGTAGGTCGCACGTTGGCGTACTGGTCGAAGCCCTGGCAGATTTTCAGGCGCAGGCCCCATAGCGTAATGTGGTCGGCAATGTCGGGATCACCGGCGGAACCGAACAGAATGGCGTCCTTGTTGCGCAGTGCATCGAGACCATCGGCCGGCATCATCACGCCGTGCTGGCGGTAGTAGTCGCCGCCCCAGTCGAAGTCTTCAAAGACGAATTTGAACGAGGTGCTGCGTGCGGCCAGTGCTTCAAGCACCTGGCGGCCGGCCGGAACGACTTCCTTGCCGATGCCGTCGCCTGGAATGGTGGCAATCTGGTAGGTCTTCATGGTGGGGTCTCCTGTAGGTATGAGGTGAGGTGGGGTGCAAACACTGTAAGGGCTGGACGCACGCGCGTTGAGGCTCTACACTCAATCCATTGTTAACCTTGGGCTCAACAATCATGAGTGGTGGATTTCAACCGGCGGAGCTCAGTTTCATGGTCACTCTGGCTGCCGCAGGCAGCCTTGGCGGCGCTGCGCGCGAGCTGGGCATCACCACTTCGGCGGTCAGCAAGCGCCTGGCCCTGATCGAGGCGCGCGTGGGCGTACCGCTGGTCAACCGCACCACGCGCCGCATGAGCCTTACACCCGAGGGCGAGGTGCTGCTGGAGCATGCGCGCCGCATCCTCGGCGAAATCGCCGACCTCGATCAGTTACTGACATCGTCAAAAGGTGTGCCCAAAGGCCAGTTGCGCGTCAACGCCACGCTCGGTTTTGGCCGGCTGCAGATTGCCCCTGCCATTTCTCAGTATGTGCTGCGCTACCCGCAAGTCGATGTGCAGCTGCAGCTGTCGGTTGATCCGCCGGCGCTCACCGATGACCAGTTCGACGTCTGCATCCGCTTTGGCGCCCCGGCCGATACGCGCGTGATCGCCAAACGGCTGGCAGCCAACCGCCGCCTGTTGTGCGCCGCGCCCAAATACCTGGCGCAGCATGGCGAACCGAAGTCGCCGGCCGAGCTGCGCAAGCACAACTGCATTTCGATCCGCCAGGGCGACGAAGCGTATGGCGTATGGCGCCTGTTTGCCGGCCGCGAAACCGAGCGCGAGGCGCAGGCCGTCAAGGTACGCGGCAACCTGACCACCAACGATGGCGAAATCGCCGTCAACTGGGCGCTCGACGGCCACGGCATCCTGATGCGCGCCGAGTGGGACGTGGAACGCTACCTGGAGAGCGGACGGCTGGTGCAGGTCCTGCCCGGCTACAAAACGCCGGACGCCGACATCTACGCTGTCTATGCGCCGCGCCACCAGCTGTCGGCGCGGATACGGACGTTTGTGGAGTTTTTGGGGGAGCGGTTTGCGCGGTTTGAGTAGGGTGGCGCAATGGGATTGGTGTTTCAGAATGAACTTCGTTCGAGTCAGGCCAAGTAAAGTAGACTATTAACGAGCGCTTCTGCCAAACGAAAAGAGGGCACCTATGCGACAACTTACCTTGCCTGGCATCCAATCCGAAGCCAAGAGTGAGGAGACGATTGTGCCCACTACTCCTGCGGGAAAGCAGTGAACGTTCGGCCGGCGCTGACTTTGGGCGCGTAGAGGTAGCGCAAACGAAAAAGCCGCTGATTCTTG
>JBEVNE010000105.1:0-24740 GCA_040508275.1 Duganella sp.
TTCGGTTACATCCAATTCCTTTGGGAAACATCGTTGTTTTCCCGCAACTCGCCACTCAACACCAATTAATTCATATATAAAATATATTTTCAATTCATGATTCTGTGTACGTGTCAGATATCGTTAAATACAGATGTTCCAGTTAAATTGCCAGGCAAGGGGAGATAATATACTTCACGCATATCATTAATTTATCGGATAATTTCTGCGTCCGGCATGCGCCATGAGAGGTTGCACGATATTGCTCGGAAAAGGGTAAAATACCGGCCTGCGCCACGCCCTGCGACGGCGCACTACTCTCCGCTAGACACGGAGCCCTGCATTTTTCGGAAATTTCACCATGCTGCGTTTAAATGAAGTCAAACTCCCCCTGAACCACGTTGAAGCCGATTTACCTGCCGCCATCCTGGCACGCCTGGAAATCGCTGCCGACGACCTGCTCGGCTTTACTGTGTTCAAGCGCAGTTACGATGCCCGTAAAAAATCCGCCATCGTCCTCATTTACTCGCTCGACGTCGAAGTCCGCAACGAAGCCGCGCTGCTCAAGCGCCTCCAGCATGACCGCCACCTGATGCCCTCGCCAGACATGGCGTATCAATATGTCGCAGACGGCGCGCAACTGGCCGCCCATGCCGATTTCCAGCGTCCGGTGGTGATCGGCATCGGCCCTTGCGGCCTGCTGGCGGCGCTGATCCTGGCGCAGATGGGCTTGCGTCCGATTATTCTCGAACGCGGCAAGGTGGTGCGCGAACGCACGGTCGATACCTTCGGCTTCTGGCGCCAGCGCAAGCTCAACCCGGAATCGAATGTGCAATTTGGCGAAGGCGGGGCCGGCACTTTTTCGGACGGCAAACTGTACAGCCAGATCAAGGATCCCAAGCACTATGGCCGCAAGGTGCTGACCGAGTTCGTCAAGGCCGGTGCGCCCGAGGAAATCGTCTACGTCAGCAAGCCGCACATCGGCACTTTCCGCCTGGTGAAAATGGTGGAGTCAATGCGTGAAACCATCGAGGCGCTCGGTGGCGAGTACCGTTTCGAGAGCAAAGTCACCGATATCGATATCGAAGAAACCGCAGCCGGACGCCAGGTGCGCGGCGTGGTGCTTGAAAGCGGCGAAACTGTCGCCACCCGCCACGTGGTGCTGGCCATCGGCCACAGCGCACGCGACACCTTCGACATGCTGTTCCAGCGCGGCGTATATATAGAAGCCAAGCCGTTCTCGATCGGCTTCCGGGTCGAGCACCCGCAATCGCTGATCGACGCCTGCCGCTTCGGTCCCAACGCTGGACACCCGATCCTGGGCGCGGCCGACTACAAGCTGGTGCACCATGCGTCCAACGGCCGCGCCGTCTACAGCTTCTGCATGTGCCCGGGCGGCACGGTGGTGGCGGCAGCTTCCGAACCGGGCCGCGTGGTCACCAACGGCATGAGCCAGTATTCGCGCAATGAACGCAACGCCAACAGCGCCATCGTCGTCAGTATTTCGCCCGAAGTCGATTACCCGGACCATCCGCTGGCCGGGGTGGAGCTGCAGCGTCGGCTGGAAGAAAAAGCGTTTGAGCTGGGTGGCGGCACCTACAATGCACCGGGCCAGTTGATGGGCGACTTTGTCGCCGGCCGTGCATCCACCGAGTTCGGCTCCGTCACGCCGTCCTACAAGCCGGGCGTGCACCTGACTGACCTGGCGCAAATCCTGCCGGAATACGCGGTCAGCGCGCTGCGCGAAGCCTTCCCCGCCTTCGACAAGCAGCTCAAGGGATACTTCCGGCACGATGCGGTGCTGACCGGGCTGGAAACGCGCACCTCGTCGCCGATCCGCATCAAACGCCGCGACGATACGCTGCAAAGCCTGAACACGCTGGGACTGTTCCCGGCCGGCGAAGGCGCGGGTTATGCCGGCGGCATCCTGTCGGCCGGCGTGGACGGCATCAAGGTGGCGGAGGCGGTGGCGCTGTCGCTGGCAGCAGCCCAGAGCCAGGCTTGAATACCAGGCGCCTATGAATGGGCGCCCTGATCCCGGACTGGCAGCCGCAGCCTGATACGGCAACCCGGCCCCTCTGCAGCAACGGCTACCTGGCCGTCCATCTGGTGCATGATGGTATAGACGATGTGCATGCCCAGGCCGGAGCCGCCCTGGCCGCGCTTGGTGGTAAAAAACGGTTCAAACAGGCGCTCACGCACTTCCCGCGTGAGCCCCACGCCATCGTCGGCAAATTCCAGCAACAGCCAGCGCGCCCCACCGTCGAGCGCCATGTCGCCGCTAAAAGTTACCCGGCCCGGCCTGCCATCGGGATAACCATGGCGGACCGTGTTCATCAGCAGATTCGACAGCACCTGCGACCAGCGCCCGGCATCAAGATGCAGACGTAAACCGGGCGGTATGGCAATCTCCACCACAACGCCGGCCTTGCGCAAGGCCGGCCCATGGGCCGACACCACGCCCAGCGCATGCTCGCGCACATCGAGCTCCGCCACGTGATCGCTGCCCTGATCGACCGCCAGCTGCTTGAAGTTGCCGATCAGGTCGGCAGCACGCGCCAGGTTGCGCTCGATGAGCAGGGCGGCGTCGCGCAGGCGCTCGGCGGTGGCAATCAGCGATGAACGGCTGACCCGCTCACCGTTTACGCAGCGCACCAGTTCATCGGCGTAGCTGCTCAGGCTCGACGATGCCGTGACCGCCACGCCGATCGGCGTGTTGACCTCGTGCGCCACGCCGGCCACCAGCGCCCCCAGCGCCGCCATTTTTTCCTGCTCCACCAGGATGGCCTGCGCCGCCAACAGCGCTTCGCTGCGCTGTTGTACTTTCTGTTCCAGTTGCTGCTCGCGATCATGGCTCTGCAGCTCGGCGGCGCAGCGGGTGGCGAAAATCGATAGCAGCGATAGCGCCAGCAACCGCTTGTCGTCGGAAATCGGCTGGGTGTCAATGGCCGACAGGATGCCCAGCGTGGTGCCCTCGGTATCGATCATCGGCATGCCGATATAGCTTTCGGCGCCCATCTCCACCAGCAGCGTGTCTTCCGGGTAATCGGCCTGGATGCCGCAGGCATGAAAACACATGCTTTGCTCGGCCACGTCGTGGCAGGGCGTGTGGCGCAGGCTGTATTCCATATTGGGCAGGTAATCGTCGCCGCCCCAGACGGCCAAGGTACGGATGCCCTCGTGGCCATCGGCCATGATGATTACGCGGCCGGCGATCACGTAGCGCACCTCGAGCACGCGTGCCAGCTCGCGTACCATCAAGCGCAGAAACTCGTCACCGCGCACGCGCGCGGTCGAAGCGGTGATCGCGCGCAGTGCCGCCTCGGCCAGCAGCAGGCCACCCTTGGCGCTGAAACTACCCGCCACGCTGCTCGCATGCTCGACAATAAGCCCGGTTTGAGACCCGGCATCGTTGCTCATCACATCCCCCTAGGACAAACTGCTGGTTACTCTACTATAAAACTTTATAGCCTCCATGACACGGACTAGCACGCCTTAGCCATATTTCTACAAAAAATTTGTAGTTTTATGTAAAAAAGACGGCTTTTTTCAATATTAACGAAAAAAGTGTTGTTTATTTCAAAGTTGTTACAGTGCTTCCATTGACCGTGCTGTTGCTCGGTGGTCTTATACTTGGTCTGCATATTTTAGTGATGGACTATCCGTGCCAGTCACTAATGATGACCAGTCTCTGATAAAAGTAACTACACACCCTGGGAGTTGTAACAATGATGATGGAAACCGCAATCTCGCGGTCGCTGCGCCTGATGTTTGCAGGCAGCGCCGCGTTCATGCTGGCACAACCAGCCATGGCTCAACAAGCCGACGCGCCGATCCAGCGCGTGGAGATCACCGGTTCGGCAATCAAGCGTATTGACGCTGAAACCGCTGTACCAGTCACCGTTCTGCGCATGGATGACCTCAAAAAGGAGGGTATTACTACCGTTGAGCAAGTAATGGCCAACCTGAGCGTTTCGCAATCGAGCCAGGGTACCAGCCAGACTGTAGGCTCCGGCACCGGCGGTGCGGCGTTTGCCGACCTGCGCGGCATTGGCGCCAACAAAACTCTGGTGTTGCTCAACGGCCGTCGCCTGGCAAACAACGCCTTCGATAGCTCGGCACCCGACCTGAACATGATTCCTTTCGCTGCGCTCGAGCGCGTGGAAGTGCTGCGTGATGGCGCCTCGTCGTTGTACGGCTCCGACGCAGTGGGCGGCGTGATCAACTTCATCACCAAAAAAGATTACCGTGGCGGTATCGTCACCCTGGGCGCGGATTCGACCCAGCACGGCGGCGGCTCGGCCAACAATGCCAACATCGGCTTCGGCTTCGGCGATCTGCAAGAAGACGGCTACAACATCTTCGCCATGGTTGACCACCAGGCACAGAAAGCCCTGACCGGCACCGACCGCGACTTCAACAAGCGCTACGCTGGCGGCCTGTCGGCATCGACCAGCCCAGGTAACTACTTCCAGGGCAATGTCAGCGGCAACCCGGCCGCACCTACCTGCGCCAACGGCACCTTCCTGATCCCTGACGGTAACGGTTCCTGCCTGATGACCACCTCGGCCTTCGTCGACTACGTGCCGAAGTCGGAGCGCACCACCGGCCTGATCAAAGGTACTTTCAAGATCAATCAGGACCACCAGCTGGGCGTGGAACTGCTGTCGACCGAAAGCAAGGTCGAAACCACCATCGCGCCAGTACCATACGGCGGCCTGTACATCAACCGCCTGCGTCCGGATGGCACCGCCAACCCGTACTACCCGGTCAACGCTGCGCTGTCGCCAACTTACATGGATGCGGTCGGCCAGACCGTGGCAGGCCTGCAGCCAGGCTTTGTGCGCGCCCGCTGGCGCGACCTGCCGCACGGACCGCGCCAGGACGAGAACATCAACAAGCAAAAACGTGCAGTCGTTTCGCTGTCGGGTAATGTGGTGGGCTGGGATTACGAGACCGCACTGACTTGGAATGAAAACAAGGTCACGCAAAACCTGTCCGGCTACAGCGATGGCGGCCTCATCACCTCTGGCGTGCGCAACGGCGTCATCAACGTGTTCGGCGAGCAAGATGCAGCCGGCCTGGACCTGATCGCCCGCTCTGCGCTGGCTGGTAACATCATGAACGCCAAAGGCGTGAACAAAGGCGCAGACTTCAAGGCCAGCCGCGAAGTGGGCGACTGGTTCAACACCGGCAACCAGGCTGGCCTGGCAATCGGCGCGCAGTACGAGCACCAGGAATTCATCAGCGCGGCCAATACCCCGTTCGCGGAACGCGTGATTGCCTCGACCGGTATCGATCCGAACACCCTGAACGCGGGCAAACGTACGGTGTCGGCATTCTTCTCCGAACTGAATGTGCCGCTGCTGAAAAACCTCGACGTTACCGCTGCAGTCCGTTACGACAAGTACAGCGACTTCGGCAACACTACCAATCCGAAAGTTGCGTTCCGCTACCAGCCAGTCAAGGAAGTGCTGTTCCGTGGTGCATACTCGAAAGGCTTCCGTGCGCCGTCGCTGTATGAAATCTACGCGCAAAACACTTACACCAACTCGGCCAACACGCTGAACGATCCGGTCAACTGCCCTGGCGGCACGCCGATTCCGGGTAAAAACGCTGGCACCGTATGCCGCCAGCAGTTCCAGGTCCTCAACGGCGGCAATACCGCGCTCAATCCTGAACGTTCGAAAACCGCCAATATCGGCGTGGTGTGGGAAGGTGTTCCTAACCTGACGCTGTCGCTCGACTACTGGAACATCCGCCTGACCCAGCAGATCAGCACGCTGCAAGATGCTGATGTGCTGCGCGATCCGATCACCTTCGCTTCGGCTTACAAGCGTAATCCACAGGGTGAACTGGCAACCGACGGCTCGCAATGCCCGAACCCGGTCACCTGCGGCTATCTCGATCTGCGTAACGCAAATCTGGGCGACCTGAACACCAACGGTGTCGACATCGGCGCCAACTACCGTCTGCGTACGAGTGGCTATGGTAACTTCACCTTCGCCATGAACAGCACCTGGGTGCGCAAGTACGAGTACCAGAACTTCATCGGCGACAAGCTGAACAACAAACTTGGCGAGTTCAACGGTGACGGCGTGATCTTCCGCTGGCAGAACACCCTGAACGTGAACTGGAGCAAGGACAAGTTCGGCGCAGGTCTGACCGCCCGCTACAAATCGGGTTATATGGACCAGGTCAACGAAGAGGTGGAAAACCACCGCGTAGCCTCGTACACCACCTTCGATGGTTACGGTTCGTGGCAAGCGATGAAAGGTCTGACCCTGACCTTTGGCGTGCGCAACATCTTCGACCGCGATCCACCGCTGTCGTACCAGTCGGGCACCTTCCAGGCCGGCTACGACCCACGCTACGCCGACCCAATGGGCCGCACCATGTACGCGCGCGGTACCTACAGCTTCTAATCTCTTAGCAAGCTAACAAAAAGCCCCAGGTTTTCACCTGGGGCTTTTTTTATAACCACCCCGCCCGCTTGAAGCGCCGGTACAGATAAATACAGACAAACACCATCACCGTCAGCGCCATCGGATAGCCGTATTTCCATTCCAGCTCGGGCATGAGCTTGAAGTTCATCCCCCAGACGCCGGCAAACGCCGTGACGATGGCGAAAATTGCCGCCCAGGCCGCCAGCCGCTTGTTCACTTCGCTCTCTTCGATGGCCGTCATCGACAGGTTGACCTGGATCGCCGTGGCGATGGTGTCGCGGATGGTGTCGAGCGAGGCGCTGATGCGGTGCAGGTGGTCGTGCACGTCGCGGAAGTAATCCTGGGTTTGCTGGCACATCGACGGCACCCGGCCGCCATGCAGGCGCCCCACCGCTTCCATCAGCGGCACCACCACGTGGCGCACCGTGGTGACCTTGCCCTTGAGTTGATACAGGCGCTGCAGGTTGTCGCGCTGCTTGCCCTGGCTGAAAATCAGTTCTTCGATTTTTTCCAGTTCCGATTCGAGCATTTCCAGCACCGGGAAATAGCGGTCCACCACGGCGTCCATCAGCGCATACAGCACAAAGGCAGGGCCCAGGCGCAGCATGTGCGGCTCTTTCTCGGTGCGCGCGCGTACCCCCAGAAAGCCGTGCTGGCTGTTGCCGTCGCGCGAGGACAGCACGTAATTGTGGCCGACGAAGATATCGACCTCGCCCACCGCCACGTCGCCGTCGCGGCACTCGATGGTCTTGACCACCACGAACAGCAGATCGCCGTATTCCTCGATCTTGGGGCGCTGATGGCCGCGGCTGGCATCTTCCACGGCCAGTTCATGCAGGCCGAACTCGTGCTGCATCACCGCCAGCTCCTCCGGCTTGGCGTCGCGCAGCGCCACCCAGACAAAGGTCTCGGGCCGCTCCATGTAATCGCTGATTTCCTCGACCGGAATGTCGGCCAGCTTTTGCCCGTCGTGATAGGCAACACAATTGATCAGCATACTTATTCCAGATAAATAAACCCGACCCCAGCCCCCTTCTGGCGATATGCAAGCACTACAGCATAGGGGGTGCGGGGTAAAAGTCGAGGTAAAAAAAAAGCCCTTGGCCTGTGCAGCCAAGAGCTTACCTGAAACTTGTTCAACGGTACTACCCGCTTTGTGCGCCTGCTCAGTCTTCCTTGGCGCCGTCGATACCCAATTCAGCAATCTTGCGGGTGATGGTGTTGCGACCGATACCGAGCCGCACCGCTGCATCGTTCTTGCGCCCGTGCGTATGCTTGAGGGCGGTGCGGATCAGCGCCGACTCGAACTGGCGCCCGAGCACCGCCATCACTTCCTGCTGGCCACCGCTGAGCATGGCAGCAGCCTGCATTTCCAGCAGGCCCAGCCACGCTTCCGGCGTCAGCGGCGCAGCCTGTGGCGCCGCTTCCGGGGCCGCCACGGCCGTCACCGTGCCGTGGTGCTGCAAGGCGTTGTACGCCTCGGCCGGCGCTGCAGCCAGCGCGCCCGCGCCGCCTGCTCCGCCGGCCTGTTCCTGGGTCAGCTCAAGCGGCAAGTCCTTGACTTCGACGGTCTGGCCGGGGGCCATCACGGTAATCCAGTTGCACAGGTTTTCCAGCTGGCGCACATTGCCCGGCAGCTCCAGGCTGCAAAGGAAATTCATGGCGGCGTCGCTCATGCGCTTGGCTTCCACGCCCAGCTGCTTGGCGCTTTGCAGCAGGAAGTGACGCACCAAAATGGGGATATCTTCGCGGCGCTCCCTCAAACTGGGCAGGCGCAGGCGAATCACATTCAGGCGGTGATACAAGTCTTCGCGGAACAAGCCTTCGCGCACGCGCTGTTCAAGGTTCTGGTGGGTGGCGGTAATCACGCGCACATTGGCCTTGATCGGCTGGTGGCCGCCCACGCGATAAAAATGGCCGTCCGACAGCACGCGCAGCAAGCGCGTTTGCAGGTCGAACGGCATGTCGCCGATTTCGTCGAGGAACAGGGTGCCGTTTTCGGCCTGCTCGAAGCGGCCGCGCCGGGTGGTCTGCGCGCCCGTAAACGCGCCGCGCTCGTGACCGAACAGTTCGGATTCAAGCAGGTCCTTGGGAATCGCCGCCGTGTTCAGGGCGATGAAGGGCTGGGCTGCGCGCGGGCTGTGCTTGTGCAGCGCACGGGCGACGAGTTCCTTGCCCGAGCCCGATTCGCCAGTGATCAGCACCGTCACATTCGACTGCGACAGGCGGCCAATGGCGCGAAACACTTCCTGCATGGCCGGCGCCTGGCCGAGAATTTCAGGGGTTTCCGTCGGCCCCGATTCGACGCTGGTTTCGCGCAGGCTTTCATCGAGCGCACGGCGTATCAGTTCAACGGCCTTGTCGATATCGAACGGCTTGGCCAGGTATTCAAAGGCGCCGCCCTGGAACGCCGCCACGGCGGAATCGAGGTCGGAAAACGCCGTGATGATAATCACCGGCAGGCCGGGCAGACGCGACTTGACCAGTTGCAGCAGGTCGAGGCCGGAATCGCCCGGCATGCGGATGTCGGACACCAGCACCTGCGGTGTTTCGTATTCGAGCGCAGCGATGGCGTCGCGCGCGTTGGCAAAACTCTTGGTGGCCAGGCTTTCCCGCGCCAGCGCTTTTTCCAGTACCCAGCGGATCGATTCGTCGTCGTCTACTATCCAGATTGGCTTCATGTGTTGTGTGGTTCCCGCGATGGATCTTCATTAGGGGACTCGGCACCCGCGCCAGCTGCACACAGCTTATGGCAACGGCAGCAGGATGCGGAAATCCGTGTATCCAGGCCGGCTATCGCATTCGATCACGCCCATGTGCTGTTGCACGAAGGTTTGCGCCAACGTCAGCCCCAGACCGCTGCCGCCTTCCCTGCCCGACACCAGCGGGTAGAAAATCCGGTCACGGATCTGGGGTGCGATACCCGGTCCATTGTCAATGATATGCAAGTCTAATGCCAGCCCGTAGCGGACCTTGGCCAGCGTGACCTGGCGCGCTACGCGCGTCTTGAAAACGATCTGCGCCGCACCGGCGTCGATCTGCCCGGCCAGCGCCTGGGCAGCGTTGTGGGCGATGTTGAGCACAGTCTGTATCAGTTGCTCCTTATCGCCACGGAACTCGGGAATCGAAGCGTCGTAATCGCGCAGTATGGTCAGGCCGCTGGGAAATTCCGCCAGCATCAGGCTGCGCACGCGCTCGAGCACTTCGTGGATATTGACGTCGCCGACGATGTGCGGGCGGCGGTGCGGCGCCAGCAGGCGGTCTACCAGCGTTTGCAGGCGGTCCGCTTCCTTGATGATCACCTGCGTGTACTCGCGCAACTGGCCGGCGTGCAGCGCCGGCAACTCCATTTCCAGCAATTGCGCCGCGCCCCGGATGCCGCCCAGCGGGTTCTTGATTTCATGGGCGAGATTGCGGATCAATTCCTTGTTGACCTGGCTCTGGTCGAGGATGCGCTCCTCGCGATCGAGCTTGAGGTGCTGCAGGTGTTCGCGCAGCTCGATCAGCACGTGGCCGGGCGGGTCTTCCAGCGCCGACACCATGCTGTGCACGTGCAGCGGCTCGCGGCCGCCGCGCTCGAGCGTGAGGTCCTGGCGCAGGTCGGAAAACTTGTGTTCGCGCGCCTGGGCGCAAATATGGTCGAGTTCATCGGGATTGATGAACTGTGCGCTCAGCTTCTGGCGCGACAGCGCCTTGAGCGAACTGGCCAGCAGATTTTCAGCGGCCGCATTGGCATAGGCAATGTGACCTTCGGCATCGAGCATCACAACGGCCGAGGCCAGCAACTCGAGACCGGCCAGTGCCGCTGGACGGTTGGGGTGGGTATGAACGTGCGGGTGGTTGGGATTCATCGGATATTGGCGATCTCGCGTTTCAGGGCTTCGACATTTTTTTCCGAGCGGCTCACGCTGTCGCGCAGCGCCGCCGTGCGTTCCTGGTACTTGGCGTAATTGCGTTCATCGCCGCGCCGCTCGGGCGCGCCGTTGTTGTACTCGGCGCGCAGCGCATCGAGCTTTTGCTGCTCGCTGCGCAGTTCGTCGTCGAGTATGGCGCGGCGGTCGGCGTCGCGCGCGCGCTGCTCGGCGCCGTCCACGCGCGGAAAGCCGCCGGGCTGCGGCGTTGCGGCTGCCGGCGCGGGCGTCACCACGTTGCGTGCAGGCGCCGTGCGTTTGGGCGGCGCGGCGATCACCGTGCCTGGCAAATCCATCGCCTGGCAATAGCTGCCGCGCCGGATATCGGTATATTCAACGCTGCCGTTGGGCGGCGTACATTTGTAAATCACGCCTTGGGCCGCCACCGGGCCGCTGCCGAGCAGCGCCAGCAAGGTCATGCCAACAGTGCGTTGCAAACTCAAAGTCATGCGTCATCCGTAGGGTGAAGATGCACCCGACTATACAACAGTCCCAATAAAAACGCGGGGTAAGCCTGCGCTTGCCCCGCGTTTTTCACGCAGCGCCGGACAGGCCGGCGCCGTGTTGTTGCTACTTGTTGTCGCTACTATTACAGCGAGTAGTACATGTCGAACTCGGCAGGGTGCGTGGTCATGCGCATGCGCTGTACGTCCTGCATTTTCAGTTCGATGTAGGCATCGATCATCGAGTCGGTGAACACGCCGCCACGGGTCAGGAATTCGCGGTCCTTGTTCAGGTTGTCCAGCGCTTCTTCCAGCGAGGCGCACACGGTCGGGATCAGTGCATCTTCTTCCGGTGGCAGGTGGTACAGGTCTTTCGACGCTGCTTCGCCCGGGTGGATCTTGTTGGCGATACCGTCCAGGCCGGCCATCAGCAGCGCTGCGAAGCACAGGTAGACGTTAGCCAGTGGATCCGGGAAACGGGTTTCGATGCGGCGGCCTTTTGGATTGGCAACGTGCGGGATACGGATCGAAGCCGAACGGTTTTTGGCCGAGTAAGCCAGTTTGACCGGTGCTTCAAAGCCTGGCACCAGGCGCTTGTACGAGTTGGTGCCTGGGTTGGTGATCGCGTTCAGTGCCTTGGCGTGCTTGATGATGCCGCCGATGTAGAACAGTGCGGTTTCCGACAGGCCGGCATAGCCGTCGCCAGCGAACAGGTTTTTGCCGTCTTTCCAGATCGACTGGTGCACGTGCATGCCCGAACCGTTGTCGCCAACGATAGGTTTTGGCATGAAGGTCGCGGTTTTGCCGTAGCTGTGGGCCACGTTCCAGACCACGTATTTCAGGTTCTGGGTCCAGTCGGCGCGCTCGACCAGGGTCGAGAACTTGGTGCCGATTTCGTTCTGGCCAGCGCCAGCAACTTCGTGGTGGTGCACTTCAACTGGAATGCCCAGCGATTCGAGGATCAGGCACATTTCCGAACGCATGTCCTGGAAGCTGTCCACTGGAGGCACTGGGAAATAGCCGCCCTTGATGGTAGGACGATGGCCGCTGTTGCCGCCTTCGATTTCCTTGTCGGTGGACCACGACGCTTCGTCGGAATCGACCTTGACGAAGCAGCCCGACATGTCGATTTTCCAGCGTACGCTGTCGAAGATGAAGAACTCTGGCTCTGGGCCGAAGTAGGCGGTATCGCCAATGCCCGACGATTTCAGGTAGGCTTCAGCGCGCTTGGCGATCGAACGTGGATCGCGGTCGTAACCTTTGCCGTCGGCTGGTTCGATGACGTCGCACTGCATGAACAGCGTGGTCTCTTCCATGAACGGGTCGATGTTGGCGGTGCTTGGATCAGGCATCAGGATCATGTCCGATGCTTCAATACCTTTCCAGCCGGCGATCGAGGAACCATCGAATGCGTGACCCGATTCAAACTTGTCGATGTCGAAGTGCGACACAGGCACGGTGACGTGCTGTTCTTTACCACGGGTATCAGCGAAACGGAAATCAACGAACTTTACTTCGTTTTCCTGGACCATTTTCAGAACTTCTGCGGCTGTCATTGCCATGCGTCTCTCCTAAGATAATGTGTGGAACTGGTGCAATACATCTAAGCAGTAACCATGCCAGCTTGCGGTGCAGCGCAATGCATAACAAACGCATAACGTTATATCGATAGCGTCGTTGAACTTGCTTCCAAGTGCGTCCAAAATCGGGCACCGGGAAACTCTGCTTACATTTGAGGCAAATCAACCTAGCACCACTGTGGTGCATTTTTGGGAAATCGCACTATATTTGTGCGATTTTAAAATTTTTCTCAAAAATGCCATGTTTTGGTGCGTCGCTCCTCGAACTGACACGGGAAGCCTATAATAATCGCAAACCTCTACGGGAACATGACATGAGCAAAATTGATGCAATTCTGACGCTGGCCCGCAGCCGCAACAAGGACTGGGCCTATGCCGGCGCCGTCACGCCGCAGGAAGCCCACGACCTTCTGGCTGCCGACAACGCCGTCAAGCTGATCGATGTCCGCACCAATGCCGAGCGCGACTGGGTGGGCCGGGCGAGAATCCCCGAGGCCCAACATGGTGCAGTGCAATGGACGCTCTACCCCGGTGGCAACGCCAACCATGAATTTATCGAGCAATTGAATGGCGTGGCGCGCAAGGACCAGGTGTTGCTGTTCCTGTGCCGCTCGGGCGTGCGCTCGCGTGGTGCAGCCAAATTGGCGGCCGAACATGGCTATCAGCAATGCTACGACATCCTCGAAGGCTTCGAGGGCGACAAGGACGAAGCCAGCCACCGCAAGAATATCAACGGCTGGTGCAAGGCCGGCTTGCCGTGGACCGGGGCTTGAGCCAGCATAGCTAGACCGAACCGGCCTCGGCCGCTTCGCCCATCAGAAACAGTATGCGCTTGCGCACGAACTGTATGTGCGAGCGCAGGCCGTACAGGCCGTCTGCAAACGATAGCGGGATCGAGATCTGGTTGACCAGTTCCTCGATGTCGTCGAGGCGCTTCAGCTGCGCCTCGTACACTGCCATGCGTGACGCTGGCGGCGCTTCTTCCACCGCCTGCTCCACCGTGCGCAACTGGCCATACCATTTGTACACGCGCGAGCGCACGCGCCACACGTACAGCGGCGGCACGATGCGCGACAGCGGTATCACCAGCGCACTGAGCGCCAGCACCACCACCCACATGCGATCGAGGAAATTCGCCAGCCAGAACGGCATATAGCGTTGCAGCAGCGGCGGGCCGTTCTTGTAGAACTTGGCCGCCTCGGGATCGACGGCGATCTCGGTATATTGTGCCGAAGGAAACTGGCCCTGCTGCTGGAACCAGCCAGCGCCGTTGTGAATGGTGCTGGCGCCCTGCACAAACATATCGACCAGCGCCGGATGCAGGTCCTCGCGCGCCACCAGCGTGGCGGTGGGGGCGATCAGGCTGAAATTACGCGCCGGAATATCGCGGCCCAAATCGACGATGCCGCGAGGCAGTTCGACATGGGTCAGGAAAGGCAGCTTGCGCGCATACGCTTCAGCCTGGGTAAAGTCGAACAGGGCGATCCCCGGGGTTTGCAGCAGCATCTGGATCAGCGGCGCTTCCGGCGCCGAGGTGAACACCAGGCCGTCGATGCGTCCTTCCAGCAGTTCCACCACGGCCGGCGTATTGGCCAGGGAAAACTCCTGCACATCGCCGGCTTCCAGGCCGTTCAGGTCCAGCACCTGGCGGAACAGGCGCGGCGCACCGGCGCCGGCCGGACCGAAATTGATTTTCAAGCCTTTCAGTTGTTTGAGTTGCGTAATCGGCGCCTGGCCTTCGGGCTGGCGCAGGAACAGCCAGACCGGTTCGACAAACAGGCTGCCCAGCGAACTGAGGCCTTCTCGCTCGGCCGCCTCTTCGTTGGTGGAGCCGCTTTGCACAAAAGCGATATCGACCTCGCCGGCGCGCAGCCGCTGCAGGTTGTCGCCGGAACCGGCCGAGGGCACCAGCGTGACCTGCACGCCGTGTTTTGCCAGCATGGCCGCGTATTTTTTGCCGAATTCCTCGTAGGCGCTGTTTTCCTGCCCCGTGCCCAGGCGCACGCTGCGCGGCGGCGCCGGATCGACCAGCCAGTAAGCCAGCAGGCAGATGCCGGCAATCAGCGCAAGGGTGGGGGCAGCGGAGGCAATCAGGTCACGCAGGGAAAACTGCGTGAACTTGAGGATTTTGGACATATGATGGCGCATCGGTTTCATGGGGTGCTACATTGCCAACAATTGGCGCTGCATGCAAGTGAAACCGATGTAACTCAGCGGCGCGATGTCACTCAGCTGCGCCTATTTTTATAGATGCCCCTGAATCCGTCATCCCCGCGTGCGCGAGGATGACGACGCGATGGCCGGCGTTTTATCAGCCGC
The DNA here is from genome assembly GCA_040508275.1 of Duganella sp. Lineage (GTDB taxonomy): Bacteria > Pseudomonadota > Gammaproteobacteria > Burkholderiales > Burkholderiaceae_D > Rugamonas. The sequence goes on from JBEVNE010000105.1 coordinate 14,679, forward strand.
CGCAGGCACGCACCGGCGTAGCCGCCTTGGCGGCGGCGCCAGCATTACCAGCACCAGCAGCAGCGACAATTGGCCCTGCTCCTGCTCCTGCTCCTGCTCCTGCTCCCACCCGCGCCGCCTGATTCGGCTCAATCAACGGCATCAAGTGCGGCGCCAGCACGACCAGCAGTTGCACTGGCAAGGCGCTGGTAAAGTCGTAGTTTTTCGACTCGGGACCATGCACATAGGCCGTCATGCTGCCAAAGAAGCGTTCGCCGATATTGAACACGAACGTCGCCGAGCGGTTCACATAGCGCGACTCGATCAGCCGGCCGCCACCGCCATACACGTCAAAGCGCTGGTCGCCGGTACCGGTCTTGCCGCCGACCGGTATGATATTGCCATCAGCGCCGACAAAGGCGCCCTTGACCCGCTTGGCGGTGCCGTCCGACACCACGCCACGGATGGCTTCGGCAATCACGTGGGCCACTTCCGGCGCCAGCACCTGCTCGTTGGTGGTCGGCTTGGCCCGGGTGACCACCGTTTCGTAAGGCGTCTGCTTGCCAAAGTGCAGCGAGGTCACGCGCTGGCTGGTCTTGCGCACGCCGTCGTTGACGATAATGCCCATCATCTCGGCCAGTGACGCCGGCCGGTCGGCCGAAGCGCCCAGCGTAGTCGCATACGACGGCACCAGCGAGTCAAACGGGTAGCCCATTTTCTTCCACTGCTTGTGGATTTCCATGAAGCCTTCCATTTCCAGCAAACCGGCGATGCGGCGGTCCTGGGCGTGCTTACGGTGCGTCTTGAACAGCCATTGATAGACTTCCTGGCGCTCTTTTTCGCTGGCCGCATTCATTTGCGTCAGCGTGGCGCCCGGCTTGTCGTGCAGGTAGGCCACCATCCACAGTTCCAGCGGGTGCACGCTGGCCAGGTAGCCGCGGTCGGCCAGCGACCACTGGTCGATCGCGTACTGGTCGTAGAGCTTGGCAACGCGCTCGTCGGACACCTCGTTTTGCGACGACAGGTTGGCGCGCAGGAAGGAGCCGAACTCTTCCACGGTGGCCTTGGGATACACGGTGCGGTGGATCACCGCCAGCCGCACCGGCGTGCGGCGCAGGTTGGCCAGCATGATGTTGTCGAACTCGCTGACCGGCTTGCCCTTGTACTTGCCGTAGAAGCGCGCCAGGAATTCCCTGCCCTCCTTGTCGGCAAAGCGCGCCAGGTAGCCGGCGCGGCGCGGGTCGTCGGCATCGGCCAGCAGCGAGGCGGATGAGCCCGGCGTCTGGAACATATAGAACTTGGCGACGTCGCGCATCAGGCGCACAAACACCAGGTTGGTCGAACGGCGCAGCGCTTCGGTCACGGTCAGGATCTTGCCGTTGTCTTCCTTCGAGAAGTTGCCGAAATAATGCAGGCCGCCGCCGGTGAAGAAGCCTTCGCCGGGGTTGCCCGAATACTTGCGCTCCATGGCTGCGTGCAGCATCGGTGTCAGTGCGCGCGCCTGCTCGTTTTGCGGCAGCGCCTTGAAATACTCGATGGCCCACAGCGACAGCTTGTCCTGCGGATCGACCGCCACCTTGCCCAGCTCGGCGTTGCTCATGCCGTGGTACTTCTTGTGCAGCTGATCCATGATGTCGAGATAGCTGACCAGCGTACGCAGCTTGGCGGTGGAGCCCAGGTCGAGCTTGGCGCCTTCGTTGATGTCGAGCGGCTGGTCGTAGTTATCGGTCTGCAGGCGCAGCAGGTTGCTGTCCTTGCCTTTTTCCAGCAGCGTAAAGCTGTACACCACGTTGGCCGGATCGCCGTTGCCCAGCATGCCCTTGCCGGTCAGGCCGGCCGCCTTGGCGCGCTCGGGGTCGCGCAGGTCGCGCAGCACCTGCGTGACGGCGCGCTGCGCCTGCGCGTCGAGCGTGCTGGTGACGTCGAGGTCGAGGCGGTCGAGGTTGTACATGCGGTTGTCACCGAGCAGATTGGCCAGGTGATTGCGGATCGCGTTCGAGGCCTTGCGCGACACAAAGGTCATCGGCGGCGCCGCTTCCAGGCCGTTGCCCTTGGCCGGATGCAGCTTTTGCTTGAGCGCCATGTCGCGCATGGCGGTCGAGATCACGCCATCCTTGGCCAGGATGCGCAGGTGGCTGTCGCTAAGCTGATCGAGGTCTTCGGCGCCGGCGCCCAGGTAATAGCTGGGACGGCGCTGGGCAATCATCAGGCTCAGCGCTTCCTTGTAGACCAGCGCCGTGTCGGCGTCGGGATTGTCGAGATTGCGGCCAAGGATGCGGTTGAATTCCTCGAAGCTGCGGCCATACCAGACCCACATGCCGTCGCCCACGCCATTGACTTCGCCATAACCGGGCTTGGCCGACAGCGGCACCGTGTTCAGGTAATCGATCACGATGCCGCGCCGCGCCTCGGTGGTGTCCGGGCCGTCCTGGTAGGCGCGCAGGCTGGCCGAGATCATCTGCTGCAGCTTGTCGGTCATGGAACCGGTGCGCCCCTCTGGCGAATGGCGGTATTTCTCGATTTGCGTAGCCAGCGTGCTGCCGCCGGCGGCGCGCTGGCCACCGCCGAGCGCGCTCATGCTTTTCTCCAGCACGGCCTTGGCCAGCCGGTCCCATTCGACCGCAGGATTGCGCTTGGGATAAGTGTTATCGAGCAGTTCGCGGTTTTCGATGAACAGCAAAGTGCCGATCAGCGCCATCGGCGCCTGCTCGAACTTGTCGTACACGCGCTCGGGATAGGCGGCATCGAACAGCGTTTGGGCGCGGCAATCGTAAATCGTCAGGCCGGTGCGGTTTTTTTCATGAAAGGTCGGGAAGATGCCCATGCCCGCCATGTCCACCATGTGCCTGGACATGCGCGACTGTGCACTGACCTTGTAATCGCGTTCGCTGAGCTTGCCGATATAGTCGGGCAGATTGGCGTAGCCAAGCCGTTCGTCGTACGGACTGTTGTGCGGGTAGCGGATCGAATTGCTCGGGCCGGCCTGCACGCGGTAGGTCATCTTGTCGGCGAGGTCAGAAAAAATGCGTGCCTGCAAGGCCGAGGTGCGGCTTTCCTGCACGCCCAGGTAGACGGCAAACGAGGCGCCGACCAGCAGCACCAGCAGCAAGGCGTTGCGGGTGCGCTTGCTTTTCTTCACAGGTTGTTCGGGCGGCGCGTCAGGCGGCGCCTGCACGAGCGGCACTTCAGAATCTTCAATAGACATGGGAGGAACAACTCGAAGGTGTCGTTAGGGGGCGATAACCGAAGACTGCGGCACCTGCACACGATTTGCGCACTGCACTTGCCAAAGCCTGGCGAAAACGACGATTGCTTAACATATGAGACAGACCAGTCAGCTGTTCACTAAAACTTACTCACTACCATTGCACCACAAGGCAGCGCCAGAGACCGGTACGTTTGCGGAATAATTTTACTGCTGCGAGTATTTTCGCAAAAAAACAACGACGCTCCACTGCCCCTCGGCATCGCTGCACTCACACTGCGGCAAACTCCACATTCAACCTTGTCAACTCCTCTTGCAAACGCGCAAACGCCGCCAGTGTCTGCTCCGGCTCGCCCTTCACACCGAGCTCGATATGGCGGCGCGTGTTGGCGTCGCCGACGCTGGGCAGGCTGAACACTTTCACGCGTGAAAACTGCTGCTCGATCTCCACCATCAGCGGCGTCAGCGCCGATTCGGCGGCCTCGTACACCAGCACCGATTGCTCGAGATGCGGCTGGCGGTTGAACAGGTCGGCGTGATTGTTGTCGAGCGCCCATTCAATCATCGGCCAGGCCATGACCGGGAAGCCCGGCACAAAGTAATGCTCGCGCAGCGAGAAGCCGGCGATGTTGTTGAAGGGGTTGGGCACCAGCGCCGCCCCTTCGGCAAACTCGGCCATTTTCAGGCGGTGCAGGTTCTCAGCCGAATTCAGGTCAGCCACCTGCCCGGCTTCTTCGGCCATTTGCACGATGCGCTGCTGGATATTGATTTTGCCCTGCTCATGCAGCACCAGCGGCAAACCGAGCGCATTGGCGGCGGCCTGGCGCGTGTGATCGTCCGGCGTGGCGCCGATGCCGCCGCAGCAAAACACGATGTCGCCGCTGGCAAAGGTGCGCTGCAAGGTGGCGGTGATGCGCGCCGGATCGTCGCCCAGCACTTCGGCCCAGTCCAGTTGCAGACCGCGCGCGGCCAGCAGTTGCACGACCTTGGAAAAATGCTGGTCAACGCGCCTGCCGGACAGGATTTCGTCGCCGATGATGATGAGTCCGATCGCCATGATGTCGCGCTTTCTTAAGGTTCAATAGGGGTAATGTCGTGCTTGGGCGGCTCCAGCGCGCGCATGCGCGCCAGCGCCTCCATGCAATAGTAGGCGAACCACAGGCCGGTAAAGATAAACACCAGCACATACAGCCAGATCGATGCAGCCGCCAGGAACGGGAACAATACCACCGCCATCACCCCGCCCAGCCAGACGATGCCCGGCAAGGCGCCGGCCGCGCCGGACGCCACGCCGATCACCAGCAGGCGGCCCCGGTGCTGCTTGAGGATGGCGCGGCGCTCCTCGGCGGTGGCGTAATCGGCCAGCACGTCGTAGACCATTACGCGGCAGGTCAGCCAGCCCCACAGCAATGCTTGCACGAACACGGCCAGCGGCGGAAACACGTACAGCGGCAGCGTCACGATCCACAGGCCGATAAAAATCGCCATGCCGCCCACTGCCGTACCGACGCTGCCGAGCAGCGTGCCACCCTGGCGCTGTTCGAGCTGCGGGTAGTGGCGCAAGCCGACATGGCGGCAGATCACCGGCATGGCCACCACGCCGATGAACACCAGCGCCGTCATGATCATCAGCGGCAACAGCAGCAACATGGCGATCAGGGGCACGACCACGGTTTTCAGGGTGCCCAGACCGAGCGATGCGAGCCAGCTGCCGCTGGTGGAAAACAGGTTATGCTGGATAAACAGCGCGTGCATGGCGTCGATCAGCGGCTGCAGGCCGAAGTACAGCAGCACGCCCCACACGCCCACCGCCAGCAGGAAAGGGGCGATGCTCATCACCAGCATCTTGCCATGCCACTGCGACAGAAACGCCCGGCCCCAGGCTTGCATTACATTACCCATCACACCACATCCTTTCGTGCGTATTCCACCATGCGCTTGAGCGCCAGCCAGTGCTGCGACCAGAAGCCCCTGCCGTATTCGCGCCCCGGCGTGACCGTGCCATCGGGTGCGGTCACCGGCAACTGGTCGCGGATGCCGGTGGTGACAAACTCGGGCGTGAAATTGGCGGTGCGGAACAGGATGTCCCAGACCGGCAACAGCACGGCAAAATTGCAGCCGCCCAGGGTGCCGGCGCCGTGCGATTCATGGCCGACGCCGATCGCATGGTGCATGCGATGGTAGCGCGGCGACACCAGCAGGCGCTCCCCAAACCAGCCAAAATGGATGCGCACATTGGCGTGCTGCAGGCTCTGCAGAATCCGCGAGACCGACACCAGCATCACGTACTGCGACGGTTCCACGCCGATGCACAGCGCAATCACGCCCATGTAGATGTCGCGTAAAAAATCATCAAACAGGTGGTTGCGGTTATCGCTCCACAAGTTCATGTTCTGCTGGCTGTGATGCAAGCCGTGCAAGGCCCACCACCAGTTGAAATGGTGCGAGGCGCGGTGATACCAGTAATCGAAGAAATCGAGCACCACGAAGTACACGAAGAAGGCGCCGAGCGGGCCGAGGGCGGGCCAGGAGGCCGGCCACAGCGACTCCAGGTTGAGCGGCTGGAAGCTTTCGAAACGCAGCATGCCAGCCAGACTGTCGAGCAGCGGATCAAGGGTAAAGAAGATCAGCACCGAAAACAGGCCGATGCGGTGCAGCACCGTGTAGATAAAATCGTTCCAGCGCGCGCGCGGGTCGTTGAACTTGTGCACCGGGATCAGCGCTTCCATCGGCCGCAGCACCAGGAACAGCAGCGTCAACTCAAGAATGCCGATCAGCAGCCATTCCGTGCCCTCGAACGCTTCCTCGACAAACTCGCCAAAGCCGAGCTGGAACACCAGTGGCTGGATCACCGTTTCGAACAACCAGCCCTGGGCGGTACCGAACCAGTCTGCAATAAATTCCATCATCGCTGCTTGAAAAGTGAAGAATAATCAGGGTGCTGGCGCAGCGTGGCAAAGCAAAAACCTTTTTGCTCCAGGCCGCTAATCAGCGGTTCCAGATTGGCCGGCGCCCACGCCTCCTGGCGCGACCAGATACCCATATGGGCGACGAAAATGTCGCCATCGCGCAGGTCGCGCAAAGACTTTTGCAACAATAGCGCATTCGGATAGGCTTTGCTGGAGAGCTCGTCACCGGAGAAACCGGCCGGCGCCCAGCCCACGTGGGTGTAACCGCAGGCTTTGGCGGCGGCCACCGTGTGCGCCGAGGTACGGCCGGCCGGTGCGCGCCAGAGCGGATCGAGATGTGTCCCGGTGAGTTCCACGAAACGCTGATCGACGCGGCGCAGCTCATCGCAATACTGCGCCGCGCTCAGGCTGCGGATTTTGCCGGCCGATGCGCCAAAGCCGGGTTTCACGCGAAACTGGCCTTCGCGCTCGCCCACCAGCACATCATGGTCAAAAGTATGGGAACCGAAGGCATGGCCTTCGGCCACGCGCGCTTTCCAGTAGCTGGCCCAGGAAGGATCGAGCGAATAATCGCCGCGCACGGTTTTTTCATTGGCCAGGAAAAAAGTGGCCTTGATCTGGTGACGCTTGAGCGTGTCTGCGATCAGTTCGGCCTGCGACTGGCTGCCGGTGTCAAAGGTCAGGTAAATCGTGCCCTTGCAGCGCTCAGCCGCTGCTGCACCGGCCAGCGCCGGCAGCAGCACGGTGGAACACGCCAGCAGCAGCGCCAGCGTTGGACGCATAGGGGTGTACGCCATCAGCGCTGGGCGGAATTAAAGAAGAACACGCCGTGCGGCGAACGGCCGACGGGAATCAGCTTGGTGACCTTGCGGGTTTTCAGGTCGATCACCGCCACTTTTTTAATCCAGCGCAGCGTTACCCACATGGTCTTGCCGTCGTCGGTGATTTCCATGCAATCGGGGCCGCCGGGCACATTGATCTGGCCAACGTTTTCCAGGGTTTTCTGGTCGATGATGTTAATCGAGTTCGATACCCGGTTGGACACATAGGTGTAGCGGCCGTCACCGGCCGAGCGGAAATTGTGCGCGCCCATGCCGGTCTTGATGCGCTTGACAGTTTTTTGCGCGCGCCAGTCGATGACCTCGACATAATCGCTGCCCATGATCCCGACCAGCAAATGCTTGTCGTCCGGCGTCATGGCGATACCGGCCGGCAGCTTGCCTACGGGGAGCGTCCACTTGACGGCGCCCGTCGCCAGGTCGATGGCGCTGACTTCGTTGCTGCCCTGCTGGGTGATGAAGACGATGTTGCTGGCGGCATTGAAAGCCATGTGGCTGGGCAGCTTGGGCAGCGGCACGCGCTTGGCCAGGCTCAGGTTGGCGCCGTCGTAGCGGTACAGGTCAACCCGGTCGAGCCGCAGCGAGGCCGAGACAAACCATTTCTGGTCCGGCGAAAAGCCGATCTGGTACGGGTCGAGAATGTTCTTGATGGTGCGCTGGACCTGGCCCGATTTGGGATCGAGGAAGATCAGCTCATTGCCGACCGAGCTGGCGACGATCAGCGATTTATTGTCGGGCGTGGCCATCAGGTGGTGCGGCTCCTTGCCGACCGCAAAGGTGGACAAGTCCTTGTAGGTGGCCTGATCGAGCAACTGCACGGTAGCATCGCGCGAGTTGAGCACCACCACGACATTGGCCTGGGCACTCTGGATGGCGGTCAGGGCGCAGACACAGGAGAAAACGATACGGCGGAGGCTGCTGAACATGAAGAAATCGCCTGTAGAAGCAAAGTCCTTATTTTACGTGCAAACCCGGCAGCAACGAGTACAGATGGGCGGGAAAGTTCACAATTATTCCCAGCTTCCGGCCCGCGTACCACAGGCGCGGGGCCGGGCTGCTACAATTCATGCCTTGTGTTTAACGAATATAGAAGGAATCACCATGACCACCATTACGACCGACTCCGGCCTGCAATACATCGAACTGACCGTTGGCGAAGGCGATGAAGCCAAAGCCGGTCAAAACGTCACCGTGCACTACACCGGCTGGCTGCGCAACGACGACGGCAGCAAGGGTTCGAAGTTCGATTCGAGCAAAGACCGCAACGACCCATTCGAGTTTGCGCTGGGCGCCGGCATGGTGATCCGTGGCTGGGACGAAGGCGTGCAAGGCATGAAAATCGGCGGCGTGCGCCAGCTGATCATTCCGGCAGAACTGGGCTACGGCTCGCGCGGCGCCGGCGGCGTGATTCCACCGAACGCCACGCTGATTTTTGACGTGGAACTGCTGGGCGTCTAATCAAACCTCAGCGCTGCCAGTTGCGCCGCAGCGCTTCCTGCTCGGCGCGGGTATCCATCATGGCGCCGACGATGCGCTGATCGATCGCTTCCAGCACGGCGGTCGGCATGTGCGTGCCGGCCATGCGCTGGGCGCTCATTTGCGGTGTCGGCCGCATGTTTTGCACCAGCACCGGCACGCGCCATTCCTGGTTGGCGCGGCAAGCCAGCCCCACCAGATCCTGGCTCAGACCGACCAGCGTAAAGCTGCGGCAATACCCACCCTCGTTCGACAAAAAGCTCAAACCGACGCGGACATCGCCCTCGGACGGCGCAGCGCCGCCCATGTGCTGGCTGAGCGCGGCATCGAGCTTGCCTTGCGCGACCAGCATGCCGTTGCGGCTGATGACCGTGGTGGGCGCCGGCGGCGGTTCGCCGAGCCAGGCAGGTTGCCAATAAACCAGCGCCAGCCGTCCAGCCACCAGCCCCAGCAGCAAAGCGACGACGATGGCGCTCCACTCGCGCCAGCCCCACGGCGGCGCCAGCGCCTTGCGCGCCGCCTGCTGCACCGCCACACGCTGGGCCCGCACACTGGCCAGCTGCACCACCTTGGCTGGTGCTACGGAAGAATTTTGTACCATGTGCATGATGTGCGGCTGCGCGGCCACGTCCTTGTCTCGGCCGCCGCGCAAGCGCGCCAGCCGCGTGAGACGGCGCGCCAGGGTGGCGTCACGGCGTACGGCATCGGCGATGGCGCGGCGGGTCGCGTCGTCGAGTTCGCCGTCGGCGTAGGCAATCAGTGTTTCATCTGAAAAGCTCATCATCCTGCTCGTCATCGCAGCGCAAGTCGTGTCATGATAAACCTTTTTCGCCAGGATGCCAGTTCGTCAGCATGGCGTAAGCCCTTGCACTACAAGGGCTTACGTGGGCCGCATCGCAGTACGGCAGGTGGCGCAAGGCTTGCTTTCGCTCTCTTCGTACAGAAACCATTACATCTGACAATATTTATGCTAATCTGCGCGCTCTAATAACCAAGGAGGTAGTAATGAAAAAAGGCGAACTGATTGCTGAATTTGCTAAACGCACCGAGATGTCTGCTGCTGCCGCCAACAGTGCAGTGAACACTCTGATCGCCATCGTGACCGAACGTCTGAAAAAAGGCGACACGGTTGGCATCACCGGCTTCGGCACCTTCTCCGTTGCCAAACGTGCTGCACGCAAAGGTCGCAATCCAGCCACCGGCGAAGCGATCAAGATCGCAGCGTCGAAAACCCCGAAATTCTCGGCTGGCGCGACCTTGAAATCGGCGGTGAATCCGGCCAAAAAAGCCAAGTAATACAACACGCAATACCGAGCACCCGACACGTCAAACGGCGGCCCATGTACAGACCCCAAGGTCTGGCATGGCCGCCGTTGTGTTTTTGAGGGTGTCCTCTAGGAGGTTTGTGCAACGCTGGCGGTATGATGGTGCGATCACCACCTTATCCAGGAGAAGACATGAGCTTACAAGCACAATTCGAACAAGCCCAGGCGGACTCGAAAAACCTGCCGGAACGCCCGGACAACATGACGCTGCTGAAAATCTACGCGCTGTTCAAGCAGGCTTCGGTGGGGGACGCCACGGGCGAGCGCCCCGGCTTTACCGACATGGTCGGCCGCGCCAAGTTCGACGCCTGGGATGCCCTCAAGGGCAC
>JBEVNE010000134.1:0-6644 GCA_040508275.1 Duganella sp.
TGGAAGTCAAAACTGCCCGTGTGCGCTTCGTTTCTTACAAGGAATCTTATGAACTGGCCAAGAAGGTGCAGCTTGCCACCTCGGGCCGGGTCGCCATGGGCATATTGCTGGTTCCTGCCAAGCCTGGCGTGCGGGTTGATGATGTGCAGCTATGGCTGGACGGTGAAAAAACTTCCATACCCGTCAGCGTTCATCATGGGCTGTTTGTCATTCCCATCAACGATGAGATTGCAGCCGGCAATGGCAGTTACTCGATTAATAAACAGAAAGGTGATGTAACCGCGCGCGTGGCGGTGTTGCCGGCGATTGCGCAAAACGCCTGGACCATCGCCAAAGTTCGCCAGTCGCTCGCCGATGCGGTGAATGCAGTGGATAAATTCACGCCGTGGTACCAAAAGCCATTTGCCATGAAAATACGCGCCGTGGCGGTCTGCAGCAACCAGGCAGGCATGCCATTAAAACTATTTAACGGCAATGAACTGGTGGCGGAATTGACCACCAGTGAGAAAAGTACCGATGACAGCGGACAGCAGGTATTCTGCCAGTCGTTCGCCAAGGACACCCAGTACGATGACGCCGTGCGCCTTGATATCCCGGCCGAGGCTCAGGTTCTTTTCCTGTAACTCAGGGACGGGGGATGGTGGGCAGCCTTATCGCATTCTGTTCCACTGTTTATAGACTTCATCGTCGTTGCGCTTGCCTGTGACAAGTACCTCAACGGTGTCTCCGTTGACAACATAGATGACGCGATATTCGCCTACATCGATTCGCCGCTCACCGTGAGCAGCGCCTTTGAGCAAAGCGCTGTCATGCGGTTCGGGATTGTGTAAATGGCTCAGGACTGCGCGTCCGACCTGTTTGAAAAGCTTGGCGTCGAGTGCAGAAAGGAACTTCTCAGCATGATGAGTTAGCGCCCGCTTTCTCATCGCGGCTCTCCTCTACGCTACTGACGAACGCACTGATGCGCTCCGCACCTGCGAAGCCTTCCTTGCGAGCCAGCTCGGCCCTGGTCAGCCAGAGCTGGTCCTCAAGCTTTTGCATGTTGTCGAGCATCGCTTCATAGTCGTTTTTAGAAACGATAAATGCGGTCAGCCTGTTGTGTTTTGTGATGCCAATGGGTTGGGCGAGGGCTTCATCCAGTAGCTCGTCGAACCGCGCCTTTGCATCTTTGGCGCTGAATGTCCTGAAGGTTGCTGAGTCCATCATTGTTTCCCCCTAAATCACCGAAGACCCGAAACGGGTGTTCTTACTATACGACCTATGCCAAGGCCAAGGTGGCTTACAATACAGCCTTTGTCAGCTTACCGAATTCACGTCATGTCTAACGCGCAACCTGTCGTCACCCCATCGGCTTATCTCACCCTGCATTACCGCCTGGCGTCGGTGGAGGGCGTTGATATCGTTACTACGTTCTCCGGTACGCCGGCCACCTTGATGCTGGGGCAGGGGCAGCTGGCGCCGGTGCTGGAAGAATTGTTGATCGGTATGCCTGAGGGGACGCACAAGACCTTCAACCTGGAACCAGGCGTCGGCTTCGGGCCGCGTAATCCGGAACTGCTGCGCGAAGTCTCGCGCGCCACGCTGGACGCCAATTCCTCGCCGGACGCCGCCTACAAAGTCGGTGACCTGGTCGACTTTGCAGCGCCGGGCGGTGGTCGTTTTGCCGGCATCCTGCGCGAACTTGGCGATGAAACCTGTCTGTTCGACTTCAATCACCCGCTGGCAGGCCAGCCGTTGACCTTTGAAGTCAAACTGATTTCCGTGCTGTGAGGAACCAATGAGCGATAAAGAACTTTTGCTGGCCCAGCCGCGCGGCTTTTGCGCCGGCGTTGACCGCGCCATCGAAATCGTCGAGCGCGCGCTGAACCAGTTCGGTGCGCCAATCTATGTGCGCCACGAAATCGTCCACAACGCCTACGTGGTGGCCGACCTGCGCGCCAAGGGGGCGATCTTCATCGAAGACCTCGATGATGTCCCTGCCGGCAACACGCTGGTGTTTTCCGCCCACGGCGTATCGAAAGCGGTGCGGGCCGAGGCCGAATCGCGCGGCCTCAGCATCTTTGACGCCACCTGCCCGCTGGTGACCAAGGTCCACGTGGAAGTGAGCAAGATGCGCAAGCAGGGCTGCGAAATCATCATGATCGGCCACCAGGGTCACCCCGAGGTTGAAGGCACCATGGGCCAGACCGACGAAGGCATGTACCTGGTGGAAACCGTGGAAGATGTCGAGCGTTTGCACGTGAACAAACCCGAGCAACTGGCCTATGTGTCGCAAACCACCTTGTCGGTGGATGACACGATCGAAATCATCGCCGCGCTCAAACGCAAGTTCCCGGCCATTATCGAGCCCAAAAAGGGTGATATCTGCTACGCCACCACCAACCGCCAGGAAGCCGTCAAATTCATGGCGCCGCAGGTCGAGCTGGTGATCGTGGTCGGCAGCCCCAACAGTTCGAACTCGAACCGCCTGCGCGAAGTGGCGGAAAAAATGGGTACGCCCGCCTATATGGTGGACAACGCTTCGCAAATCAATCCGGCATGGCTTGAGGGCAAACTGCGGGTCGGCGTGACGGCCGGCGCTTCGGCGCCCGAGGTGCTGGTACAGGCGGTGATTGAGCGCCTGAAAGAGTGCGGCGTGCGCAGCGTGCGTCCGCTGGAAGGCGTGGAAGAACACGTGACCTTCCCGCTGCCCAAGGGGCTGGACGGCGTCAAAGCTGCACCAATCGAGGGCGTTGCATCTTGATAAATGCAGCAGGCAGAATTTAATTCTGCTGTTGCGCGGTTATTCCGCTGTTAGTTTTTCAAGAATATCGCTATCATTGCCTCGCTATCGGAAAGATTGTCGTTTCTGCCCACCAGGCGATGGTGGCGCGAAACTTGCATAATGAATTCTTAGTTAAATGGCGGCACTTCGGGGAGCCATTCCCCGGGTGCCGTTTTTGTTACGTGGAACTCCCGCACAGGCATAACTCGTAAAGGCTCTCATGGATACTCTTATCCAACAAATTATCAATGGATTGGTGCTCGGCAGCATGTATGCGCTGGTCGCGCTTGGCTACACCATGGTGTACGGCGTGCTTAACCTGATCAACTTTGCCCACGGTGACGTGTTGATGATCGGCGCCATGACCGGCCTGACCATCCTGAATCTGCTCAACCAGTATGCGCCGGAACTGCCCGGCTACGTCAAGCTGGCGATTGCCATTGGCGGCGCCATTCCGGTGTGCATGATCGTCAACGTGGTGATCGAGCGCGTCGCCTATCGCCGTCTGCGCAATGCGCCGCGGCTGGCCCCGCTGATCACGGCAATCGGCGTGTCGATCCTGCTGCAAACGGTGGCCATGATGGTCTGGACCCGCAACCCGCTGCCGTTCCCGCAATTGCTGCCGTCCGAACCGGTCATGCTGGGCGGCGCACTGATCTCGCAAACCCAGATCCTGCTGCTGGTGCTGGCGGCTGCGTCAATGGTCGGGCTGGTGCTGCTGGTGGAAAAAACCCGCATGGGCCGCGCCATGCGCGCCACGGCGGAAAACCCGCGCGGGGCCGGCCTGATGGGCGTCGATTCCAACAAGGTCATCGTGCTGACGTTTGCCCTCGGCGCGGCGCTCGCTGCCGTGGCCGGCGTGATGTGGGGCGCCAACTATGCCTCGATCCAGTTCGCCATGGGCTTTTTGCCGGGCCTGAAAGCGTTCTGCGCGGCAGTATTGGGCGGCATCGGTAATATTTATGGCGCCATGATCGGCGGCATCGTGCTGGGGCTGGTGGAAAGCCTGGGTGCCGGCTATATCGGCGATCTGACCGGCGGCTTCCTCGGTAGTCATTACCAGGATATCTTTGCCTTTGTGGTGCTGATCCTGGTGCTGACGGTGCGCCCGTCCGGCATCATGGGCGAGCGCGTGGCGGACCGGGCATAAGGGGCAGACGATGGCTATCATGAGTTTCGACACCACCCGCGATCCCAAAAAAGCCTACGCCACGATGGCGGTGTTGCTGATCGCGTTGCTGATCTTCCCGTTTTTTGCTGCCCAGTTCGGTAATTCCTGGGTCCGCATCGTCGATATGGCGCTGCTCTACATCATGCTGGCGCTGGGCCTGAACATCGTGGTCGGCTTTGCCGGCCTGCTCGACCTCGGTTATATCGCGTTCTTCGCGGTCGGCGCCTATGTCACGGCTTTGCTGGCTTCGCCGCAATTTGCCACCCTGCTCGAATCGATGATCTACCAGTACCCGGCGCTGGCCGAGACGCTGATCGCCGTGCTGGGGCCGGAAATCCAGCAGAACGGCATCCATTTGTCGGTGTGGGTGATCGTGCCGCTGGCGGCCGTGCTGGCGGGATTTTTCGGTGCGCTGCTGGGCGCACCCACGCTCAAGCTGCGCGGCGACTACTTGGCCATCGTCACGCTGGGTTTTGGCGAGATCATCCGTATTTTCATGATGAACCTGAACGATCCGATCAACTTCACCAACGGTCCGCAGGGCATCAACATGATCGACCCGATCCGCGTGTTCGGCGTCAACCTGGCCGGTGAAGCGGGGTCGCGCGCCACCGTCATGATCGGTAGTTTCTCGATGCCGTCGGTGAATGCCTATTACTTCCTGTTCCTGTTCTTGTGCATCGCTATCGTCTTCATCACCGCACGGCTTCAGCACTCGCGCCTGGGCCGCGCCTGGGTGGCGATCCGCGAAGATGAAATCGCCGCCAAGGCCATGGGCATCAACACGCGCAACGTCAAGCTGCTGGCGTTTTCGATGGGAGCCTCGTTTGGCGGCGTGGCGGGCGCCATGTTCGCCTCGTTCCAGGGGTTCGTCTCGCCGGAGTCGTTCTCGCTGACCGAATCGATTGCCGTGCTGGCCATGGTGGTGTTGGGCGGTATCGGCCACATCCCTGGCGTGATTCTCGGTGCTGCGCTGCTCGCTTCGTTACCGGAAATCCTGCGCCACGTGGTCGATCCGCTCCAGCAAAAGCTGTTTGGCCACGTGATAATCGAAGCCGAAGTGCTGCGCCAGTTGCTGTACGGCCTGGCGCTGGTACTGATGATGTTGTACCGCCCGGCCGGCCTGTGGCCATCGCCCAAGCACGAAGACCGTCCCGACCATGATTCGGACACCAAAGATCAATCGTCCGACACCGTCGCGGCCTGACAACAGTAGATGAGTGCATTGATGAGCGAACAACCAATCATTTTACAGATCGCCGGCGTCAACAAGCGCTTTGGCGGCTTGCAGGCGCTGACCGACGTTGGCATCACCATCCGCCAGGGCCAGATCTACGGCCTGATCGGCCCCAACGGCGCCGGCAAGACCACGTTCTTTAACGTGATCACCGGCCTCTATCAGCCTGATACGGGCACCTTCGAGCTGGCCGGCAAGCCGTATTCGCCGTCTGCTCCGCACGAGGTGGCCAAGGCCGGCATTGCCCGCACGTTCCAGAATATCCGCCTGTTTGGCGAGATGACGGCGCTGGAAAACGTCATGGTCGGCCGCCACGTGCGCTCCAAGCAGGGCGTACTGGGCGCCATTCTGCGCCACAAGGCGGCGCGCGACGAAGAGGCATCGATCCGCCAGCGTGCCCAGGAACTGCTCGACTTTGTCGGCATTGGCAAGTTTGCCAACCGCACCTCCAAGTTCCTGTCGTATGGCGATCAGCGCCGCCTGGAAATCGCCCGTGCGCTGGCCACCGATCCGCAACTGCTGGCGCTTGATGAGCCTGCTGCCGGCATGAACGCTACCGAAAAACTGGCGCTGCGCGAGCTGCTCATCAAGATCAAGCAGCAGGGCAAGACCGTGCTGCTGATCGAGCACGACGTCAAGATGATGATGGCCCTGTGCGACCGCTTGATGGTGCTGGAATACGGCAAGCCGATCGCCGAAGGGCTGCCGGCAGAAATACAAAGTAATCAGGCCGTCATCGACGCCTACCTGGGAGGATCGCATTAATGGTAACGGCCGACAATGTTCTGAAGATAGCAGGGCTACACGTGGCCTATGGCGGCATCAAGGCCGTCAAGGGCATCGACCTCGAGGTGAACCAGGGCGAGCTGGTGGCCCTGATCGGCGCCAACGGCGCCGGCAAGACCACCACGCTGAAAGCCATCACCGGCACGCTGCCGCCGTGCAAGGTCGATGGCACCATCACCTACCAGGGCGCATCGATGAAGGGCGTCAAATCGTTCCACCTGGTCGAGAAAAAGCTGGCCATGGTGCCGGAAGGGCGTGGCGTGTTTACCCGCATGACCATCCATGAAAATCTGATGATGGGCGCGTTCACCCGTAACGACAAGGCCAGCATCGACGCCGACGTGGCCAAGTGGTTCGACATCTTCCCGCGCCTCAAGGAACGCTCACAGCAGCTGGCCGGCACGCTGTCGGGCGGCGAACAGCAAATGCTGGCGATGGCGCGTGCACTGATGTCGCACCCGCGCCTGCTGCTGCTCGACGAACCATCGATGGGCCTGTCGCCGATCATGGTGGACAAGATTTTTGAAGTGATCCGCAATGTCTCGAAAGAGGGCATCACGGTGTTGCTGGTCGAGCAAAACGCCAAGCTGGCGCTGCAGGCTGCGCACCGTGGTTACGTGATGGACTCAGGCACCATTACCATGACGGGCAAGGCCAGCGACATGCTCGATGATCCGCGCGTGAAA
>JBEVNE010000148.1:0-13863 GCA_040508275.1 Duganella sp.
TGGCGCAAGGTGTGCGGCGACAGCGGCACGGTAATCCCGGCCTTGAGCGCGTGTTTTTTGATTAATACCCAGAACATCTGGCGCGTCATGGCGCAACCGCGCCCGGTGACAAACAGCGCGTCATCGACCTGGCCGTTGAGAATGATGCCACGCGCGTCCTTCACATACCGCTCGATCCACACGCGCGCCTGCTGGCCGAACGGCACCAGCCGCGTCTTGGCGCCTTTACCGGTAATGCGCAGCGCACCGTCGTTCATGCTCAGTTCGAGCATTTTCAGCTCGACCAGCTCGGACACCCGCAAGCCGCTCGCATACATCAACTCCAGCATGGTGCGGTCGCGCAGGCCCAGCGGCGTGTTCAAGTCGGGCGCGCCCAGCAGCGCCTCCACTTGAATTTCGCTCAAGGTGTGGACGAAGCGCTGCGGCTGTTTGGCGGACGCGAGCTTGAGGCTGGGATCGTCCGTCAGGCGGCGCCGCTGCACCAGCATCTGGTAAAACCGCTTGATCACCGACAGCCGGCGGTTGGACGACGTCGCCTTGCCGCTGTCGGCATGGCGCGCCGCCAGGTACGCTTCGATATCGTGCCCGGCCACGGCCAGCAGGCTGGCCTCGCCCAGGTGGGGCCGCTGCGATTGCAGCCAGGTGGCAAACAGGCGCATGTCGCGCCGGTAGGCATCGAGCGTGTTCTTCGACAAGCCGTCTTCGAGCCACAAGCTGTCGCAGAACTCGTCGATCAGATCAGGGTTGTTTGTTGCCATGCGTATTCGCTCGATCCTTCGTGCGCCAGCAGCCAGCGCTTGATGCCCAGCAGGTAGCCGTTGGGGTCGTCGCTATTGGAAAAGCCGCCCAGGCCGCCGGCAGCGGTCACCCGGTGGCACGGAATTACCACCGGAAACCAGTTGGCGCCGCAGGCCTGGCCCACCGCGCGCGGCGCGGAGCCGACGTGCCTGGCCAGCTCGCCGTACGTGCGCATGCTGCCGGCCGGAATCGAGCTGATGGCGTCCCACACCTTGCGCTGGAAGTCGGTGCCGGCCGGGCGCAGCGGCAGGTCGAAGACAAAGGACGGGTCGGCGCAGTAGCGCTGCAATTGCTCGGCGGCCAGGCGGGCGGGCGCGTCGGTAGGTGCCTTTGCCTCGACATGGGGCGGCAAATAGCACAGCTCGGTAATCTGCCCCGCCACGGTGCGAATGCCCAGTTTGCCAAATGGCAGGGCCAGCACAGCCGAAAAATTTTCATACACTTGTGGTATTTTCGTCACAATTTTTCTATCCAAATGCACCAAAAAGGGTCGCGTTCTGTTGTGCCGATGCACCAAGATGTTGCGCATTTACTACACGAAAGGGAGAGGCGGCTACCTCCCGGGCGCGGTTTTCGTCGGCGCCACCCGGCATTGTACGGGGCCTGGGCAAAAAAAAACGGACAAAAAAAAAGCGCACCCTTAGGTGCGCTTTCAAATCCTGCTTCACGTTCCCGGCCATTTACCCGCCTTGTTTATCTGCCCGGGTAACTACCCTAACGCACGCTTGTGGCGGCTTGCAGAGGCTAAGCAACGGCATTCTGTAAAACGTGTGTCTCCTCAATCTATCGCCGGTTTTCAGTTACCGTTTCTCTACACACTCCCCACCGACTATTCTGTGCTCTTGCTACCGGACCGCATTTACTTATGCATGGTTCCCTGAGAGCGACGCCATCATAACGTATCTTTTTCGCTTTATTCCAGTTTTTTTATAGCAAGAGTGAGGGGGTGATTTGAGAGTAAATGGATTTTTCTGAGCTGTGTAAGAATTTGTGGTAGGTATTTGATCTGGCGCAATCCTGGAATATTTATGCCTTGGAAGCAACAACGAAACCGCTTCAGCGGCGTGCCGCCTGTTGCTGCGCTTCGCGATTGATCGACAAGATCAGGTCCTTGCCGATGCGGCTTTCCATGGCGCGCTGCACCGGCACCATGGCGGCGCGCCACTCGGCCTGTTCCTGGGCACTCAAGACATGCACGTGGATCTTGCCGGTCTTGCGGATCGCCTCGAGCGCCGCATCGTTATCGCGCTGGGCGATGGCTTTTTCGTAGGCAGTTGCTTCGCGCATGGCGTTATCGAGCGCCTTGCGTATATCGGTCGGCAAGCCGTCCCAGAATTTTTTATTCACGATCACCGCGTAACCCAGGTAGCCGTGGTTGGACACCGTGACATGCTTCTGCACCTCGTGCATTTTTTGCGTGTACAGATTCGAAGGCGTGTTTTCGGTGCCATCCACCACGCCGGCCTGCAAGGCCTGGTACACGTCCGAGAACGCCAGCACCTGCGGGCTGGCGCCCAATGCGCGCATTTGCGCATCGAGCACCTTGGACGACTGTATGCGCATGCGCAATCCCTTGAAGTCGGCCGGCGTGCGCAGGGCCTTGTTGGCCGACATGACCTTGAAGCCGTTATCCCAGAACGCCAGCCCGGTAATGCCCTTGGGCTCCAGCTTTTTCAGCAGGCTGCGGCCAATCGGCCCTTCGGTCACGCTGTTGAGCACCGCCTTGGAGGGAAACACATAGGGCAGATCGAAGGCTTCGAACTCCTTGACGCCAAGCGGGCCAAACTTGGCCAGCGACGGCGCCAGCATCTGCACTGCGCCCAGCTGCAGGGCTTCCAGCTCTTCTTTATCCTTGTACAACTGGCTGTTCGGATACACTTCTACCTTTACCCGGCCACGCGTAGCCTGCTCGGCCAGTTGCTTGAAGCGTTCCGCCGCCTGCCCCTTGGGCGTGTCGCGCGCGACGACGTGGCTGAATTTGATGACGATGGGCGCCTGGGCATGGGCATGCAGGCTCAGGACGGCGCCCAGCGCAACGGCGGCGGTGGCCAGGACATGGCTCAGTTTCATGGAGTCTCCAGAAATAACGATACACTGAGCGTTAGTTTGACCGATTCTCCCGGACAAAGCTAATTGTTGCCATTTAAATGACTGTCCAAGACTGCAATGAACGGGCTGACTGCCGTGCAGACGCCATCGACTACCCGCCATGAATTCATCACTTTCCACGCCGTTCGCATTGCGCCACCCGCAGGCCAGCACCGCACTACGCTGGCTGCTGCCGATTTTGCTGGTGCTGCTATTCCTGGCAATCCTGATCTGGCTGCCGTGGCAGGCGCGCCAGATGGAAAGCAATGAGCGCCAGGAACAACTGATCGCCGACACCCTGTGGGTGGAGCAGACCATCCGCTTCCAGATGGCGCGCGATGAAGAAAGCCTGCGCGTGCTGGCGCAGGAAATCAACGCCGGCCGGATCGCGCATGGCCAGTTGCACGACCGCCTGGCGCGCATCCTCAAGAACGGCAACGAACTGCTGCGGGTGTTCTGGCTGCGGCCGGACGGCCACCTGGTCGCCACCAGCGATGCACAGCCGGTCGCCGTGCCGCTGTCGCCGGCATCGCAGGCCACCATGGAGCTGACGCGCAAAACCCGCAGCGCCATGTATACGCAGCCCGAGGCGCGCCCTGGCGATCCCACGGCCGATCCCACCGAAGTGCTGATGGATTACCACGTGCCGCTGTACCGCAACGGCGAATACCTGGGCGACCTGGTGGCAACCTACCGCACCAGCGCCCTGCTCGACGAAATGGTGCCCTGGTGGTTTGCCCAGGATAACCAGGTCACACTGGTGGACCGCGACGACAAGGTGCTGGCGCGGCGCGCGGCAGCCGGTCCCGGTCACGGCGTGTACACCCACAAGCGCGCGCTCGACCTGCCCGGCGCCTCGGTGCGGCTGGTGACGGATAGCGTCAAGAGCGCGCCCAAGCTGTTGCCCAACCTGCTGGTCGGCTCGGTGATCGTGCTCTCGCTCGGGCTGTTATGGAGCCTGGTGGCGCTGTGGGGCCACATTTCCAAGCGGCTGGCGGCCGAAGGCGCGCTGCGCCAGCAGGTGTCGTTTCGCACGGCGATGGAAAACTCGCTGGTGACCGGCCTGCGCGCGCGCGACCTCGAAGGACGCATCACCTATGTCAATCCGGCGTTCTGCCAGATCGTCGGCTACCCGGCCGAGGAGATCGTCGGCAAGCTGCCGCCCATGCCCTACTGGGCGCCGGAAGCGATGGAGGAATACCAGAGCCGCTTCGCCTCGGTCCTGGCCGGCAAGGTCACGCCGCAATTCGAAACCTTCTTCCAGCGCCCCGATGGCGAACATGTGCCGGTACTGGTGTTCGAGGCGCCGCTGGTGGACAACAACGGCAAGCAGACTGGCTGGATGGGCTCCATCCTCGACATTTCAGACCGCAAGCGGGTCGAGGAACTGAATCGCCAGCAGCAGGAAAAACTGCAGGCGAGCGCGCGCCTGGCCACCATGGGCGAACTGGCGTCGATGCTGGCGCACGAACTCAATCAACCGCTGGCCGCCATTTCCAGCTACACGGCCGGCGCCCTGAATGTACTCGACCGCGCCGCCGCCAACGCCACGCCGGTCGATGCGGCCCTGCTCAAGCCGGCGCTGGAACAGGCCAAGGCGCAGGCGCAGCGGGCCGGCCAGATCATCCGCAGCGTGCACGGTTTCGTCAAGAAGCGCGAACCGCAGCGCGAAGCCGTGGCCCTGCCCTCGCTGCTGGACGGCATCCGCACGCTGATCGAGCTGCAGGCGCGCCAGAGCTATGTGGCCTTCCATATCGAATTGCCCCCCAGGCTGCCGGCCGTGCTGGCCGACCGCGTGATGATCGAACAGGTGCTGCTCAACCTGACCCGCAACGCCATCGAAGCCATGCACAACGTACCGCCGGCCCAGCGGGTGCTGAGCGTGGTAGCGGCCCACCATGCCGACAGCGACCAGGTCAGCGTGGCGGTGATTGATCGCGGCCATGGCATACCCGAGGAAGTGGCGCAGCGTTTGTTCTCGCCATTTTTCTCGACCAAGGCCGAAGGCATGGGAATGGGACTCAATATCTGCCGCACTGCGATAGAATTCCATGGTGGCTCACTGACCTACAGCGCCAATCCGCAAGGCGGAACCATATTTACGTTCGTGTTGCCGGCGGCGGCCACGACTCAGGAGAATTAAAAAATGCTGCATATTGTCGATGACGAAGCGGTCGTACGCGACGCCTTGAGCTGGCTGGCCACCTCGCGCGGCATTGCGTCGCGCGCCTACGATGGCGCCTTGCAGTTTGTCCAGCAAGTGAACAACGGCGATTTCGACGCCGACGGCGACTGCGTGCTGCTCGACGTGCGCATGCCCGACATGAACGGCGTGGCCGTATTCGACCACCTGGCCGCACGCGGTCTGACCCAGCGCATGCCGGTGATTTTCCTCACCGGCCACGGCGACGTGCCAATGGCGGTCGATACCCTGAAGCGCGGCGCCTTCGATTTTTTTGAAAAACCGTTCAACGACAACCAGTTGATGGACCGGGTACAGGAAGGCCTGGCCGGCTCGCGCCAGGCCGGCGAAATGGCGGCAGTACATGCACGCCTGGCCACGCTGTCGGTGCGCGAACGCGAGGTGCTGGACCTGATCCTGGCCGGCAAAATGAACAAGGTGGTTGCTGACGAACTGGGCATCAGCATGCGCACGGTGGAAGTACACCGCGCGCATATTTTCGACAAGATGCAGGTCAAGACGGCGGTGGAGCTGGCGGGGTTGCTCAAGTAACCCTTAATCCCTCCCCTTGGTGGTCGGCCACCGCCCACTGAGAGGGGTCTGCCCCCGCAAGGGAACCAGGCGTCGCCGTCAGACCCCGGTTGACCTTGCGGGTGAGCTGTTTAGCTTTATGATTTCTTCTGCTGCGCCACCCACGCATCGACCGCCTGCTCCAGCACCGTCAGCGGCACATTGCCCAGTTCCAGCACGGTGTTGTGGAAACCCTTGATCGAGAACTTGTCGCCCAGTGCCTGCTGCGCCTTGGCGCGCAGGTCGAGGATGCGCAGCATGCCGATCTTGTAGGAGCAGGCCTGGCCTGGCATCACCACGTAGCGCTCCACTTCCGCCGCGGGAATGCCGTAGTCGATGCCTTGCTGGCGCGTCCATTTCATCGCGTGCAGACCGGTATCGACCACCAGGCGACGGGCACGGAACAGTTCGGCGTCGAGCTGGCCCAGGCGGCCCACGGTGTCGCCTTCATACCAGTTGTTTTCGGCCGCCAGTTGCTCGGCATACAGCGCCCAGCCTTCGGTGAAAGCCGAACCGGTGTTGAACACGCGGTCCTGGCGATAGCGCGGCAGGCTGGTGTTTTCCTGCTGTAGCGCGATCTGGAAGTGGTGGCCAGGCACCGCCTCGTGGTAGGTCAGCGTGCGCATGCCGACGATGCGGAACTGCGGTCCCGGCAGCGGCGCCCAGAAAATGCCCGGCAGCGTGCCATCGCGCGCCGGCGCGCTGTAGTGGGCGGCGGCGGTTTTTTCGGTAAATGGCGGTTCGCGGCGCACTTCCACCGGCGCTTTCGGGGTTTTATCGAACAGCAGCTTGGCGCGCTCTTCGGCCTCACGCGTCAGCGCCGTGTAGCGCGCCAGCAACGCCGGACGCGGATCGGCTTCCTTGGGCTGCGAGTCTTTTTCAAGTTGTTCCATGCGCTGCTTGATGCTGCCATCCTGGTAGCCGATCGAGCGCAGCAGGCTGTCCATTTCCTTTTCGATGCGCGCCACTTCCTGCAAACCGATGGTGTGCACCTGCTGCGGCGTGTAGTCGGTGGAGGTCATCTGGCGCAGCGCCAGCGCATACGCCTTGTCGCCATTCGGCAGGCGCCACAGGCCGGCGTCGCTGGTGGTGCGAGGCAGTTGCTCCTTGAGCAAGGTGCGAGTGCGCTCGAACGCTGGCAAGATGGCCTGTTTCACCGTGGCGGTAGCCTGCTCGGCAAACTTTGCCTGCTGCGCCGGCGTTACGTCCTTGACGGCCGCCATGCGCTGGACCAGCGTGGCCACGAATACGTTCTTGTCGGCGCCGCCGTCGAGGAAGCGGTCAAGCTGGCCGATGGCCGACTCGGTGATAAAGGTCGGCATCAGGAAGCCGCGCTTGTCGGCCTCGCGCGCACGGGCAATGCCGGTATCGACCTTGCCGGCCACCGCTTTCAGGCGCACCAGGTAGTTTTCGATATCGCGCTGGTTGCGGATCGGGTGCGCCTGCGTCAGGAAGTTCACCACCTGCACGTGCAACCCGGTGAACTGATTGAAGACAAAACGATGATCCTCGAACTGGGCGCCATCGACCGTGCCTTGCAGGTTCCAGGCGATGATGGCGGCGCTGGCGCGCTCCTGCGGGGTCAGCGCTTGCTTGTCCATGCCATTGAGCTTGGCCAGCGTGGCTTTGGCGCTGGCCACTTCGGCGGCGCGTGCGGCGGGTGTATTGGGCGTCAGCTGGCGGTCCAGCTTATCCTGCTCGGCGCCGCTGAAATACTGGAACCGCGTGGCTTGCTCGGGATCTTTGCGCACCTTGTCGGCGGCGACCTGGCTGGCCCAGTCGTCGAACCTGGCCGCATGGGCAGCACTGGCCATGAAGGAGAACGTTGCGCCCAGCATCAGCGCGATCAATCGTTGGGAAGTTTGCATCGGCACGGCCTTTATGTGAAGGTCAAAAAGGAAAACCGACCGAGTGTAGCGCAGATCAGGTGTGGCAGGCCAGCGCCCATTCCACGTGTTCGCGCACCAGCGCCGATGCGTCGTCGCGGCGCGCTGTGAGTGCTGCGACGATGGCGTCATCACCCTTGGCGCCGGCCGCTGCGGCGTTGCCCAGGCCAACGGCCAGGTTGCGCAGCCAGCGTTCGTGACCGATGCGGCGTATCGGACTGCCTTCCATCTTGCGGTTGAACTCCTCGGCGCTCCAGCCAAACAGTTCGATCATCGAAGCACTCCCCAGGCCATGGCGCTGGTCAAAGTCCGGCAGCACGGCGCGCTGGGCAAACTTGTTCCACGGGCAGGCGGTCTGGCAATCGTCGCAACCGTAAATGCGGTTGCCGATCAGCGGGCGCAGCTCGAGTGGAATGGCGTTTTTCAGTTCGATGGTCAGGTAGGAGATACAGCGGCGCGCATCGAGCCGGCCCGGCGCCACGATGGCCTGTGTGGGACAGGCCGTGATGCAGGAACTGCACTGGCCGCAATGGCCGCTGACCGGCGCATCGACCGGCAGCGGCAGGTCCACCAGGAACTCCCCCATGAAAAACATCGAGCCGGCCGTACGGTTGAGCAGCAAGGTATGCTTGCCGCGCCAGCCCATGCCGGCTTTTTCGGCCAGCGGCAATTCCATCAGCGGCGCCGAATCGGTAAACACGCGGTAGCCGAACTCGCCGATTTCCGCCTTGACCTTGTCGGCCAGTTGTTGCAGGCGCGCGCGCAGCACCTTGTGGTAATCACGGCCGCGCGCATACACCGAGATGACGGCCGCGCCAGGGTCGGCCAGGCGCTGCGCCTCCTGCTCGCGCCAGTCGCTTTGCGTGTCCCTCGGCAGATAGTTCATGCGCGCGCTGATCACCCGCACCGTGCCCGGCACCAGCTCGGCCGGCCGCGCGCGCAGCATGCCGTGAGTTGCCATGTAGTCCATTTCGCCGTGCATGCCAGCGTCCAGCCAGGCCTGAAGGCCCGCCTCGGCATGACTGAGGTCGATGTCGGTGATGCGGATATCGGCAAAGCCCAGCTCCACGCCCCAGCGCTTGATGCTGAGGGCAAGTTGGGCTAAATTGGCGGTGGACACGGACATCGGCGACAGGAATGCGGGGTGTGAAGTGGATGAGATGTAATACGGGTGCTGGCGGTTACAATGGCTGGCAATATCATTCAAGCATTTACGCCATTTTATTCGATGCCGCATACTACCGCCCACTTCCAGACCCATCTCCCGGACGAAGCAGCCACCAGCGCGCTCGGCGCGGCGCTGGCGCGTGCGCTGGCGCCCGGTCTCACCATCTACCTGCATGGCGACCTTGGCGCCGGCAAGACCGCCCTCACCCGGGCGCTGCTGCACGCCGCCGGCCACGTCGGCACGGTCAAGAGCCCGACCTACACCCTGTCCGAACCCTACCAGGTGCAACTGGACGGCAGCCCGGTCGGCGTAATCCATTTCGACCTGTACCGCATGGGCAGCCCCGAGGAATTTCTCGACGCCGGCTTCCGCGAAGATTTTAATGGCAGCAATATCTGCCTGGTCGAATGGCCGGAAAAAGCCGAGGGCGTGCTGCCGCCTGCCGATATCGACCTGTATCTGACGGTGGCAGGCCACGGTCGTACTGTAGAATTGCAGGCGTCTACCGCTTTGGGTAACTCATGCCTTCAACGCCTCACCTTCGCCCCCAATCTGTGAGCGATTCCGCTACTCCCGCCGCCGGCCGCAGTCACACGCGCACGCGGCGTACCGTCCTCAAGGCCGGCGCCACCCTGCTGCTGTCGGTCGTCGCCCCGCTGCGCGCAAACGCCGCGCAAATCCTCGCCGTGCGCGTCTGGCCGGCCGAGGACTATACCCGCGTTACGCTGGAAAACGACGTCGAGCTCAAGTCCACCCACTTCATCGTCAAAGACCCGGAACGCATGGTGGTCGACATCGAGGGGCTGGAACTCAATCCCACGCTCAAGGGCCTGGTGGCAAAGATCCAGTCCAACGACCCGTACATCAAGCAGGTGCGCGTGGGCCAGAACCGGCCCAACGTGGTGCGGCTGGTGTTCGACCTCAAGGCAGAAATCAAGCCGCAGGTGTTTACGCTGGCGCCGGCCGGTTCGTACAAGCACCGCCTGATCTTCGATCTGTACCCGGTCAAGGAAGTCGATCCGATTGCCGCCCTGATCGAGCAGGGCAACTGGTCCAGCAGCGAAGGCGCGCCCGGCGCGCCGAAGCAGGAACCCATTGCGACCGTGCCCACGCCACAGTCGCAGCTGGAAGAACTGAAACCCGACCTCAAGGCCGAACCGCGCGCCGAACTGCGCGAGCAGGTGCGCACGGCGGAAGCGCAAACCCGGCCGCCGGCAAAAACCGACAAGGCTGACAAGGCCGGCAAGCTCGAACGCATCATCACCATCGCGCTCGATCCCGGCCATGGCGGTGAAGATCCGGGCGCGCTGGGCCGCAACGGCAGCCGCGAAAAAGATATCGTGCTGGCGATTGCCAAGCGGCTCAAGGCCAAGCTGGAAGACATCCCGAATATCCGCGTGATGCTCACGCGCGACGGCGATTACTTTGTACCACTGGGCAAACGCGTGGAAAAAGCGCGCAAGGTGCAGGCCGACCTGTTCGTCTCGATCCACGCCGACGCCTTCGTACAGCCGACCGCGCGCGGCTCGTCGGTGTTTGCGCTGTCGGAAAAAGGCGCCAGCTCGTCGGCGGCGCGCTGGCTGGCCGACAAGGAAAACCTGGCCGACACCATCGGCGGCGTCAACGTCAAGTCGCACGACAAGCAACTGGCCAGCGTGCTGTTCGATCTGTCCACCACGGCGCAGATCAACGACAGCCTGAAGCTGGGCAAATCGGTGCTGGCCGAAATCGGCGGCATCAACCGCCTGCACAAAAGCTCGGTCGAACAGGCCGGCTTTGCCGTGCTCAAGGCGCCTGACATTCCATCGATCCTGATCGAAACCGCGTTTATTTCGAACCCGGAAGAAGAAGCCAAGCTGCGCGACGAGAGTTATCAGAACCAGATGGCTGACGCCATCGTCAAAGGCATCCGCCGCTATTTTGCGCGCAATCCGCCGCTGGCCAAGAACCGGCTGACCTGAACCTGACCAATCACCTCATTACATGGAAATCACATGGCTGTAGCTACGATGACGCAATATGGCGCACTGCCCGCGGTGCAGATCACGGCGGCCGATGGCGCGCAGGCGACGGTGTCGCTGTTTGGCGCCCACCTGCTGTCCTGGAAAACCGCTGACGGCGTGGAACGCCTGTTTGTCAGCAGCCAGACTCCGCTCGATGGCAGCAAGGCGATACGCGGCGGCGTGCCGGTGATTTTCCCGCAGTTTAATGTGCGCGGCCCCGGCCTGCGCCACGGTTTTGCGCGCGTGTCCAACTGGCGTCTGGCCGACAGTGGCGGCGATGGCGGCCAGTCCTTCGTGGAACTGCAGCTGAACCAGGGCGACCTGGCGCCCGAGCACGCGCAGGCATGGCCGCATGCATTTGAGCTGACCCTGCGCTACACGCTGCATGGCAATGCGCTGGAAGCCGATTACAACGTGCGCAACAGCGGTACTGAGCCTTTCCCGTTTGGCGTGGCGCTGCATACCTATTACGACGTGGGCCAGCTCAGCGCCACCAGCATCAGCGGCTTGCAGCACCAGCGCTACACCGATCACCACCTGAACACGCGCACCCAGGACTACCCGGCGCTGCACTTCAACGAAAAGCATGACCGCCTGTACCAGTCGACGCCATCGCTGATGCTCAACACGGCCAACACCACCTTCAACCTGACGCAGCAAGGCTTCAGCGAGTGGGTGGTATGGAATCCGGGCAAGGATGATGCCGCCGCACTGGTGGACCTGGCCGACGACGAATACCAGCGCTTCGTCTGCATCGAGCCGGCGCGCATCGACCAGCAGCCACTGGCTGCCGGCGCCAACTGGAGCGGCAGGCACCGTATCAGCATCTAAGCAGAAACTAGTTCGATTCCTTCACAATCCGCCCACTGGACGGCTGCACCGGCCGTGCATTGAGCGGATACAGGCGGCTGAAGAACGCCATCTGCGCCGGCGAGGCCTGGATCGGCTCTTTCATCACCAGCCACAGCACGCCCTCCTGGCAGGGCGGCGTGGTCATCGAGCCCATGAAGGTAAAGTAGTCGCGCCGCGCCGGCAGCAGTTCCATCGGATCGAGCGATTCCGACGGCGCCACCGTATCGAGTTTTTCCAGCGGCAGATTGTTCCACACCTGCTGGATCGCCGGCTGCGCGCGGCCGCGTTCGAGCAGCAGCGCCAGCATGGCGATGCGGCCTTCGCCATCCTTGTGCACCAGGTGCACCACCATCTCGTAGCCCTTGCCGTTGATGCGCTCTTCGGACGGACGATGGAAATGGAACTGCAGCAGCTCGTACATGCGGTTGCCGACGGTGAGGAAATTGCCGCTGCCGACCATCACCTGCACCGTCTTGCCGTTGTCGGTCACGTTGAACGACGAGGGGTGGTAATCGAAGGTGATCTGTTCAAGGTCCACTTTCATGCCATCGCGGATATCGATCGGCGACTGGCGGTTGCCATTGCCGCACTTGGCCCAGGCGGGATTGATCTTGCCCCAGTTGGCCGGACCGCTCTCGCCCTCGTACGACCAGACATTGCTGTACACCTTGGGTACCGCCGCCACCGCAGCCGCCTTGGCTGCCGTTTCTTTTTTGGCCTTGGCAGCAGCCGCTGCGCGCGCCTGCTGCGTAGCGCGCATGGCCGCCAGGCGGGCGGCGATTTTGGCCGACAATTCTGCTTCGGCATCGGTAACGTTATCGGCCTGCGCCGGCTTGCGCGGCGCGGATGGCGCAGCGTCCTTGCTGGCAGCCGGCTTGGCTGAAGCGCCGCTGGCGCCGCCGGCGGTGCTGCTGCCAGCCTTGGCGCCGGTACCACCGGCAGTAGTCGTCAACCCGGCCGCAGCTGAGGCGCCAGACACGCGCACGCCCGCCGCCAGCGACGTCTTCGTCGATGGCGAAATCTGCGGATCGATCTGCTTTTCGTTGGCCGCAGCAACAGCGCAGCAACAGCAGGCGATCAGGGTCAGGAGGAGGCGCATACGTATCCAGAAGTAACAATTACCTCTTGGTATACGGATGCATTAGAGCAAAACTTGAGGGATGGACCGACGAATTGTTTCTTTTAGGATATTTGACAACGCTGCTGGTACTTAGGTACTTGGGTACTTAGCGTCCCAGCACGCGGCGTCCCAGGCGCCAGACGCCGCCCAGGATAATCGGGATCATCACAATGCCGATGGCGAACATGACAATTTCAGTCAGGTGATCGCGGACCACCGGGATATTGCCGAAGAAGTAGCCGGCCGTGGTCAGCGAGATGACCCACAGCAGCGCGCCACTGATGTTATAGAACTGGAAGCGCGACTGCGGCATCTTGGACACGCCCGCCACCAGCGGCGCAAAGGTACGTACTACCGGAATGAATCGCGCCAGCACAATCGTCTTGCCGCCGTGCTTTTCAAAGAAATCATGGGTGCGGCGCAAGGCGTCCTTGTTGAGCCATTGATAATCGTGTGTATAGACCCGCTGGCCGATGGCGTTGCCGATCCAGTAATTCATTCCTGCGCCAGGCCGGCAGCCTGTCGGCGCTGGTCGGCAGCGCCGCCACGCCGCTGGCGCTGAACCTGGCCGCGCTGGGCTCGGCATCGGCCGCGGTGGGCGACTACAAAGCCATCGTCTGCCTGTTCTTCTATGGCGGCAACGATGCCTTCAACATGGTGCTGCCCACCGACGCCAGTTCGTGGAGCGCCTACACCGCCACGCGCAACCAGGCGCCCGACCCCATTGCGCTGCTGGCGCAGGGCACCGCGCCGGTGGGCACCGCCGCGGCGGGCTCGCCGGCACGCCTGGGCGGCGTGCTGCCGGTGACGCCGCTCAACGCGCAGAGCCGCAGCTTCGCGCTGCACCCGCTGATGGGCAGCATGCAGACGCTGTTCGACACCGACAAGCGGCTGGCCATCGTGCCCAACATTGGCCCGCTGATCATGCCGACCACGAAGGCGCAGTACAACCTGAGCACCTATCCGAAGCCCTCGCGCCTGTTCTCGCACAACGACCAGCAGAACACCTGGCAGGCGCTGGGCCCCGAGGGCACCACCCGGGGGTGGGCCGGGCTGATGGGCGACGTGCTGGCCAGCCAGAACACCAAGCCGGTGTTCACCGCGATCTCGGCCAGCGGCAACGCGGTCTGGCTGGCAGGCAACGTGGTGCAGCAGTACCAGGTGAGCACCAGCGGCGCGATCCGCCTGGGTGTCGA
>JBEVNE010000168.1:0-9140 GCA_040508275.1 Duganella sp.
TCATGATCACCGCACCGATGCCGGCCGCACCGAGCCAGTCGATCAGCGCGCGGCGCGGCTGTTCGGCGATCAGCTCGGGGACGATGGCAAAGGTGGGATACACCGATGGCCGGATCGCCGTGTGCAGATCGAGATGCCAGCGCTGCGGGCCGGCGTCGCTGAAGAACGCCGTGGTGGCGCCAATCAGCTGGTCGGCGCGCGCCGCTTCAGCGGTGCCGGCCAGCGTACCGCGTTCGGTGCGGAACATGCGATTGAGGTCGGCGTCGATAAAGCGCTTGCCGGCGCGGATGGCGCCGATATTACCGACGCACAGCATCAGGTTGACAGCCAGCTTGTCGGCCTCGCGTGACAGGGCGTCAAGCAGCCAGGCCACCATTTCGATGGGGCCCGTTTCGTCGCCATGCACGCCGACCGAAACCAGCACGGCAGGCCGCTCACCCGCCCCCTTGATGGTGAGGATGCCGTCCGCCGGCTGGGCCACGGCAAAGCCGGCCTTGCTGAAACGCCCGGCGACGGCGCTGAAGTCCGCCTCGGCCAGCGCCCGCACTGCTGGGGGCAGCGCGTCCGGCAACGTAGAAACAGCGCTGCTCATCTGCTCAAGCGGCCAGCACGATGCTCGCGCCGCCGGTATTGACGGCTTCCGACAGCGCCCACACATCGAGCATGGCCTGTTCCAGGTCGAGAGCCGCTGCATAGCCGGACAGGCCCAGGGTATTGGCGACCAGTTCCACCGCTTCGACCGGCGAGTGGCCGCCGGTGGCATGCTGCAGCACGCGCGACAACAGGCGCTGCTGGGTGCGGCGCAGGGCATTTTGCGCGTAGCTGCGCAACTGCTCCTGCGAGCGGCTGGTGGCCGGCAGTTTCAGGCCGCGTTCGAGCACGTCGATACCGACCTGGGTGCGCAGCGCCAGGCCCACCTGGAGGAAGGCCGGCAAGTCCATGCCCTCAGGACGCTGCACCGACAGCGCGGCAAACACAAAGGCCGCCACCGCTTCGATGGCATCGGCCGCCTTCCAGGCGTTGACGAAGTCCGGACGCAGGCCGGCGGTGAGTTCGGCGTCGGACAGGCCATCGGCAGGCGTCAGTTGCGCCAGCAAAGTGGGCTGGGCGAACAGGCGGGTAAGCTCTTCCACGCCGCCGCGCAGCTGGTCGGCCGGCACGCTCAAGGCGCCTTCGATCACGGCTTTCTGCAGCACGCGGGTGCGCGCATCGACCTTGATCGAGACGGCGCGCGGCACCTTGAGGGCATCGGCGTCGAGCGCGGCAAATACCGGCGCCAGGTTCAGGGCCGACCAGGCCTGGCCCCAGGACTGAATGACCTCGGTTTCATCGACGCCGTGTTCGCCGGCCAGTTGGCGCAGCATCAGCGGACCGCAGCGGTTGACCGCTTCGTTGGCCAGCACGGTAGCCAGGATGGCGTTGGCCAGTGGATGCGCCAAGGCTGGACGGGTAGCCACCAGCAGGTCGGGGAAGTAAGGCTTGAGCACCGACTCGGCCCAGCTGTGCTCAGTGAGCGGCAGCGCCGACAGCAGGCGCTTGTAGCGGTTCTTGACGTTGGCGATCACCACCGCCAGTTCCGGCGTAGTCAAGCCACGGCCGTCGGCCTTGCGGCGCGCCAGTTCGGCCACGGTCGGCAGTTGTTCCAGATCGCGCGACAGGGCGCCCTCTTCTTCGAGGAAGGCAATCAGATCGGCGTAGCCATCCTGCACGGCGGCGTCGGCCTGCGCCTGCGCTTCACGCACCAGCAGCTGGGTTTGCAGCGTGTTGTCGCGCAGGACCAGGCGTTCGATATCGGCCGTCATCTCGTTGAGGATGCGGTTACGATCGGCTTCGCTCAACTGGCCGGCATTCATTTCCACGTCCAGCCACATTTTGGCGTTGACTTCGTGGTCCGAGCAATCGACGCCGGCAGAATTATCAATCGCGTCGGTAAAGATGCGGCCGCCGGCCAGCGCAAACTCGATGCGGCCGGCCTGGGTGGCGCCCAGGTTGCCGCCTTCGGTCACCACCTTGCAGCGCAACTGATTGCCATCGACGCGAATGTTATCGTTGGCGCGGTCCTTGACCTGGGCGTGGGTTTCGGTCGATGCCTTGATGTAGGTGCCGATACCGCCGTTGTAGAACAGGTCCACCGGCGCCTTGAGGATGCGGTGCATCAGTTCTTCCGGCGCCAGCGCGGTTTCTTCGATGTCGAGGGCGGCGCGGATTTGCGGCGACAGCGCGATGCTGCGCGCCGTGCGCGGATAAACGCCGCCGCCGGCCGAAATCAGGTCCTTGTTGTAGTCGTCCCACGAGGAGCGCGGCAAGGCGAACAGGCGCTCGCGTTCGACGAACGATTGCTCCATGTCCGGCGTGGGGTCGAGGAAGATATGGCGGTGGTCAAACGCGGCAACGATCTTGAGTTTGCGCGACAGCAGCGCGCCGTTGCCGAACACGTCACCCGACATGTCGCCCACGCCCACCATGGTGGTCGGCGTGGCGTGGATGTCGTGATCCATTTCGTAGAAGTGGCGCTTGACCGCCTCGAATGCGCCCTTGGCGGTGATGCCCATTTTCTTGTGGTCGTAGCCGTTCGAGCCACCCGAGGCAAAGGCGTCGCCAAGCCAGAAACCGCGCTGCACGGCGATGCCGTTGGCGATGTCGGAGAAGGTGGCCGTACCCTTGTCGGCAGCAACGACCAGGTAAGGGTCGGCGCTGTCGTAGCAGACGGTGTCAAGCGGCGCGACGATGTTGCCGAGCACGCGGTTGTCGGTCACCTCGAGCAGGCTGGCGATGAACAGGCGATACACGGCTTCGCCTTCGGCGGCGATGGTTTCACGCACGGCGTCTTTCGGCATCTGCTTGCAGACAAAACCGCCCTTGGCGCCGGCCGGCACGATCACGGCGTTCTTGACCATCTGCGCCTTGACCAGGCCCAGCACCTCGGTACGATAATCTTCCATGCGGTCGGACCAGCGCAGGCCGCCGCGCGCCACCGGGCCGCCGCGCAGGTGCACGCCCTCGAAGCGGCGCGAGAACACAAAGATTTCGCGGTAAGGACGCGGTTCCGGCACCAGCGACAAATGGCTGGTATCGAACTTGAAGATGATCTTGTCGCCCTTCTGGCCATTCTGGAAGTAGTTGGTGCGCAGCGTGGCGGTGATCAGGTCGGCCAGCGCACCCAATACCTGCTCGCTGTCGGCATGGTTGATGCCAGGCAGGCGCGCCTTGATGTCGGCGATGGTGTCCAGCGCGGCGGCGCGGGTGGTGTCGTCCAGCGCCGGATCGAAGCGCTGCAGGAAAGCGTCCACCAGCTCTTTTACATAGGCCGGCTGCTTGCGCAGGGTTTCAGCGATGTAGCGCACCGAGAACTGGGTGCCGGTCTGGCGCCAGTAGCTCATGTAGGCGCGCACCAGTTGCACTTCGCGCACGCTGATGCCGCCTTCGATAACCAGGCCATTCAGGCGGCCGTCTTCGGCTTCGTTGTTGAACAGTGCAGCAAACAGCTCTTCCGCCACCCGCACCACGCCCGGCTTGGCCAGGCTGGCGCTGCTGCCGGCATCGACCGACAGGCTGGTGACGTAGCGGCGCTGGCCGTCCAGGCGGATCGAGTGCGACTGTTCGCGGTCGATCGCCACGCCGGCATTTTGCAGCGCCGGCAAAATGGCCGACAGCGGCGGCACCCGGTCCACCGAATACAGGCGGATGCTGGCGGCCTGGCTGCCATCGCCAGCCGCAGTTACATCGACACGCACATCGACGCGCGATGGATCGGTGCTTTGCAAGATGGCTTGCAGGTCGTGGAAGGCGGCGTTTGGCGTGGTGGACGAGACGTAATCAACTGGCAGCGTGGCGCACAGCTTGCGCAGGTGGCTGCGCACGGCGTCGTTCTGCACGGTGTCGGCCAGTTGCGAGAAATTGTCATGCCAGCCGTCCAGCACCGCCGTCAGCGGCTGCTGGATGTCGCTGGCCAAATCGAGCGGATAGCGGGCGCCGTGGGCGATCAGGTACACGCGCGCCAGAGGGCCGTCTGCCACCAGCGTTTGCGAGCTGACGTGATCGGCGCCGGAACTGGCCTGCAGCGTGCGCGCCAGAGCCGACGCCACGCTGGCGCTGTAGCGCTCGCGCGGCAGATACACCAGCACATTCAGGTGGCGCGCATACACGTCGCGCCGCGCAAACACCTTGGTGCGCGGCTGCTTGTACAGCGAGACCACGGCGCCGCACACTTCGGCCAGCCATTCAGGTTCGGCTTCCAGTGCTTCGGTGCGCGGCAGTGATTCGAGGATCTCGATGAATTTCTCGGCGCGGAAGCCTTCCTGGCGCACACCGGCGATGCTCAGCACGCGCGCCACGCGGCCGCGTGCAAATGGCAGGCGGCTCAGCGGCGTGGCGTTGCCGGCGCGGGTGAACAGGCCGACAAAGCAGTATTCACCGAGAATGGCGCCGCCGGCGTCGGTATGGCGCACACCGATAAAATCCAGCTGCTGGTCGCGGTGCAGCGTGCCTTCGACGTCGGCCTTGACGATGGACAGCGTATGGGCGCGTTTGGACAGCGTATCGAAGTCGCCGGGAATATTGGCCAGGCAGGCGCCGTAGACCGGGTGCGAGGTATCCTGCAGCACGCCGATGCGGCTCGGAGTATCGCGTTCGAGTTCGCGCACGCCGGGCTTGACCTGGTAGTAGGCATAGCCGAACGGCTCGAAGCCTTCGCTGCCGGCCCACTCGAGGAAGGCTGCCACTTCCTTGCCTTCTTCACCGTGGCCGGCCGCTTCGGCGCCGATGCGGGAAAAATGCGCCAGCATGGCGGCCTTGTCGCGGCGCACCACGGCGGCGTCGCGCGAGACCATTTGCAGGCGTTCGGCCAGCGCCCCCAGTTCGGCGGCTGGCAACTGGTCGGCCAGCAGGCACAAAACATAGGATTCCAGCGGATCGCCGCTGCGACCGACGGCGCTGACCACGCCCTGGGCATCGCGCGCGACCGGCAGCACGGCATTGAGCACACCATTGGCGCTGATGCGCAGCTTGCGCAGCGCCATGACGATGGAATCGACCAGGTAAGGCATATCGTCGTTGAGGATCAGCAGCGCAGTGGCCTGGCCGCTACGGCCATCATCGTAAGGCAGCGCGGCGATCTGGGCGCCGCTGGCGCGCTGCGTCAGCTGGCTGAAGCCCTGCCACAAGACCGGCGCCAGGCTGGCCGGCGCTACGCCGGCCAGGTCTTCGTCATCGAGCGCGGCCAGCCAGGCGCTGATCAGGGCCGGCACCTGGGCCTGCTGGGCAGTGCTGGCAGGCTGGCTGGCGTTGATCAAATCGAGCGTCTGGGCGCGCAGGTCTTGTGGCGTTTGTTTCATTGTTGCTTCTCCAATACGTTATAGGTATTCATGTATTTGTAGCGCGCCAACGTGCAAGGCTTGTGGCTGGGCACGGTGACGATGCAGTATTAAACCAGTTTTTTTGAAACTTTGTGTCTGCGGTGCAAGAAAGAACTAAGAGAAATCGTAAAGCTGCGGCATTTGCAGAATCCGACTCAGCTCTTCGAGTGCGCTGCGCACCTCGATGGCCAGCGCCGGATCGGCGAGGTCTTCCGGCGCCAGGCGGTCGCGGTAATGTTTTTCCACCCATGCCACCAGCGTGTGGTACAGCGGCTCCGTCATCACCACGCCCTGGTGCATGGCCTGTTCTTCGGCCTCGGTCAGCGCCACGCGCAGGCGCAGGCAGGCGGGTCCGCCACCATTGCGCATCGACTGGCGCAGATCGAACGTGATCAGTTCATCGATGGCGCCGCCGGCTGCCAGCAGCTCGTCGAGATAGCGCGCCACGGCGGCATTTTCGCGGCACTCCTGCGGGATCACCAGCGCCATCCTGCCATCGTCTTTGGACAACAGCTGGCTGTTGAACAGGTAACTGGCTACCGTATCGGCTACCGCAACCTGCGCGGTCGGCACGCGGATCGCCTCGAGCTGGGCGCCAACGCCGTCCATGGCGCGGCGCAGACGCTCGATGGCGTCGGCTTCGTCGGCAAACGCCTGCTCGTGGTAGAACAGCACGTTGCCGTTGCCGACGGCGATCACGTCGTTGTGGAATACACCCTGGTCGATCACGTCGGGATTCTGCTGCACGTAGACGGTGCGCTCAGGCGCCAGCCCGTGCAGGCGCGCCACCGCCTGCGAGGCTTCCAGCGTCTGGCGTGCCGGGAAGCGCTTGGGCGCCGCCGCCGCGGCATCGAACTCGGTGCGGCCATACACAAACAGCTCGACGCCGGCGCTGCCATGCTCGCGCGCCAGGCGCGTGTGGTTGGCTGCGCCTTCGTCGCCAAAGGCCGGCGTGCCGGGCAAGGCATCGTGCACGGCGAAGTGCTGCGGGTTGGCGAAGATGGCCCGCAGGCTGCGCGCCGACTGCACATGCTCGAAGGCGCGATGCAGCTTGTTGTTCAGATTGGCGGCGGTGAAATGCAGGCGGCCATCGGCGCTGTCGGCCGACGGGCTGACCGTGGCGGCGTTGGCCGTCCACATGGGCGAGGCCGAATAGGCGCTGGCCAGTATCACCGGCGCCTGGCGGGCGGCGGCCTCCAGCACTTGCGCATCGCTGCCGCCAAAGCCGACGCTGCGCAGCAGGCGGAAGTTGGGGCGGTCCTGCGGCGGCAGCAGCGCCTGGCCGAAGCCGCGTGCAGCCAGTGCGCGCATCTTGGCCAGTCCCTGCAAGGCCGCTTCCTTCGGGTTGGAAGCGCTCTTGACGTTGTTGAACGAGGCGACGTTACCGAACGACAGGCCGGCGTAGTTGTGCGACGGCCCGACCAGGCCATCGAAATTGAATTCGCGTGCGCGCATGGCGGTCCCTTTTAGAAGTGCATGCCCGGCGACAGCTTGGCCGGCATTTCCAGCAGCGGGTTTTCGATCGACGCCACCGGGTAGGCGCAGTAGTCGGCCGCGTAGTAGGCGCTCGGGCGATGGTTGCCTGACTTGCCGACGCCGCCGAACGGCGCCGTGCTGGCTGCGCCCGTGGTTGGACGGTTCCAGTTGACGATGCCGGCGCGGGCGCGCACCTGGAAGGTCTGCCACAGCTTTTCGTCGGGCGATATCAGCGCCGCCGCCAGGCCGAATTCGGTGGCGTTGGCAACCTGGATGGCGCTGTCGAAATCGGCCACGCGGATCACCTGCAGCAGCGGGCCAAACCACTCTTCGTCGGGGATGCCCTCGGCCTCGGTCACATCGACGATGCCGGCCGAAACAAAGCCGGTATTGGCGTCCAGGTGGCGCATGGCGAGCAGGCTCTTGCCGCCCTTGGCGACCAGGTCGGCCTGCGCCTGCAGCAGGCGGGCGGCCACGGCGCTTGACACCACAGGCCCCATGAACGGCGCCGGTTCGGCATCGGCGGCGCCTATCGTCAGGCGGCTGGCCACATCGACCAGGCGCGCCACGATGGCGTCGCCGGCGGGGCCCTGCTGGATGATCAGGCGGCGCGCGCAGGTGCAGCGCTGGCCGGCCGAGATGAATGCCGACGATACCGCCATGAAGACGGCGGCGTCGACGTCCTGCACATCCCAGATCACCAGCGGGTTGTTGCCGCCCATTTCCAGCGCCAGCATTTTGCCGGGCTGGCCGCCAAACTGCTTGTGCAGCGCGGTGCCGGTCGGGCAGCTGCCGGTAAACAGCACGCCGTCGAGGCGTGGATTCTGGCCCAGCGCGATGCCGGTTTCGCGGCCGCCGTTGACCAGGTTGATCACGCCGGCCGGCACGCCGGCCTGCTCCCACAGCTGCACGGTCTTGATGGCGGTGCGCGGCGCATATTCGCTCGGTTTGAACACCACCGTATTACCGGCGATCAGGGCCGGCACGATATGGCCGTTGGGCAGGTGGCCGGGGAAGTTATACGGACCGAACACGCCGAACACGCCGTGCGGGCGATGGCGCAGCACGGCTTCGCCATCGGCGACCTTGCTCTGCTGCTGGCCCGTGCGCGCGCCGTAGGCCTGCACCGAAATATCGATTTTATTGGCCATGGTGGCCACCTCGGTGCGCGCTTCCCACAGCGGCTTGCCGACTTCCTCGGCGATCAGCAGCGCCAGTTCTTCGGCATCCTGCTTGAGCAGGTCGCGAAAGCGCGTGCAGACGGCGATACGGTCATCGAGCGCTGTCAGGGCCCAGGCTTCGAAGGCGTCTTGCGCGGCGGCGCAGGCGGCATCGACATCGTGCGGCGTCGATTCGCGGCTGGCCCAGGTTTGCCGGCCGTTCGACGGATCGACGGTGACCAGTTCGGCGCCGCCGCCGACCGTCCACTGGCCGTTGATGAAATTGCTCAGCACATTGCTCAGGGGGGTGGTATGCGTATTAAACATGGGGGTTCTTCCTCGGATTGAGCGACAGGGTGCGCACGGCATGGCCGTCGGCGCAGCGCAGGGCATCCTGCTCAGCGGCCGACAGCGCGACGGCGCCATTCACTGACGCGGTCTGCGACAGGATCATGCGGAAATCGTGGAGCGTGGTGTTCGACACCAGCAGCGGCTCCGGTTCTGGTTCCGGCGCCGGCACAGCCGTGTAGGCCGGATCGGGCACGCTGCCGCCGACCTGGGCCAGCGCGCTCTCGCGCATGGCGCGCAGTTCCGATACACGCGCCTGCAGTACCGGGCCGGCATCGAAAATATCGATGTAGCCTTCAAAGTACAGGCCCTCCTGCTCGAGCAGGCGGCGCGCCGGCGCGGTAGAGTTGTGGACCTTGCCGATCACCGCTTGCGCATCGTCGGGCAGGTAGGCCACGTACAGCGGCTGGCGCGGCATCAGCTCGGCGATGAACGATTTTTTACCGACGGCGGTCAGCGCATCGACATGGTCGAATTCCATCTTGAAGAAATGCCGGCCCAGCCCTTCGTAGAACGGTGAACGGCCGCTCTCCTCCTGGTAGCCGCGCATTTCGGCGATCAGCTTTTCGGTAAACAGGTGCGGGAACTGGGCGATGAACAGGAAGCGGCTCTTGGACAGCAGCTTGCCGTTATTGCCGCTCCGGTAGTCGGGATGCAGGAACAGCGAGCACAGTTCGGTACTGCCGGTCAGGTCGTTCGACAGGTACAGCGTTTCCATGCGCGTAAACACATCGATTTCGCGGCTCGAATGCACCAGCGTGCCGATGCGGTAGTTATAAAACGGCTCGTTCAGCCCGACCGC
>JBEVNE010000171.1:0-4626 GCA_040508275.1 Duganella sp.
TTGACGAACACGCTGCCCACCGGCCAGTAGTTGGCGGTCTGGTACAGGCGGTAGGCGCCCAGCCAGATGTCGTAGTCGGGAATGTTGTGGGTCAGGTCGGAGACGTGCAGCGACGGATCGACGCCGAAGGCCACGCCACGCATGGCCGAGACGGCGCCGTCGGAGGTGCCGAAGTCGGTCATCAGGACCAGCGCATGCTTGTCGGCGGCTTGCGCCAGCGTCAGGCCAGGGCCGGCCAGCAGGGCGCTCATGCACAGGGCGGTAAACAGTTTGGACAGTTTCATGATGTTCTCTTAACGCTTAAAAGGTGTAACGTACGCGGCCGTAGAAATAGGCGCCGTTGAGCCCGATCGGGTTGATGAAATTGTACGGCAGCGCGCCGCCATAGGTGGCGTTATTGGTCTGGCGCACGCGTTGCGGGTAGCGGTCGAGGATGTTGTCGGCGCCCAGGGCCAGTGTCAGTTGGCGGCTCAGCTTGTATTGCGCTTCCAGGTCCAGCGTCCACACGGCGCCAAAGCGCTGGGCGTTCACGCCGTCGATCACTTCCGCTTCGCTGTCATACGAAAAATCCTTCAAGGCGCCAAAGCGCGTGGCGCGCGCCTGCAGGCCCCATTGGGCGGCTTGCCAGTCGGCGCTCAGCACCAGCTTGTTCTTGGGCGAGGCATTGCGGATGCGGAACAGGCTGTTTTCGGTCAGCAGCGTCAGGTCCGGGTCGATCTGCGCCAGCGCGGCCGAGCGCTGGTGCACGTCGTCGATGCGGGTTTTGTTCAGGTTCAGCGCCGCGTTCAGGTCCAGTTTGCCGCCAGCAAACGGCAGGTCGTGGTTCAGCACCAGGTCGAGACCTGTCGTGGTGGTGTCGAGCAGGTTGGCCAGGTAGGCTACCGACTGGATGTCGGTGCGGCCGATGGCCGCCAGGTAGGCGGTGGCGGCGTCGCTTTGCAGGTCGCTGGTGCGGGTGATGCGGTCGCGCAGCTTGATGCGGTAGGCGTCCACCGTGACGCTGGTATTGCGCTGCGGACGCCAGGCGGCGCCGAGCGACAGGTTGGTCGATTTTTCCGGCTTGAGGTTCTGGGCGCCAAAGCTGCGCGCCAGCGCGTCGCTCGCTGGCAGCAGCGATGCCGTTTGCAGGCCGCTGCCGTCGCTGTTGAAGTTCAGCGTGGAAAAGCGGAAGCCGGTCTGCACCAGCGCCGGGGCGCGGAAGCTGTTCGACAGCGAACCGCGCAAGAGAAAAGCGTCGGTGACCTTGTAGCGCGCCGACAGCTTGCCGGTGCTGGCGTTGCCAAAGTCGCTATAGTCCGAGTAGCGGGCGGCGGCGCCCAGCAGCAGGCGCGCCGTGATATCGCTTTCAATGTCGGCATACACCGAGCGCACCGAGCGGCGACCGTCAAACGTATCCTGCGGACGCAGGCCCGGGCCGGCCTGGGCGCCGGGCGGCGCATCGGCCACATTGCCGGCCGCGTAAGAGGCCGCATCGCCGGGCGAGCTGGTGTAGGTTTCGCGCATGTATTCGGCACCGACTGCCAGGTTGACCGGCGCGTTCAAGCCCCAGTTCAGCTCGCGGGTTACGTCGACGTTGACGGCGTTCTGGTCAAAGTCGAAGGTGGCCAGGTGGAAGCTGGTCGGGCTGGCCGCACCGAGCGAGGCGTTGGCCGAGTTGGCCAGGCCGTAGCGGAACTTGTTGCCGCCGTGGCGAGCGCTCAGGTCCCAGTTCCAGCCCACGCTGGCCAGGCGCACGCCGGCCACCACGCTGACGTCGGTCGAATCGCCCTTTGTCGTGGGGCGGTAGCCATTGGGGTAGAGCGCTGGCACGTTCGATGGGTCGCCCGGGTAGCGGAAGTAGGCGCTGCCGTCCGACTTGCGCTTGTTAATCGTGGCAAACGAGTAGGCATCCACGCCATCGGCAATGGGTACCAGCGTGTTGTAGAACGCATGATGGTTGCGCTGTTCGGAGTCGCCCGATTTGAAGACTACCTTGCCGTCCAGCGCCAGGTCGGCCGGGGTCGAGTTCCACGAGGTCCAGCCGGCGTCGCTGGCGCCGGCGCGGTTGGTCGGATTACGGTCGCGGCTGTCCGCACCAAAGCGGAAGAAACCGGCGTCGCCAATCGGCACGCCGTAGTCGGCGCTGACAATGGTGGTCTGGCCGTCGGTCTTGGTGTCGTTGGTCGGTTTGAAGTCGGTATGGTTGGCGCCGTAGCTGATCGAGGCCGAACCGCCGGTGCGGGCTTTTTTCAGCACGATATTGATCACGCCGGCCACGGCGTCGCTGCCGTACTGGGCGCCGGCGCCGTCGCGCAGAATTTCAATGTGGTCGATGGCGCCCGGTGGAATGGCGTTGATATCGACCGGCACGATGCCGGCAAAGCTGCTCTCGGTATCGAGCACGGCGCTGGCGTGGCGGCGCTTGCCGTTGATCAGTACCAGCACCTGGTCGGGCGCCAGGCCGCGCAGCTGGATGCCGCGTACCGAGTCGGCAGCCCCGCTCGACTCGATGCGCGGGAAATTAATCGATGGCGACAGCTCTTGCAGCGCCGCTCCCAGGTCGCCGCTGGCCAGGGCATTCTCCACTTCGCGCGCACCAAAGCGGTCGATCGGCACAGCACTGTCGAACACGGTGCGGTTGCGCGCACGCGAGCCGACCACGGTCACCTGGTCGATGGCGG
This sequence comes from Duganella sp., assembly GCA_040508275.1. Lineage (GTDB taxonomy): Bacteria > Pseudomonadota > Gammaproteobacteria > Burkholderiales > Burkholderiaceae_D > Rugamonas. The sequence continues at coordinate 2,661 of JBEVNE010000171.1, forward strand.
CGGTCGCTTCAGCCTGGGCTGGCGGGGAAGATTGCGCCTGCGCGGTCGGCAATGCCGCCAGCAACAGAGCGCAGGCCAGCACGCTGGGGCGCAGCGGCAGATTCGGGAGGGTGGAGTGGGACATGATGAATTCCTTGCATGGTCTGAGCCGGACCGTAATCTTACTTGCAAGGAACTACCTGACCAACAATCGATTGCACATATGCTTATGGACGTGGCCAAAACCCAACGGCGCGCTCTTAGCCTTGGCTCAATCGGGGAAACGCTCGTTAATCGCTACTGCCCGGTCGATATTTTTCACCAGCAAATCCACGTACAGCGGATCAAGATGGTGGCCGGCGACTTCGCGCAGGTGGTCCACCACTTTATCGACCGGCCAGGCTTCCTTGTAGCAGCGCTTGTGCATCAGGGCGTCGAACACATCGGCCACCGCGACGATGCGTGCGTACAGGTGAATGTCCTCGCCCTTCAGTCCTTGCGGGTAGCCGCTGCCATCGTATTTTTCGTGGTGCTGGTGGGCGATCACGGCGGCAGCTTTCAGGATAGGCCGTTGCGAGCCATCGAGGATCGACAGGCCCACCGTCGGGTGCTGCTTCATGATTTCCCATTCGGCAGGGTCGAGCTTGCCGGGTTTGAGCAGCACCGAATCGGGGGTGGCGATCTTGCCGATGTCGTGCATCGGCGCGGCGTGGCGCAGCACCGCGGTTTCATCGTCGGGCAGGCCGGCGGCGGTGGCCAGCAGGTGGCACACTTCGGCCATGCGGCGCACGTGGTTGCCCGCTTCGTGCGAACGCGATTCCACCACGTCGCCGAGGCGCAGGATCAGCTCGGCCTGGGTGTCGGTGATTTCCTGGTTGAGCAGAATATTATCGAAGGCAATCGCCACGCCCGAGCAGAAGACTTCGAGCAGCTTGGTGTCGATCTCGGAAATTTCTTCCACGCCCTTGAGTACCAGTAGCGAAGCCTTGCCGCTGTTGTTGGGGAAGTAGCCGATATAAGTGTCGCCCTGCACGCGGGAGATCTTGTTGCTCTTGGCGGCGTCCAGCTCGGCCAGTACTGCCGGGCTGAGCAGGGTGCCGTCCTCGTCGCCGATCTGGGCCAGGATTTCGTAATCGTTTTCACCGGTGATGGCAGTGGCGCCACGCAGGCGCAGCAGCATGCTGTGCTCAAGCCGCAGCAGCGCCACGACTTGCTGCAGCAGGCCGTTGGCAAAATCTTTCAGGTTGCGTTGCTGAAAAATGTGGGCCGAGGCGGCAATCACCCGTTCCAGGCCTTCGCGATAGTTCAGCTGCGCGCGCCGTGCTTCTTCCACCTTCATGATGTCGCGGTAGGCGCGCAGCGCGGCAAAGGTGGTGGTAAACAGCTTGGTGCGGTCGAGCTCGGTCTTTTCCTTGTAATCGTTGATGTCGTAATTGACGATCACGCGTTCTTCCGGCGCCTGGCCAGGCTGACCGGTGCGCAGCACGATGCGGGTAAACTGGTTGTCGAGGTCTTCGCGCATCCAGCGCGCCACTTCCAGGCCGCTGTCCTCTTTTTCCATCACCACGTCGAGGAACACCAGCGCAATGTCGGTCTCGCGCGCCAGCACCTCTTTGGCTTCGGCGCCGCTGTAGGCATGGACAAAGGTCAGGGCGCGGCCGTCGAGGCGGAAGCGGCTCAGCGTGAGCTTGGTGATGTCGTGAATGTCGGGCTCGTCATCGACCAGCAAGACTTTCCATGGTGCTAACTTGGGCGTGGCAGAAGACAAAAAAGACATGGGACGCGTTCCGCAAAAGTGGCTCTGGCGATTAATTTTCGATTGTAGTCTTACCCACTGAGCTTAACAACAGGCAACAAACAGGCAACAAAAAAAACCTGCCTTGTCGTGCAACACTTCTGTAACAATACTTTGATTCTGACAATATTGCTATTGGAAATGTTTAAATAATGTGCCTGCTGGACGTCTTGGATATGCCGAAGTGAGGGG
>JBEVNE010000208.1:0-8617 GCA_040508275.1 Duganella sp.
TGCAGCCGTCGCGCCGTCCCAAGGATGGCCGCTATGGCGAAAACCCGAACCGTGGCCAGCACTACTACCAGTACCAGGTGGTGATGAAGCCGGCGCCGGACAACATCCTCGACCTGTACCTCGGTTCGCTCGAGGCGCTGGGCCTGGACCTGAAGCAGAATGATGTGCGCTTTGTCGAAGACGACTGGGAGTCGCCGACCCTGGGCGCCTGGGGCCTGGGCTGGGAAGTCTGGCTGAACGGCATGGAAGTGACGCAATTCACCTACTTCCAGCAAGTTGGCGGCCTCGACTGCAAACCGGTACTTGGCGAAATTACCTACGGCGTCGAACGCCTGGCCATGTACTTGCAGGGCGTGGAAAACATGTACGACCTGGTGTGGACCACCTGGGAAGAAAAAGGTGCGGATGGCCAGACGGTCACCAAGACCCTCAAGTATGGCGACGTGTTCCACCAGAACGAAGTCGAGCAGTCGGCCTATAACTTCGAGCATTCGAATACCGAACTGCTGTTTGCGCAATTTAACAACCACGAGTCGGAAGCCAAGCGCCTGATCGAAGCGCAGCTGACCCTGCCCGCCTACGAGCAGATCATGAAAGCTTCGCACAGTTTCAACCTGCTCGACGCCCGTGGCGCCATTTCCGTGACCGAGCGCGCCGCCTACATCGGCCGCGTGCGCGCCCTGTCGCGCCTGGTGGCCCAGGCCTATTACGAATCGCGCGAACGCCTGGGCTTCCCCATGCTGCCGGCCGCCGCTGCTGCCGTTGCTGAATAATCCGAACTGACATCTATGACTCAAACTCTGCTCATCGAACTGCTGACCGAAGAACTGCCACCGAAGGCGCTCGCCAAACTGGGCAAGGCTTTCGCGGACGGCATCGCCAACGGCCTCAAGGCGCGCGACTTCCTCGAAGCCGACAGCGTGGCCACCGCCTACGCCACGCCACGCCGCCTGGCCGTGTCGATCACCAAGGTGCGCGCCACCTCGCCCGATAAATCGATCCGCGAAAAAGTGCTGCCGGTAACGGTGGCGCTCGACGCCGCCGGCAACCCGACTGCGCCGCTGACCAAAAAGCTCGCCGCACTGGGCTTCCCCAACCTGACCGTGGCCGAACTCGAACGCGCCCAGGATGGCAAGGCCGAAAGCTTCTTCTACACCTACACCGCCGCCGGCAGCGCCCTTCAGGCTGGCTTGCAGGCGGCCCTGGTCGAATCGGTGAGCAAGCTGCCGATCCCGAAAGTGATGAGCTACCAGCGCCCTGACGGCGCCACCGTGCAGTTCGTGCGCCCGGCGCACCGCCTGGTGGCCCTGCATGGCGCCAGCGTGCTGCCGCTGACGCTACTGGGCCTGAGCGCCGCCAACGTCACCGAAGGCCACCGCTTCCTCACCGCCCCCGGTGAGCGCGAGGTCACCATTGCTGACGCCGACAGCTACGCCGCCACGCTGGAACGCGCCGGCCGCGTGCTGGCCGGCGTGGAACAGCGCAAGGAAAAAATCCGCGCCGAGCTGCTGGCCAAGGCTGGCGCCGACCAGGTACTGATGCCCGAAGCGCTGCTCGATGAAGTGACCGCGCTGGTCGAATGGCCGGTGGTCTACGAATGCCATTTCGAGGAAGAATTCCTGGCCGTGCCGCAGGAATGCCTGATCCTCACCATGCAGACCAACCAGAAATACTTTGCACTGACCGACGCCGGCGGCAAGCTGCGTTCGCGCTTCCTGATCGTCTCCAACATCGCCACCGATACGCCGGCGGCGATTATCGGCGGTAATGAGCGCGTGGTGCGCCCGCGCCTGTCGGACGCCAAGTTCTTCTTTGAGCAGGATAAAAAGAAAACCCTGGAATCGCGCCTGCCGCTGCTGAAAAACGTCGTCTATCACAACAAGCTGGGCACGCAAGCCGAGCGCAGCGAACGCGTTTCGGGCCTGGCCGGCTTCATCGCCACGCAAATCGGCGGCGACACAGCACTCGCCACGCGCGCAGCCAAGCTGTCCAAGGCCGACCTGCTGACCGACATGGTGGGCGAGTTCCCCGAGCTGCAAGGCATCATGGGCACCTACTACGCCCGCAACGACGGCGAGCCGGAAGACGTGGCATTGGCTGCTTCGGAACACTACCAGCCGCGTTTTGCCGGCGACGCCCTGCCCTCGACCGTGACCGGCACCGCCGTGGCGCTGGCCGACAAGCTCGAAACCCTGGTCGGCATCTGGGCCATCGGCCTGCAACCGACCGGCGACAAGGACCCGTTCGCACTGCGCCGCCATGCACTGGGCGTGCTGCGCATGCTGATCGAAAAGCGCTTGATCCTGTCGGTCAAAGGCCTGCTCGACGCCGCCGCCCAGCAGTTCACCGGCGTGGCCGGCTTCAATGATCCTTCGGCCGAAGTCACCGCCTTCATGATGGACCGCCTGCGCGGCATCCTGCGCGAGCGCGGTTTCTCGCCCAACGAAATCGAAGCCGTGGTGGCGCAACACCCGGACCGCCTCGACGACATCGTCCAGCGCCTGGAAGCCGTGCAGGCATTTGCTGCGCTGCCGGAAGCCGCCTCGCTGGCCGCCGCCAACAAGCGCATCACCAACATCCTGAAAAAGAACGAGGCAGCGCTGTCGGCCGCTGACGGCTTGCAGGTCAATAACGACCTGCTGCAGGATACGGCCGAGAAAAATCTGGCCGCCGCCGTGGTCCGCGTGGCGCCCGATATCGACGCGGCGTTTATTCGCGGCGACTTTGCCGACGCCCTGAAAACCCTGGCCCAGTTGCGCGACGACGTCGATGCCTTCTTCAACGACGTCATGGTCATGGCTGATGACATCGCCCTGCGCAACAACCGCCTGGCGCTGCTGTCGTCGCTGCACGGCATGCTGAACCGCGTGGCCGACATTTCCAAGCTGGCGGCGTAAATGGGTGCGCCGGCCATGAAACTGGTGATCCTCGATCGCGACGGCGTGATCAATCACGACTCGCCCGATTTCATCAAGTCGCCGGCCGAATGGATACCCATTCCCGGCTCGATGGAAGCGATCGCCCGCCTCAACCAGGCCGGCTACCGCGTGGTGGTGGCGTCGAACCAGTCGGGCATTGCGCGCGAGCTGTTCGACATGTCCACGCTCAACGCCATCCACCAGAAAATGCACAACCTGGCCCAGCAGGTGGGCGCCGACATCGACGCCGTGTTCTTCTGCCCGCACGCGGCGGCCGACAACTGCGACTGCCGCAAACCGAAGCCGGGCATGTTCACGGAAATCGCCCAGCGCTACAAGCTCAGCCTGAAAGGCGTGCCGGTGGTCGGCGATTCGCTGCGCGACCTGCAAGCCGGCTATGTGAGCGGCTGCGTGCCCTACCTGGTGCTCACCGGCAAAGGCGAAAAGACCCAAAGCACCGGTGGCCTGCCGCCCGGCACCATGGTATTTGCCGACCTGGCGGCCATGGTCACGCATTTGCTCAAAACCACCGCCGGACCAGCACCGCAGGTCGCTGGCTAAATAAAAAAAGTATCTGGAGTCTCCCTTGGGTCATCCCATTCTGTTTCTGCGTTCCCTGCTGTTCACGGTCGTGATGGTGATCTCGACCATCGTCTGGTCGCTGGTCTGCTTCCTGGCGGCGCCGCTGCCGTATAACAAGCGCTTTTACGTCACCTCGCGCTGGAATGTGTTCATCGTCTGGTGCCTGAAAGTGATCTGCGGCATCCGTTATGAAGTACGCGGCGCCGAGAACTTCCCCGACGCCCCGGCCGTGGTGCTGGCCAAGCACCAGTCGGCATGGGAAACCATCTTCCTGCTGCCAAACCTGCCGCGCCCGCTGGTATTCGTGTTCAAGAAGGAAATCCTCTACATTCCCTTCTTCGGCTGGGCCATGGCGCTGCTGCGCATGATCCCGATCGACCGCAAGCAGGGCAAGCACGCGTTCAAGCACGTGGTACGGCACGGCAAGCGCCGCCTGGCGGACGGCCAGTGGATCATCATGTTCCCCGAGGGCACCCGCATCCCGGTCGGCCAGGCCGGCAAGTACAAGAGCGGCGGCACGCGGCTGGCCATCGAGACCGGCGCCGTGGTGGTGCCGATCGCGCACAACTCGGGCGAATGCTGGCCTAAAAATTCCTTCATCAAACGGCCCGGGCTTGTTACAGTATCGATCGGCAAGCCTATTTCTCCCGAAGGCCAAACGCCGGACGGCATGATGCAACAGGTGGAAAATTGGATAGAATCAGAAATGCGCGTCATTTCGCCCCACGCCTACAACGCTGGCTAGACGACCTGGCAACGCTGGTCAAACCCGCCGCGCCGGCAGGCGAAACCCAGCAGGACCTGTTTGGACGGGAGGCCCCCGCGCCTCCCCGCGCCGTCTATACCACGCCTGTATGGTCGGTGCCGCCAGCGAGCGGCAAGCCGCCGCCCGTATCCCCCTATATCGCACCGCCGGCCACGGCGGTGCCGCTCAAATCTCCTGCACCACCAGCAACGCCACCGCTTGACAGCATCAGCAAGCGCCAGCTGCAGGTCGGCGACTTCGTGCTCGAATATGCGCTGCGCCGCTCCACCCGGCGTTCGATCGGCTTCATGATCGATGACGACGGCCTGCGCGTGACGGCGCCCAAGCGCGTGTCGATTACCGAAATCGACAACGCCATCCGCACCAAGCAGCACTGGATACTCGACAAGCTCAAGGAGCGCCGCGAACGGCGCGCCACCCGGCTGCAAAAGCCGCCGGTGGAATGGATCGACGGCGCCCAGCTGCCCTACCTGGGCGCCGACATCACGCTGCGCCTGCTGGTCGGCGGACGTTATCGCAGCAGCTACGACCAGGCTACGCGCGTGCTGAGCATGGTGCTGCTGCCGGGCACCACCGAAGCGACGCTCAAGGAACGCGTGAAAGCCTGGTACCAGCAACAGGCGCGGACACTGTTCGAGCAGCGCCTGGACCTGTATGCCGGGCGCCTCGGCGTGCAATACCACTCGCTGGGCCTGTCGTCGGCAGGCACGCGCTGGGGCTCGTGCACGGCCGACCGCAAAATCCGCCTGAACTGGAAACTGATCCATTTTTCATTGCCGCTGATCGACTACGTGGTGGCACACGAACTGGCGCACACACTGGAAATGAACCACAGCGCCGCTTTCTGGAACACGGTGGGCCAGATCTACCCGCACTACGAGGAAGCACGGGAACTGCTGCGCAAGCGCGCGCAGGAGTTGCCGGTGCTGTTTGCCTGACACCTCGCGGCGCCCTGTACGCCCCTGCAGGGCGCACCACGCCTCGTTATCCTGCTGCTGAATACCTGTTATCGCCCAATAAAATTGCCTTGCGGAATTTTTTCATGTTAGATTTTCAACCGCAGAGCCATCTTTCAGGAGCGTTATATGAAGCAGGGAAACAAAAAAACCGGTCTGGTATTGGGTGGCGGGGCGCCGAATTCGCCCTTGATCGCCGGTGCGCTGGCGGCTTTTCTTGACCAGGAAGCCGAATTCGACGTGATCTCGGCATCGGGCGCCGGGGTGCTGATGGGGCTGCTCTACGCCGCACCGCTGGAAGGCCGCCCGCGCGACGCGCTGAAACGCTGGGCCGACGCCGGCGTCAGCGACACCATCTATAAAATGATGCCGGTCAATTACAAGATTTTTCACAAGCCGGGCAAGGAAGCCGATGCTTTCCGGGGCGTACTGGGTGGCGGCGCGCCGCTGTTTCCCGGCATCGCCAGCGTACTGGGCGGCGGCGCACCGTGGACCGACTGGACCCAGCTGATGATGTCCACCATGTCGCCATCGAACCTGTCGCCGAAAAGCCTGGGCCTGTGCGCGCATGCGCCTTTCCTCGAAGACACCATCGACTTCAGCGCCATTGCCGGCATGCGCCCGGCGTTCTACATCAACGCCTACAATCTGAACCAGCACCGCATGCGCATCTGGAACAAGCATGAGATTGGCGCGCCGCAGGTGCGCGCAGCGCTGTCGTTCCCCTTCCTGTATCCGCCCACGGAAATCGATGGCGAAGACTATATCGAGGGCGCGGCACTGGAAACGCTGAACTTCGATCCGTTTATCGAAGGCAAAGGCGAACATGCCGACACCGACACCCTGGTGGTGCTCGACATCCTCGGTGACGAACGCCTGCTGCGCAAGCCGCGCCACCTGTACGACGCCTGGGTCGGCTCGATCATCGCGCCGCTGGTCAAGGTATCGCAGAACCAGCTGCGCCTGTTCGAACTCGAACACGACACCGACCGCCGCACCGGCGCCTCGCGCCAGCGCGTACTCAAGCTCGACCTGATGGCGGCCGTCCCCGACGAACACGTGCAGTACGCCATGGACTGGTCGAGCTCGAACATGCAACTGCTGTTCGACATCGGCTACAAGGCCGCCACCCGCTTCTGCCGCCAGAATGCGGCACGCCTGCGCTTTGTGGAAGATACCAGCGCGGCGGCGTGAATGTGTTTTCTGGCGGTATCGTGCCACGCCGCCAGCGCCAATAAATGCTGCCGATCTGCTCGCATTTATCGTGCAGGAGATGGGTCAAGCAGCGCCTGCAGCAACACCAGCGTGCGGCCAGTAGCCCCACGGTGCTGGTTGGCAAACCCCAACGCTTGCCGGCCCATGGTATCGCGGGCGGTGCTGTCGTTGAGCAGGCGGGCGGCCTGCGCCATCAGGGCGCTGGCGTCGGCTACCTGTACGGCGCCGCCGGCATTCAGGGCGTCTTCCGTCACCACGGCAAAATTAAAGGTGTGCGGACCGACCAGCACAGGCTTGCCCAGGGCGGCCGGTTCGATCAGGTTCTGGCCGCCCAGCGGCAGCAGGCTGCCGCCGACGAAAGCGACATCGCAGGCGGCGTAATAGGCAAACATTTCGCCCATGGAATCGCCCAGCAGCACGTCGGTATGGCGCGATACTTCAGCGGCGCGCAAGGCCAGCTGGCTGCGGCGCTGAACAGTGAGCCCTTCTGCGACGATCAGTTGTTCCACCTCGTCGAAACGCTGCGGATGACGCGGCACCAGCAGCAGCAAGGTATCAGCTGGCAGCAAGGCCGGCTGCGCGTTGCGCGCCTGGCGCCAGGCGGCCAGGATCAGCGCTTCCTCGCCTTCGCGCGTGCTGGCGCACAGCAGCACCGGCCGCGCGCCGATGGCGGCACGCAGGGCGGCGCCGGTGGCCAGCGCCGCTGGCGGTGGCTGCACGTCGAACTTGATGCTGCCGGTAACTTCCACCCGGGCCACACCCAGCGTGCGCACGCGGGCGGCGTCGGCCTCGGTCTGCGCTGCCACCAGCGTGATGCCGCGCGCCGCGTCCAGCACCAGTTTACCGAGGCGCCGGGCCTTCTCCAGCGAACGTTGCGACAGCCGGGCATTGGCCAGCACCACCGGCACGCCGCGCTGGCCGCAGACGGCGATCAGGTTGGGCCACACTTCGGTTTCCATCAGAATGCAGATGGATGGACGGAAATGGCGGATAAAAGCCGCCACCATCAGCCCCGTGTCATACGGCAGATACGATTGCACCAGCCGTTCGCCATGGCGGGCGAACAGGGCGCGGCCGGTGTCGCGGCCGGTCGGCGTCATGTGGGTCAGCACGATGCGGCTGTGCGGATACTGGGCCAGCAGCGCATCGACCAGCGGTTCGGCGGCGCGCGTTTCACCGACCGATACTGCATGCACCCACAGCAACGGCGCCGCTGGCATGCCCGCCGCGAAAGGCGGGGCGCCATAGCGGCCCAGCCGCTCGAGCCAGTGCTGGCGATAACCGGGTTCACGACGGCCGCGCAGCCACAGGCGCGCCAGCACCAGCGGCAAGGCCAGCCACCACATCAGGGAATAGAAAAAACGCATAGGTCAGCTTTGTGCCAGCAGGCTGCGTGCGGCAGCCAGCACTTGGTCCACCGTCGGCGGCGTGCCGGTGTCACCCAGGTTGATGATGCGCGGCGACCAGTTGCCTTCGGTCTTCCAGCGCGGTGAATCGGCATAAATTTCCACCGTCGGCCGCACAAAGGCGGCGGCAATATGGGTCAGGCCGGTATCAACGCCGATCACCAGGTCGGCGCGGCGCGCCAGCAGGACGGCGTCGGCCATCGACAGCTTGGGCAGCAGCTGCGCATTGGGCAGGCTGGCAGCAAGGTGCTCGGCTTCGGCTTTTTCCTTGGGCGAGCCCCACGGCAGCAGGATGGGTAGCGCCGAGGGTTCGCTGGCCAGCGCCCGTCCCAGCGCAATCCAGTGCTCGGGCGACCACTTTTTGGCGTCACGCGCGGTACCGTGGAAGAATACGGCGTAACGCGGCGGCATCCAGCCCGGACGGGCCGCGTCGCCATCGAGCTGCGCCAGGCCAAAGTCGGCCGGCGTATCGACCGCATAGCCGAGCGCTGCGCCAGCGACGATACGGCCACGCGCCACCGCGTGCGTGCGCGGATCGGTGGGCACGCTCAGGTGGTGGAAAATGCGTGAAATGCCTTCATAGCCCGAGCCTTCGCTGCCGTTGGCCATGCCGACCTTTTTGCCGCCGGGCGCAACGCGTGCCGCGCCCATGATCACGCCGGTCTTCAGCAAACCCTGGGTATCGAACACGTAGTCGTACTGCTGCGCGCGCAGGGTACGGAAGAACTGTTTAATTTCGGCGCGGGTATCAGGCTTGCCCAGGCTTTTGCGCCA
>JBEVNE010000213.1:0-32653 GCA_040508275.1 Duganella sp.
CCGCGCAGCTTGACCTGGTGGTCGATGCGGCCCAGGTATTCGAGCTGGCCATCGGCGCGCCAGCGTACCAGGTCGCCGGTACGGTACAGGCGCTCGCCGCTGCCGAAAGGATCGGCCACAAAGCGCTCTGCCGTCAGCGCGGCGCGACGCAGGTAGCCGCGCGCCAGTCCGGCGCCGCCCAGATACAGTTCACCCACGGCGCCGCGCGGCGCCAGTTGCAGGTCCGGTCCCAGCACGTGGACTTCGGTGGCGGCAATCGGCGCGCCTATCGGCACGCTGGCGCCGCCATCATCGACGCAGGTCCAGTGCGTGACATCGATGGCTGCCTCCGTCGGGCCGTACAGGTTGTACAGCGCCGCCTGCGGCAGGCAGGCGAACACGCGCGCCTGCAGCTCGGCAGGCAGCGCCTCGCCGCTGCAGACGATGCGGCGCAGGCTGCTGCAACGCGCAGTTTCCTGTGCGCCAGCCGATTCCAGGTGGGCGACAAATGCCTGCAGCATCGACGGCACGAAGTGCATGGTGCTGACGCCGTGGCGTGCGACGCGCGCCACCAGCAGCGCCGGTTCCCGGTGCTCTCCGGGCGCCGCCATGGCCAGGGTTGCGCCTTCGCTGAGCGGCCAGAAAAACTCCCATACCGACACATCGAAGCTGAACGGCGTTTTTTGCAGCACCACCTCACCCGTTTGCAAACCATACGCCTGCTGCATCCACACCAGCCGGTTATTCAGCGCGCCATGTCGATTGGCCGCGCCTTTCGGCTTGCCGGTGGAGCCGGACGTGTAAATCGCGTAGGCCAGATGTTCGTCGTGCAGTGCTACTGCAGGATTGTGCTGCGGCTGCCCGGCAAGATCGAGCTGGTCGAGCTGCAGCACCTGCACGCCCGCAGCCCACGGCGCCGGCTCAGCGCCGATCAGCAGCAGTTGCACGCCGCTGTCATCGGCCATATAGCGCAGGCGCTCGGCCGGATAATCGGGATCGAACGGCACATAGGCGCCGCCCGCCTTGAGGATGGCCAGCAGGCCGACCACCATCGCCAGCGAGCGCTCGATGGCGATGCCGACCAGCTGGTCGGGCGCCACGCCGAGCGCGATCAGGTGGTGAGCCAGCTGGTTGGCGCGGCGGTTCAGTTCTGCATAGCTGAGCGACTGCTCGCCGTACAGCAGTGCCGGCGCATCGGGCTGCGCGGCGGCCAGCGCCTCGAAACGCCGGTGCACGGGCGCCATTGATGGATAGCGTTGGGCATTGCGGCCCCAGTCCGACAGCTGTTGCTGCTCGCCCGGTGCCAGAAAGTTGACTTCACCGAGCGCCTGTTGCGGTTGCTCGACCATCAGTTCCAGCAAGCGCTGGTAATCGTGTTGCAGCCGCTCTGCCATCTCGCCATCGAACATGGCGGTGCTGTACTCGATGGCGCACTGCACTTGCGCACCCTTGACGAACATCTCCAGCGCCAGATCAAGCTTGGCGCTGCGTTCTTCGAGTTCCAGCATTTCCACCTGCAAGCCTTGCAGCGTAGGCGCAGCATCACCATCGAGCATCTGCAGGGCAAACATGGCCTGGAACAGCGCTTGCTGGGCGCCGCGCCGGCGCTCGAGCAGCAATTCCAGAGGCGCATGTGCGTGATTCATCGCCGCCAGCGCATCGGCGCGTACCTGGCGGCACAGATCGGACCAGCACATCTCCGGCGCGAGGCGCACGCGGTAGGCCTGCATGGTCACGAAGAAGCCGACCAGTTCCTGCAGCGATGCGTGCCCGCGACCGGCGCTGGGCACGCCAATGGCAAAATCATCCTGGCCGCTGTACTTGGCCAGCAACAGCTGCCAGGCGGCGAAATAGGCGACGAACTCCGTGCATCCATGCTGGCGGCAAAATGCCTGCACGCGCGCAGCGAGCGCCGTGGGCAAAGCGAAGCGCAGGCGCGCGCCGGCATAATCATGCTCCTTGCGTGCGCGGTTGGCAGGCAGGGTTAATGGCGGTACGCCGCGCAGGTAGTCATCCCAGTAATCGAGCTCGGATTGCAGCGCTGGTGTGCCGGCGTTGTCGCGTTGCCATTCGGCGTAGTCGGCATAGTGCAGCGGTGGCGGCGGCAGCACTACCGGCAAGCCTTGCAGCGCCTGGCGGTAGGCCTCGGCCAGGTCTTTCATCAGGATTGCATTGGACCAGCCATCGCTGACCAGGTGGTGCATGCCGATCAGCAGATAATGGTGCTGGCTGTCCAGCCGGTAAAGCCGGGCGAACATCAGCGGCGCCGCCGACAGGTCGAATACGTGGTCGGCAGCGCTGCGCAGATGCGGCGCCAGTGCAGTGCTATCCGCCACGGCGAAGCGTTCCAGCAGCAACGGCGCCTGCGCTTCAACGACTTGTAGCGGCTCGTCATCGGCGACAATGAACCGCGTGCGCAGCACGTCGTGGCGCGCGACCAGCGCTTGCAGGGCGCGTTCCAGCGCGTCCGCATCGAGCGGGCCGGTCAGGCTGAACGCACGTACCAGGTTGTAGGCAGTCAGCCCAGGTTCCAGCTGGTGCAGCAGCCACAACTGGCGCTGGCCGTAGGACAGACGCGCCGGGGCAGTGGCGCAGGTGCGGCGGACGATGTCCCCCTGCTCCGTTGCTTCATCGTGGTCCAGCAACAGGGCCAGCAGATCGTCGTCCATCTCACTCATTGCGTCATCCTCTTATTGTATCGTCTCGTATCGTCTCGTATCGTCTTGACTCTCAGGCGGCTTTACCCTGGCGGCCGCGCTCCAGCAGTGCCGCACGCTGCTCTGGCGACATCAGCGCAAGTTTGCGCTGCGCCTCGGCCAGCCGCTCCAGTTGCCCGGCATCGGTGCTGTTGGCGCGCAGCAGCCGTGCCAGCGCTTCCACGCTGGCGTGATCGAACACCAGGCCGGGTGCAATCTCGATCTTGAGCAGCTTGCGGATGCGCGCGGTCAGCTTGATGACCAGCAGCGAATGGCCGCCAAGGTCGAAGAAGTCATCGTCTACACTGATCTCGTCGCGCACCAGCAGTTCAGCCATGCAGCCGGCCAGGACAAATTCCAGCGCGTCGCGCGGCGCCACTGCCACCTTCTGCCGTCCTTGCTGCAGTGGCAGCGCGGCCGCCAGCGCTGCGCGGTCGATCTTGCCGTTGGCAAGGCGCGGCAGCGTATCGACCAGGGTATAGCGGCCCGGCAGCATGTGAGCCGGCAGCTGCGCCGCGAGATGCTCGCGCAATACAGCTTCGCCGGCCGCGCCGGTCGTCTCGGGCACGACCACCGCCACCAGCGTGGGCTGGACAGGGACGCCGGCAACGCCCTGCTCCGTCACCGCCAGCACCACGGCCTGGCGCACGCCGGGAGCGCCCAGCAGCGCGGCTTCAATTTCCGCCGGTTCGACGCGATATCCACGTATCTTGAGCTGGTGGTCAGCACGGCCGGCCAGCAGCAAACCGCCGCCGGGCAGCAGCCAGGCCAGGTCGCCGCTGCGGTACAGGCGCTGGCCCGGCTGTTGCGGATCGTCGATGAACACTGCGCCGTCGTCACGGTTGAGATATCCGCGTGCCAGCTGGGCGCCGCCGATATACAGCTCGCCCTGGGCGCCTGCCGCCACCGGCCGCAGCTGCGCATCGCGCACCTCGATGCGGCAGTTGGGCAGCGCTACGCTAAGCGGCAGCACGCCAGCAACAGGTGCGCTGCCGTCCAGCGCGTGGATCATCACGCCAATGGTGGTTTCGGTCGGACCATAATGGTTATAGATGCGGCAATCCGGACGCAGGGCCAGCAAACGCGCAAGCAAGGCTGCCGGCGCCGCTTCGCCGCCGAGGATGACGCGCTGCGGCAGTGCCGGGGCGTCGCCATCGAGCAGGTCGAGCAGCGCTTCCAGGTGAGACGGCACCATCTTGATGGCGTCGATGGCGTTTTCGCCGAGGAAGCGCGCGAACGATGGCGCATCCTGCATGTCGGCGGCGCTGGCGATTACCAGGCAGGCGCCGTTGAACAAGGCCCCGAACAGCGCGGTATTGCCAAGATCGGCGGCCACCGTGCCGGTCAGCGCCCAACGGCGGCTGCCGGCGAGCGCCATTGTGTGCGAGGCGCCGGCCACGTAGTTGAGCAACTGCGCCTGTTCGATCAGCACACCCTTCGGCATGCCCGTGGAGCCGGACGTATAGAGCACGTAGGCGATGTCGCCGGCGGCTGCCGCAGGTGCAGATACAGGTATCGGACGCACATCGGCAGCACTGGCGATGGCGCTGGCCAGAGCCGGTTCATCGACCGTCAGCACCGGAGCAGCATCGCCGATGATGGCCTGGCGCCGGCCAGCGGGCCAATGCGGGTCGAGCGGCAGGTAGCCGGCGCCCAGGCGCCACGCCGCCAGCAAGGCCACCACGAAGCCGCTGGAACGCTCAAGATCGAGCGCCACCAGGTCGCCACGGCTGACGCCCTGCGCCGCCATCCACAGCGCCACTTGCGCCACCTTTTGCTCGAGTTCCCGGTAGCTGGTAACCTGGCCATTTTCCGACAGTGCCGGCGCGCCCGGCGTGCTCACGCTCCACTGGGCGATGCGTTCACCCAGCAAGGCCGGACCATGTTCGATGCTTTCGCCTTCGATGGCCGCAGCGGCCGGCAGCGCAATGCCGAGCGCGTCGCTGTCGGGCTGCTGCACGATGGCCGCCAGCAGCGCCGTGTACTGCGTGAGCAGCACGGCCACATCGTGCTGGCGGTAATGGCGCTGGTCGCTGTGCAGCGCGGCCCCGGCGCCGGTGATGGTCAACGCCAGCTCTGCCGGTGCGCCTGGGACAGCCACGGCGTCCAGTTGCCAGTCTCCCAGGTCAGGCGCCGCATCGCGGTAGGTAAAGATCGCTGCGCTCTGACGATCCGGCGGACAGTATTCCTGCGCGCCGCGATGGGCTTCGAGCGTGGCCGACAGGCCGGCCAGCAAGCTGTTGAAACTCTGGCCGGCGCCAAGCTGCAATGCCACCGGCATCAGCTTTTCAAACCTGCCCACCGCCCGCTGCATCACTTCGTAGTCGCGGCGGCAGTCATGTAGCCAGCCGGCGGCAATATGGGCGCTGCCTTGCAGGCGCGCCAGCAATAGCCACCAGGCCAGTTGCAGCGCGGTCTCCAGGCTGGCGCCCTGCGTTTGCGCCAGCGTATCCAGTCGCGCCAGTACTGCGGTGTCCAGACTGGTCTGCACTGCGCCGTGATGCGTAGGGGACTCGGGCCCAGGCGCCGGCTGACGGTAGCACAGCTGCACCGGCACGGCGCCCGCATGCTGCTGCAGGTAAGCGTTCCAGTAGGCGCGCCCCTGCGCCGCATCGGGATCGGCGTCAAGGTCAAGGCGCCACTCGACGTACTGGCTGTACTGGAAAACCTCGTCCTCGAGCGGCTGGCCGTCGTAGGCGGCCTTCAGTTCGCGCCACAACAGCGCCATGCTGGCCTGGTCGGCTGCCAGCGCGGCGATGTTGAGCGCAAGGCTGGTCCCTGCGCCATCTTCGGTGATTACCGCTGCAATGGTCTGGCCGGCAGCAATATCGGGCTGGCGACGCTGGCCGGCCTGGCCAGTTTCGACCAGCGCGGCCAACGCAACCTCAGTATGCTGCCCGACCTGGCGCAGGCCGCGATAGCCGTGCACTTCACGATAGGCGAAGCGCAAGGCCTGGTGGCGCGCGCTCACGCTGGTCAGCGCCTGCTGCAAGCGTACCGGGTTGATCGGGCTGGCGCTGCGGGCGGTGACAAAATGACTGTGGCCGCTGTTGCCGCTTTCGGCCAGCGGGCGTTGCTCCGGCCCCAGCGGCCAGTGTTGAAGTTCCTGCGTTGCATCCATGCTCAGGTTTCCTGTGTAGGTTGTACTGCCTCGGCGACGCTGGCCAGGCGGGTGGTGTGGGATTGCTCCAGGTCGGCGCGATGGACCATTTCACCCATGGCGACGACGATCTTGCGCGGTCCCTCGAACGGATCGCGTGCATGGGCGGCCAGCATGTTGTCGAGCATGACCACGTCGCCCTGGCGCCAGTCGAAGCGCACTGCGCACGCTTCGTAGGTCTGGCCAATCAGCTCCATGGTGGCGTCCGGAATCGGCGAGCCGTCGCCAAAGCAGACCTGGCGCGGCAGGCGCTGCGCGCCGACCATGGTCAGCAGATCGGCGCGCAGTTCCGGCTCCAGGCAGCTGACATGGTGCAGCTGCACCTGGTTGAAGAAGGCCCGCTCGCCGGTCACCGGATGGGCGATCACCGCCGGACAGCGGGTACGCGTCTGCAGTTCATCGTTGTCCAGCCAGGAAAACGCGATGCCGGCCTGGCGCAGCTTCTGCTCCACTTCCGCGCGCTCGCTGGTTTTGAAGAAGTCCTGCCAGCTGACGTCGAGCCGGTGGTTGAAGGTGCGGATATACAGCAACTGCTTGCGCTCGAATTCCTCGACCAGCGCGGCCGGCAGGCGGCGCAGCATTTCACGGCAATCGACGATCGGCGTGGCGCCGCCGACCGGCGACGGCAGCTCGCAGTAGAACCATTGCTTGCGCGGCCATTTGTCGAGGTGCGAGCTCTCGTTATGGAACAGGATCATCTGCCTTTCCGGATACGGCGTGGAACGATAGGTATTGCGGCCGCCCTCCTTTTTCGGCAAATCGCCATAATCGCCGTGCAGCGCCGGCTCGATCGATTCGGCAAAGCTTTCAAACTCCTGCGGCGTGTGCAGGCCAAATCCACGGAACAGGATGCCGCCGTGACGCAGCAGCATGCTTTCCACCAGGTCGCGCTGCTCGCGCGCCCAGGCCGCAGCGTCAATGCCGGCGTCGCGCGCTTCGATCACGACCGGGAACTGCTGATCCGGCTGCAGGAAGGACATCGATACTGCCGGCCGCGCCACGCTACGCGCAGCGGGCAGCTTTTTCAGGCGATCGAGCTTGCCGGCCATCGGGGCAGGTTTGTTCATGACGGGGTTCTCCTCTGTTTCAATAGCGGTCGGATGTTCGAGTAACTGCTGCCAGGCGCGCGCCGCACGGGCGACCACGGCCTGCTCGTGGCGGTCGGCGTGATAGATCCATTCCGCCTGCAAAGCGCCCTCCACCTCTGTGACGAATACCGCGAGCTCAAATTTAGCCGGCGCACCTTCATCAGCGAGTATTTCTACTGCCAGTCCATCGATGACGGCGCGTGCCGGCGGCGTGTTTTGCAGCACAAACAGCGTTTGCAGCAGCGGATGGCGGCCACGCTCGCGCACGACATCGGCGGCATCGACGATCTGGTCGAACGGCATGTCGCCATGCTCGAAGGCGCGTAGCACGTTGTCGCGCACCAGTTGCAACCAGTCGGCAAAAGCCGGTCTTGCTGCCGGCAGGCGCGAACGCAGCGGCACCACGTTGACAAAGAAGCCGATCAGGCCTTCGAGTTCCAGCTGGTCGCGCCCGGCGGCATCGGTGCCCACCACCAGGTCGTCCTGGCCCGCCTCGCGGTGCAGCACCTGCAGGAAGGCCGCCAGCAGCACCATGAACAGGGTGGCCTGGTGCTCGTGGCCGAGCTGCCGGAGCTGGCTGACCGTGCTTGCCGACAGCGTCAGCGGCGCCAGCGCATGGCGCTGTGCCACTGCCGGTGTCACCCCCGCTTTTGCCGGCAAGGTTGACAGTGCCGGCGCCGCCGCCAGGTAATCGCGCCAGAACGCCTGCGACGCGGCGCCGGCCGGACCGGCAGCGCGGCTGGCGTGCCAGGCCGCATAATCGGCGTACTGTAAAGGCAGTGGCGCCAGCACCCGATCGTCGCCCTGGTAGGCGGCGCCCAGCTCGCGCAGCAGCACGGACTCGGACCAGCCGTCAAATACCATGTGGTGCACGCAGAACAGCAACACGTGCTCGAACGGTCCCATTACCAGCAGTTGCAAGCGCAGCAGCGGCGCGCAGGCCATGTCGAACGGCAGGTTGCGCTGTTCGGCCAGCAAGGCCGCCACTTGGCCCATTTGCTGATCCCGCGCCAGTTGCGACAGATCGCGCGACGGCAAAGCCAGTTGCAGCGATGCTGCAATGGCGGCATAGGGATCACCGTCTTCGCTCTGCGGATAAGACGTGCGCAGCACTTCGTGGCGCGCTATCACCGTATCAAGCGCCGCCTGCAGGCGTTCCACATCAAGGCTGCCATGCAGGCGCACGGCGGCGGCGATGTTGTAGGCGCTGCGCTGCGCCGGTGCGGCCAGCCGATCAACCAGCCACAGGCGATGCTGCACCGGCGCCAGCGGCATGCGCGCAGTGCGGGGCACCGCCTGCAGCGCGTCGTCGCCGGTTGATGCCAGGGCGCCTTGCACCTGCAAGGCCATGTCCTGCAGCGTTGGATGGGCAAAGACATCGCGCAGGGCCAGTTCGGCGTTCAGCGTTGCGCGCACGCGGGCGCATAGCTGGATCGCCAGCAGCGAATGGCCGCCCGAGGCGAAGAAATGGCTGTCGCGCGCGACCTGGTGCAACCCCAGTAACTGGCGCCACAGCACCGCCAGCGCCTGCTCCATCCCGGTCACGGGTGGCAGCTGCTGCGCCAGGTCGCCGGCGAAATCGGGCGCGGGGAGAGATTTGCGATCAATTTTTCCACCGGGGGTTTGCGGCAACGCCGCCAGCACCATGACCGCCGCCGGCACCATGTAGTCGGGCAGCGCGGCAGCCAGCACGCTGCGCAGCATGGCGCCGTCCAGCTGTTCGCCAGCGACATAGGCGGCCAGACGGCCGCCCGGCAGTGCCACCGCTACCGCTTCGCGCACACCGGCTTGCGCCATCAGTTGCGCCTCGATCTCGCCCAGCTCGACGCGGAAGCCGCGCACCTTGACCTGGTGATCGAAACGTCCCAGGTACTCGAGCACGCCATCGTCGCTCCAGCGGGCCAGGTCACCGGTGCGGTACAGGCGTGCGCCCGGGGCGCCGTGAGGATCGGCAATGAAGCGTTCTGCGCTGAGCCCGGGGCGGGCGGCATAGCCGCGCGCCAGCAATTCCCCGCCCAGGCACAGTTCTCCGGCCACACCCGGCGGCGCCAGGCGCAGCTCGGCATCGAGAATGTAGGCGCGGCGGCCCGCCAGCGGCCGGCCGATCGGCATTTGCACCGGCAGCGGCAACTGCCCGTTGACGTACGGTGCGCAATCGAGCGCGGTGGCGGTGACGATGGTCTCGGTCGGTCCGTAAGTATTGAGCAGCTTGACATGGGCCAGGCCAGCGTCGCGCCACGACAGCAGCGACTCGGGCGGCATGGCTTCGCCGGTAGCTTGCAGCTGGCGCAGCGAACCGTAGTTGCGCACGCCGTGGCGACCAAAATCCTGCGCCAGCATGCTCCAGTACGAGGTACTGAGGTCGGCGATGGTGATGCCATGCTGCGGATCGACGATGGCGCGGTAGAAGGTATCGCTGTCCCACAGGACCGGACCACGCAGCACCAGCGCGGCGCCGGCCGCCAGCGCCGGGAACAACTGCTCGACGAAGCCATCGAAGTTGATGGTCGAGAACAGCAGCATGCGGTCGGCCGTCGTCAGGCCAAAGTAGGCAATGGCCACCTGCGTATGCTCGGCCAGCGCCTGGTGTGACACCGCAATCGCCTTCGGCGTGCCGGTCGAGCCGGACGTGTAGATCAGGTAGGCCAGCGACGCCGGATGTACGCCGGTGTGTGGATTGCCTTCTGCATCATCGTGCGCCCAAGGTTGCGGCGTGTCGAGCAGCACCTGCACGCCGCCGGGCAATATCGGCAGTGCAGATGCCACGCTGGTCTGCGTCAGCACCACGCGGGCGTCGCTATCGGCCAGCATCGCTGCCAGCCGTTCGGCCGGATAGCCCGGATCGAGCGGCACGTAGGCGCCACCGGCTTTCAGCACGGCCAGTACCGCGACCACCATGTCCGGCGAGCGTTCAAGGGCGATGCCGACGCGTTGTTCTGCCCCGACGCCGAGCGCAAGCAAATGGTGCGCCAGGCGGTTGGCGCGCCGGTTCAACGCATCGTAACTCCATTGCTGTCCTTCGTAAATCAGGGCAGTCGCCTGCGGGTGCAGGCTGCTCTGGTGCTCGATCACACGATGCACGGGCTGCTGCTGCGCGATATTCAACGCGGTCTCTCCGCGTTCCAGCAGGATCGCTGCCGCCGTTGGCGACAGCATGGCCAGCTCGCCGCAGCGGGCGGTGGGCTGCTCGCACAGTGCTTCGAGCAGCGTGCCGGCGTGAGTGGCGATGGTCTCAATCTGGGCTGCGCTCAGTCTTGCGCTGTCGTAGCTGTACTGAAGCCGTAGTCCGGGGGCTGACTTTGCTGCGCCATCGAGCACCACGGTCACGGTCAGCGGATAATGGGTGTCGTCGCTGCCGCCGGGCTGGCCCAGGCGCAGGCCGCCCGGTACCGACTCCAGCAAGGCGGCGTCGAGCGGGAAGTTTTCGAACACCACAAGCGTATCGAACAGCGCCTGGCCGCCATGGCCGGCCCATTGCTGAAGCTGCGCCAGCGGCATGTGTTCATGCTCGCGCATCGCCAGATTGTCAGCCTGTAGCGCGCGCAGCCAGTCGGCGACTGGCGTCTGCGGCGCGGGCGACGCTGTCAGCGGCAGGGTGTTGATGAACAATCCCATGATCTGTTCTGCACCGGACAGATCGGCCGGGCGGCCGGATGTGGTCACACCGAGCGTAACGGCCTGCTGACCCGTGTAGCGTTGCAGCAGCAACAGCCAGGCCGCCTGTACCAGCGTATTGAGGGTGACCTGCTGCGTGCGTGCCAGCTGTTGCAGCCGGGCCGTGAGGCCGGCGCCCAGCTGCTGCAGGTGCCCGGCGTGTGGTCTAGCCAGTGCTGGTAGCGGTGCGGGCGCCGACAGGCTGTCGGCCAGGCGCGTCGGTTCGCCCATGCCAGCCAGGCGCGCGCGCCACCAGTGTTGCGCGGCCTGTGGATCTTGCTGCCCCAGCCAGGCAATATGGTCGCGGTAGCGGGCCGGCGGGTCGGCAATCGCTTCGCCGGCATAGCTGCGCAATACTTCAGCCAGCAGGCTGCTGCTGCTCCAACCGTCCAGTAGCAGGTGGTGGTAGGTCCAGATGAAGTGATGGCAGTCGTCAGCGGTGCGCAGCAGCACAAGGCGCATCAGCGGCGCTGCCGCCGTGTCAAAACCACGCTCGTGCTCCTGCTGCGCCAGTCTGGCTGACTCGGCGCCAATATCGGCGGCGCCACGCAGGTCGATCTCGCGCAGCGGCAGCGCCACCTCGCGCGCCACCCATTGCAGCGGTTCGTCCAATGGCGCGGCAGCCGCCAGGAAGGCCGTGCGCAGCACCGGGTGGCGGCGCATGGCGGCCTGCCATGCCGCTGCAAACCGCGCTGGCTGTAGTCCGTCAATGTCGATGCACAGCTGATTGACATAGGCCGTGGCGTCCGGCTGCAACTGGCTGTGGAACAGCATCCCGGCCTGCATGGGCGACAGCGGATACAGGTCTTCCAGCTGCTGCGCAGGCAGACCTTGCGCATCCAGCATGTCGAGCGCGGCTTGTGACAGCCGGGCCAGCGGCACATCGGCGGGGGTAAGGCGCGGGCGGAGAAGGCCGGCGCAATGGGCGACGATCTGCTGCAAGCGCTCGACAAACGCCTGCGCCAGCGCTTCCGCAGTCGTGGCGTGATGCCGGTTGCTGCTGTACGCCCACTCGAGGTGCAGGCTGCCGTCGCGCACGAACAGGCTCAGGTCGAACCAGCAGCGGCGCGGATTGTCCCCTGCGCGCGCGGGCTGGCCTGCATCATCGGCCAGGTTCCAGCCGTTGGCTGCCTGCCGCTCGAGGCGCCCCAGGTAATTAAACGTGATCTGCGGCGCGGCCGCCTGTTCCAGTGGTGCGCCTATCGGGTTCAGGTAACGCAGCAGACCGTATCCAAGGCCCTTGTCCGGAACCTGGCGCAGTTGTTCCTTGACGGCGATCACGCCATCGGCTAATGGCGCCGGCGGCGACAGGCGCAGCGGGTACAGGCTGGTGAACCAGCCGGCCGTGCGGCTGACTTCCGGCGCACCGGGCCAGTGTTCGCGGCCGTGCCCTTCCATTTCCACCAGTACGTCGACATTGCCCGACCACTCGCATACGACCTGTGCCAGCGCCGCCAGCATCAGTTCTTCGGGGCGGCTGCGGTAAGCGGCGCAGGCCTTCCCCATCAGCATGTCGGTGTCGCTGGTCCCCAGCACGCGGTGCACAGTACGCGCAGCGCTTTCGGTGTTGGCGGCAATCGCATGATCGACCGGTAATGGCGCAGCGCTTTGTGCCTGCCAGTACGCCAATTGCTGCACGATGCCGGCGCTGGCGGCATGCTCTTGCAAGGCCTGCGACCAGTCAGCGAGGCTGGCGCCATCCGCCGCCAGTGTCAGCTGCGCCTTGTTGCCCTGTTCCAGCGCGCTGTACAACTGCTGAAGATCTTCCAGCAGCACGCGCCACGACACCGCATCGACCGCGAGGTGATGGCAAACCAGCAGCAAACGGCTATCGGCCATGCTGCCAGCGTCCAGCCAGGCGGCGCTCAGCAGGCGGCCCTGCTCCAGCTCCAGCGAGGCGTGTACGGCGGCCGATGCCTGCAATACGGCGGCCTGCAGGTCGGTACCTTGATGATCAAGGACCACGTGAGTATAGGCTGGCGCGGGCGCAGCACTGTCGGTGCGCTGCCGCCAGCCGCTACCATCACGGGCAAAACGCAGCTGCAAGGCGCCATGATGCGCGGCCAGCCGCGCCAGCGCCTGCCGCATCAGTTGTTCGTCGGGCTTGCGTTCGAGTGTCAGCAGCACGCACTGGTTCCAGTGCTGCGGCTGCGGCATGTCCTGCTCAAAGAACCAGCGCTGGGCCGGGGTAAGGGCAAACCATTGCGGCTGCAGCGGCGCTGCAGCAGTGGCGGTGGCGCCGTCGGCAGCCTTGGCAGGCGCGCTGGCGCGTGCAACGGCGGCCAGCGCAGCAATCGTTTGCTTTTCCATCAGCTGGCGCGGCGAAAAGCCGATACCGGCCTTGCGGGCGCGTGCGACAATTTGCAGGGTCAGGATCGAGTCGCCTCCCAGCGTGAAAAAATTATCGTCGCGGCCAACCTCCTCGATCTTCAGTACCGCTGACCAGATGGCGGCCAGCGCTTGCTCTACCTCGCCCTGCGGCGCGGCGCTGGGTTTGTCCGCGCTTGTACCAGCCTGCATTGCCGGAGCAGGCAGGCGCTGGCGATCGACCTTGCCGTTGGCGGTGAGTGGCAGCTGTTCCAGCACCGTGATATGCGCCGGGACCATGTAATCGGGCAGCGTGGCCGCCAGTTGCTGCATCAATACGCTGCTCTGAACGCTAGCGCCGGCCCCGGCGACATAAGCCAGCAGGCGCAGGCGCCCGTCCTCATCGGCGCTGGCCAGCACTTCGGCGCCGGTCACGCCGTCCAGTGCCAGCAGCGCCACTGCCACCTCGCGCGGTTCGACGCGGTAGCCGCGTATCTTGACCTGGTCGTCGCTGCGACCGAGGAATTCGAGCGCGCCATTGGGCAGCAGGCGTGCACGGTCGCCGCTACGGTACAGGCGCTCCCCCGCCTTGAGCGGGTGCGGCACGAAGCGTTCTGCAGTCTGGCCGGCGCGGCCCTGATAGCCGCGCGCCACGCCGGCGCCGCCCAGGTAGAGATCACCAGCCACGCCCACCGGCACCGCATTGAGGTCGTCATCGAGCACGCAGGCGCAGGCGTTCGCCAGAGGCGCGCCCACCGCCAGCGGAGCGGTATCGGCGTGACCGGCGGCGTGGGTCAGCAGGCCGACCGTGGTCTCGGTGGGCCCATAGTGGTTGACGATGCGGCAGGCCGGATGCAGCGTGCGGATGCGCTCCAGCAGCATCTGGCTGGCGCTTTCGCCGCCGATCACCAGCGTATGGCGCGGCAGCGCGGCAGCCGCCTGCGCCGCATGCAGCAAGGCTTGCATATGGCCGGGGACGATTTTCAGCACGTCCACCGCGTGCTGCTGCATGTAGGCGGCAAAACGGTCGGGGTCGAAGGCGCGTTCGGCGGAAATCAGGTGCAGCAGGCGACCCGAGCACAGTGCACCGAACAGCGTCGTGTGTCCCAGGTCGGCAGCGACCGTGGAAATCATTGCCATGCTGCGCACTTGCGCCGGCAACTGCAGCCGCGCCAGCACGGCCTGCACATAATTGGCGAGCGCGCCATGGGTCACCACCACGCCCTTGGGACGGCCGGTTGAGCCGGAGGTGTAGATCAGGTAGGCTGCCTGTTCCGGATGGGGAGCATGCCGGGCAAAATGCGGCGCAGCTGCTTCAACGTCGCCAACACCAAGGCCGATCACTGGCACGCCAGCGGCCCAATCGGGATGGTTCCCGCTCAGCAGCAGGCTTGCGGCGCTGTCAGCCAGCTGGTACGCCAGCCTTTCGGCCGGCAGTTGCGGATCGAGCGGTACGTAGGCGGCGCCGGTTTTCAGTATCGCCAGCATGCCGAGCACAAATTCGCAGCCGCGCGGCGCATGCAGCGCCACGCGCCGTTCCGGTCCGGCGCCGGCGGCGGCCAGCACGGCAGCCAGCCGGTCTGCTGCGGCGTCCAGCTCGGCGTAACTGTACTGGCGGTCCTCGCAACGCACGGCGCCGTTCTGTGGCGCAGCGTGCACATGGTGCTGCCACAGTTCCAGTACATTGCCCGCTGCCAGCGCCATCGCTTCACCATCGAGCAGCGCAACCTCCGCCGGGATGGCCAGCGTGCGCAGCGGCGCAGATGGATGGGCGCTGACCTGAACGGCCAGTGCTTGCAGCAGTTGTGCCCAGCGCGTCATGGTGCTGGTATCAAACAGCGCGTCGGGATAGGCCAGCACCGCCTCGATGCTGCTGCCCTTATCAAGATAGTCGAAGCTCAGATCGAAGTGCGCTGCGCCGCCGGACAGTTCTTCGAGCGACAGCGTCAGACCGGCCACCGTGCGGTCAAGCGGCAAAGCGCTTTGCTCGGTACACTTGACCTGCACCAGCGGGTGTACGCCAGGCTGCCGCGATGGCGCCAGCGCCTCCACCAGTTGATCGAAAGGCAGATCCTGGTGCTGCTGTCCACCGAGTACAGCCTGCTTCACGCCGGCCAGCAGCGCGTCAAAGCCGCCGGCGCTGTCAATAGACGCTTGCAGCACCTGCAGATTGGTCAGGTAGCCAACCAGCCCGTGGGTTTCCGCGCGCTGCCGATTGGCCACCGGCGCGGCAACGCGCTGCACGGTCTGCCCGGTCAGGCGGTACAGTGCCAGTGTGAACACGGACAGCATTACCATGTACAGGGTGGCGCCCTGTGCCTGTGCCAGCGTGCGCAGGGCGGCGGCAGTGGCAGCGTCAAAGGAGAAGTGATACCGCCCTTCGCGGCCGGCGTGGGCGCTGCGCGGCCGGTCGAACGGCAGCGGCAACGCCGGATGGGCATCGGCGGCATCAGCGCCAAGTTGCGCACGCCAGTACGCCAGCTGGCGTTCGCCTTCGCCGGCATCGAGCCAGCTGCGCTGCCAGCGTGCGTAGTCGGTAAACTGGATCGGCAGCGGCGCCAGCGGCATGGCCTGGCCGCCAGCGTGGGCGTGGTGGGCATGGCTGGAATAGAGGTCCAGCAGCTCGCCGATCATGATTTGCAGCGACCAGCCGTCTGCGGCGATGTGGTGCACCGCCAGCGCCAGGGCATGGTCATCCTCGTCGATGGCGATCAGCGCAGCCCGAAACGGCGCTTCGCGGTCAAGCTGAAACGGCGTGGCGGCAAAACCTGCTGCCATGGTTTTCAGTGCGTCCTCGCGCAAGGCTGGCGGCGTGCCGCGCAGGTCTTGCCGTTGCAGTTGCAGTGCTGCCACCTCTTGCACCTGCTGCTGCGGCATTTCGCCGGGCGCTGCCTGGAAGCGCGTGCGCAGCACCGCATGACGCGCCACCAGATCATTCAGGCTGGCCTGTAGCGCGGCGATATCGAGCGGGCCGCGCAGGCGCAGCAGGCCGGGCATGCTGTAGGCGGCGCTGTCCGGATCGAGTTGCCAGGTCAGCCACATGCTGTGCTGCGCTGGCGACAGCGGCGCCGTGGTGCACGCTCCGGGCTGTACTGGCGCCGCAATGATGGGCAGCTCGGCAAAATCGAGTCCCATCGCCGTGAGCTTGTCGAGGAAGCCGCGCTGTGCCGCGGGCGCCAGCGCGGCAAAACGCCGGGCTATCTGTTCGCTCTGTTGGCTCTGCCGGGTCTGTTGCTCATCGCGCATCATTGTTCACCTTCAAATTCATCAAGAAGGCTGGCCATATCGTCCAGCCGTTTTTCCCTGGCATCGGCAGCGCCGGCGCCAAAGCCGGCAGCCGGCAATGCCGCCGCCAATGCTGCCAGCGCCGCCAGGGTGGGCGTCTCAAAAAAATGGCGCACCGGCAGCGTGCAGCCATGGCGGTGCGACAGCAGCGCCGTCACGCGGATCGCCGCCAGCGAATGGCCGCCCAGCTCAAAGAAATGGTCGTCACGGCCCACGCGCTCAAGCCCGAGCACTTCGCACCACAACTGCGCCAGCGCCTGTTCTGCCTCGCCTTGCGGCGCACTGTAATTGCCGTCGCCAGCCGGCGTGGCAAGCGGCAGCGCATGGCGATCGATCTTGCCGTTCGGGTTGAGCGGCAGCGCATCAAGCACCATGATGGCGACGGGCACCATGTAGTCGGGCAGTTGTTTCCGCAGTGCGGCGCGTAATGCCGCACCCTGCAGGCCCGATCCGCCATCGGCGACGTGCGCCACCAGCAGCGTGCCGTTGGCGCCAGCCTGGGTGGTGACTACCGCCGCACGCACGCCCGGCTGGGCCAGCAGTGCTGCTTCAATCTCGCCCAGTTCCACGCGCAGGCCGCGCAGCTTGACCTGGTGATCGATGCGGCCCAGGTATTCGAGCTTGCCGTCCGCCAGCCAGCGCACCAGGTCACCAGTGCGGTACAGGCGGCCACCAGCATTCGCTTCGCGTGCAAACGGGTCGGCCACAAAGCGTTCGGCGCTCAGTGCGGGCCGGTTCAGATAGCCGCGCGCCAGCAGCTCGCCGCCGATGTACAACTCGCCGGCCACGCCCACCGGCGCCAGTCCCAGGTCGGCGTCGAGCACGTACAGGCTGCGGCCTGCCAGCGGCGCACCGATCGGCATTTGCGCGGGCAAGCTGGCACCCTGCGCCAGATAAGGCGCGCAGTCGAGCGTGCTGACGGTGACGGTGGCCTCGGTCGGACCGTAGGTGTTGAGCAGCCTGACATGCGCCAGCCCGGCTGCACGCCACGCGTGCAGCGCCTCGGGCGGCAGCGCTTCGCCGCCGGCATGTACCTGGCGCAGTGCACCGTAGGGACGAGGACCGAACGCGGCGAAATCCTGGGCCAGCACTGCCCAGTAGGCAGTGGTCAGATCCACCACGCTGATGCGCTGGGCGATCACGGCGTCGTAGAAAGCGCCGCTGTCCCACAGGTCGGGGCCGCGCACGACAACGGCAGCGCCGCAGGCAAGTGGCGGGAACAGTTGTTCGATGCAGCCGTCGAAGTTCAGCGTGGCAAACTGCAGCATGCGGTCGTCCGCACGCAGGCCGAAAAATTCGATGGAGACATCGATGTGCCGGGCCAGCGCGCCATGGCTGACCGCTACGCCCTTGGGCGCGCCGGTGGAGCCGGAGGTGTAAATGACATAGGCCAGGCTGTGTTCATGCACGGCCACCTGCGGATTACTGGTGGGCTGGGCGTCGAGTTGCAGCTGATCGACGGCCAGCATGGCGACACCGTCCAGCAGCGGCAGACGCGATTGCAGCCTTTCATGGGTGAGCAGCAGCGCAGCGCCGCTGTCGCGCACCATGTGCGCCAGTCTTGCCGGCGGATAGTCAGGATCGAGCGGCACGTAGGCGGCGCCGCTTTTCAGAATCGCCAACAGGGCTGCCACCATGTCAGCCGAGCGCTCAAGCGCCACGCCGACCACGGCGCCCGCGCCGATGCCGGCGGCAATCAGCCGGTGCGCCAGCTGGTTGGCGCGGCGGTTCAAGGCCGCGTAGCTGAGCACCGGGTTGTTGCTGGAGCTGAAGCAGGCACCGGCGGCAGTGCCCACCTCGATCAGTGCGTCGGCGGACGGCTGCAGCGCCGCTTGCCGCTCGAAGCGCAGGTGCGCCGCCGTGGCGGCCAGCGGCAAGCGATGGTTGGAGCCCCAGGCCTGCAACTGGGCGCGGCCGGCTGCGCCGGACAGGTCGATCTCGAGCACCTGCAATGCCGGATCGGCAGCCAGTTGCGCCAGCACGGCCAGGTAATGCTGACCATAAGCCGCGATGGTGGCCGGCTCGAACAGTTCGGCGGCGTAAGTGAATGTGGCGCGCACGCGTCCATCCGGTGTTTCCACGGTATCGAGCGCCAGGTCGAACTGGGCGTCGGCCTGGGCCAGCGGCATGACTTCCAGCGCCACGCCTGGCAGCGCGTTCAGCGCCCGGTAATCCTGCACCAGGTGGTTGTAGAGTACCTGGAACAGCGGGTTGTGACTGAGGCTGCGCTGCGGCTGCAGGGCTTCGACCAGTTCGTCGAACGGCAGTTCCTGGTGCGCCTGCGCACCGAGAGCGGCGCTGCGGGCCTGGGCCAGTACGGTGGACAGCGGCATATGCGCGTCGATCTGGTTGCGCAGCACCTGGGTGTTGACAAAAAAGCCGATCAAGCCGGCCACTTCGGGCCGCGCGCGGTTGGCCACCGCCACGCCGAGCCGCACATCGGGCTGGCCGCTGTGGCGGAACAGCAGTACCTGGAAGGCAGCCAGCAGCACGGTAAACAAGGTGGTGTCGCTGGCGGCGGCGCGCTGGCGCAAGCCTGCCAGCAGCGCCGGCGACAGTTCCACCTCGTGCTGGGCGGCGCTGTAGCGGCGCGCGGCGCCGCGCGGCCGGTCGGTACGCAGATCGAGCGCCGGGTGCTGGTTACCCAGAGTGCTGCGCCAATAGGCCAGTTGCCGCTCACGCTCACCGCCGTCAAGCCGCTGGCGCTGCCACATGGCGTAGTCGGTGTAGTGAACCGGCAAAGGCGCCAACGGCTGCTCCGGCTGCTGGTAACAGGCGGCCAGCTCTTCGATCAGCAATTGCATGGACCAGGCGTCGGCAATGATGTGGTGCAGCACCACGGTCAGGCGATGCGCGTGCTGCGAGGCGCTATACAGTCCCACCCGCAGCAGCGGGCCGTGTTCAAGGTCGAACGGTTGCGCCAGTAGCGCGCCTGCATCGGCGGTGGCCATGGCCTCGATTGCAATATCAGCCGCCGCCGACACTACCTGCAGCGGCTCGCCATCGGCGCCGCTGCGTACATGCGTGCGCAGCGAAGCGTGGCGCTGCACCAGTTGTTGCAGTGCCGCCTGCAGCCGTTCGACCGCCAGCGGACCGCGCCAGTCCAGTGTGCCGCCGATATGATAGGCGCTGCTGGCGGGGTCGAGCCGCCACAGGAACCACAGCCGCTGCTGCACCGGCGACAACGGCACGCCGGCGGCGCCGCTGGCCTGCGGCAGCACCTTGATCCCTCTGCTGGCGCCGTTCGCGCCATTCGCACTGCCTGGCTGCGGCGCATTGGCGCGTAACGCATCGATGCGCGCCGCGCAGGCGCCCAGTTGCGGGTATTCGAACACCAGTTGCGTTGGCAGCTCGATCCGCCAGGTGTCGCCGGCGCGCGCCGCCAGTTGCACGGCGCCCAGTGAATTGCCGCCCTTGGCGAAGAAGTTGGCCTGCGGTTCGAGCACCGTTGCAGCGTCGAGTTTCAACACGCTGCGCCACAAGTCGGCCAGTTGCGCCTGCGTGCCGTCCAGCGGCGCCTGGAGCGTGCCGCGCCCGCCCTCGGCGCCCAGCACCATGCGGCCCTCCTGCCAGGCGGCGTAGGCGTCCAGCGTGCCATCCTGCCAGCCCTGACGGCAGGCGCTACGCCGCAGTTTGCCGCTCGAGGTCTTGGGCAGCGCGCCCGGGTTGAGCAGCACCACCAGCGTGAGCGCGCTGCGGCATACGCGGCTTGCCACTTCGCTCAGCAGTTCGGCCAGCGCTGCCGGCGGCACCAGCTTTTGCAGGCCGCGCGACACTTCCGCGCATACGCCGACGCCCTCGCTGCCGTCAGCGCCCGCTATCGAAAACGCCGCCACCCTGCCCTTGCGCACGGCTTCCACCTCCATTTCGATGGCGCGTTCAAGGTCTTGCGGATAATAATTCTGCCCGCGCAGAATGATCACGTCTTTCAGGCGGCCGGTAACGTACAACTGCCCATCGTGCTGAAAACCAAGGTCGCCCGTGCGCAGGTAGCGCCGCCCTTCACGCTCGATAAACGTGTCGGCATTGGCTTCGGGGCGGCGCCAGTAGCCGCTGCTGACGCTCGGGCCATGCACGAGAATTTCGCCGACCTGGCCCGGTGGCAGCGGCGCCAGCGTATCGGCTGCGGCCACCGTTACCTGCAGACCGGGCGCGATCAGGCCGCAAGCAACCAGCGCGGCGCTACCGTCCGGCACTGCCTGCGGCCGTCCGGCCGCCATGCTGTTCTCGTCGAAGTGCGACGCCCGCATGCCGGCGCCGGTCGGGCCGCCGCTGACCAGCAGGGTCGCTTCGGCCAGGCCGTAACAGGGATAGATGGCGCCGGGCCGCAGTCCGGCCGGCGCGCAGGCGGCGATAAAATCACGCAGCGTATCGTGGCGAACCGGTTCGGCGCCGGAAAAGGCCACGCGCCAGCACGACAGATCGAGCGCCGCCAGTTGCGCGGGCTTGAGACGTTCAAGGCACAGGCGATAGGCAAAATCGGGCGCGCCGCTGATCGTGCCGCGATAGCGCGAGATGGCTTCCAGCCAGCGCAAGGGCCGCTGCAAGAAATACGCAGGACTCATCAGCACCACCGGGATGCCGCGGTGCAGTGGCTGCAGCACGCCGCCGATCAGGCCCATGTCGTGATACAGCGGCAGCCAGCTGACAAAAACGTCGTCTGCCGTGACTGCCATCGCCTGTTCGATCGCGCGCTCGTTGGCCATCAGGTTGCCGTGGCTGATCATCACGCCCTTGGGCACGGCCGTGGAACCGGAGGTGTACTGCAAAAAGGCGATGTCGGCGTCCTGCGGCGCGTGCGCTCGCCAATCGTCGGCGCGGACGCCATCGATAGCGTCCACCGCCAGCGCGGCGACAGCACCAAAACGCGCGGCGCCGCCGTCCTCACCCAGTTGTGCCAGCAGGCTGGCGCTGCCAAGGATGCAGCAGGCGCCGGCATCGGCGCCAATGGCCAGCAGGCGTTCGAGGTGCTGTTCGCGCAGCGATTCTGGCGGGAACACGGGTACGGCGATCAGGCCCGCGTACAGGCAGCCGAAAAACGCCACCACGTAATGCTGGTCGTTATCGAGCAGCAGCAAGGCCCGTTCGCCAGGATTGAAGCGGCCTTGCAGTTCGGCTGCCATGGCGCGCGCCAGCCGGTCCAGCGCAGCGTAGTCGTAGCGGCTGTCGCCATCGGCATTGAGGGCAATGAGCGCAGTATCGTGCGGCCGCGTGCGCGCCAGTGTCTGCAGGTGTTCGACCATATTGCGCGGCATGGTGCGAACGGCGGTAGCCTCGGTCATCGTGCATCCTTGTGTGCTGGCTGCCGGGCAGCACCGCGCAGGCGACAGGCGTGCGCGGGCCTTGGCGACCATGCCGCCCCGGCATTGTTTGTTACGGAAGGGAGAGTTTGGGGTGGGTGGCTTACGCGGAACGCGCAGCTTCCTGCTCGGCCATGAAACGGCGCAGCGAGGCGGGCCGCATATCGGTCCAGACCTGCTCGATGTGCGCCAGGCAGGTTGCTTTGTCGCCGCTGACGCCGGCATCAAGCCAGCCGGCCGGAATCGCCTTCCATTCGGGCCACAGCGAATACTGTTCTTCGTGGTTGACCAGAACACGGAACACGCCGTCTTCGCGGTCGAAACAACTGGTCGTCATGATGATCCTCAAAAAAATGTATCTGCCCATATGACGAGCGCCGCTGCCGGAAATTTAAGGCCTGGGACAAAAAAGATGCAAAAAAATCCAGCGGCGATGTGCGCAATGGCGATCAGCGCGCGTGCAGGTTACCGTGTGGTTCGGCCATCGCCACCACCACCTTGCGCGGTCCGGCAAACGGTGTGCGTGCATGGGCCGCCAGCATATTGTCGAGCATGAGGATGTCGCCGGTCTGCCAGGGAAAGATCACCGTGTTCGCCGCCAGCACGGCGCGCACCTCATCGAGCAGCCCATCCGCTATCGGTGAACCGTCGGCAAAGCAGACGTTGCGCGGCAGGTTGTCAACGCCGAGCAGGTCCACCAGCGATTCGCGCACTTCGGCCTGCAAATTGGAGGCATGGAACAGGTGCGCCTGGTTAAACCATACCATCTCGCCGGTCACCGGGTGGCGCTCCACGCCCTGGCAGCGCTGCAGCGTGCGCAGTTCGCCATCGTCCTTCCATTGGCATTCGATGGCGGCGCGCTGGCAAAAGGCTTCAACCGCTGCACGGCTGTCGGTCTGGAACACCTGTTGCCAGCTCAGGTCGAAGTCTTCGCTGTAATTGCGTACATAGCACAGGCCTTGCGCAAAGCGTTCGCGCAGCGCCGGCGGCATGGCGCGGTAAATGGCGCGGCTGTCGGCGATCGGCGTTTCGCCGCCACTGGCCGGCGCCGTCACGCAGTGGAACCAGATTTTCATCGGCCATTCGCGCGTGTAGGCCTGCTCGTTATGCAGCGGTATATGCTGGTGTGCAGGATATTCCGTGGACGTGTACACGCCGGCCGACACTGCGCTGCGCGGCGTCGAGGCAAACTCGTAATTGAGCAGCGCATGGCCGTAGCCGCGTGCAAACTCCTGGAACGCCGCCACCGACGCCACCTCGAAGCCGCGCAGCAGAACGCCACCTGCCTGCAGCAGCATGGCGTCAATGTACTCGCGCTGATCCTGCCACAGGCTGGCCAGATCGCAGCCGGTGGTGTGCGGGGTCAGAAGCACCGGCAAAGCGCTGTTCTGCGCGGCCGGCGGATTTAAATTTGAAAGACTCGACATGGTTGCTCCTCGCTGACGTCATCTTCTTCATAGACGAGCAATGCCTGCCGAAATTTAACGGGGACGCCGATAAACCTGCGGCGGTCCGCCATGTTTTTGCGGGCCGCCTGGCCTGCAAGGCCATCAGGCCAATGCGAGTGCGGCGCGGCAGCAGTCCATGGCGTCGCGGATCAGAAAATTCACCAGCGTGGTCGAGATCCCCAGTTGCGCCGCCACTTCGCGCTGGGTCTGGCCGCCAAGCCGGTGCAGCTCGAAGGCGGCGCGGGTGCGCTCTGGCAGGCTGCCCAGCGCGCGCGCGACGATCAGCAGGTGCTGGGTATCGATGGCTTGCGCCTCCGGCGTGCTGGCCGAGCCCACGTGCAAGCCGTCCTCTTCGGGCGAGAACACCTGCAACTCGAACTGGCCGCGCCGGTAGCGGTCGATCGCCAGGTTGCGTACCAGCTGATACAGGTATGCGAGCGGATTGTTGATGTGCAGTTCTTCGATGCCGTCGGCCAGTTTCAGGTAGGCGTCCTGCAGGACGTCTTCGGCGCGCTGCCGGCAGCCGAGGATACGCATGGCGGCTTCGTGCAGCTGGGCCCGCGAGACGACAAATTGTTGACGGATTTCACTACCAGTGTGCATGACAATAATTCGATACATGAACGAGAATGATTTTCATTCTCATGATGTATGAAACCAGGTGTATGTGCAACTATTTTTTGCAACTATTTTTTGCAACTACTTTTATTTGCTAAGTTTTAGCGACGCTCTCCCTTCGGCCGGCTGTGCAGCGGGCCGCAACAGCGCCCAGACGCTCGCCGGGTCGCCATCGCGCCCCCTGCGCAGCACCGCCCTCGCCAGCCGCCAGTACAGCCAGGCGCCCAGCAAGGCGACGACATTCACGGCCAGCGCCACCGAAGCGCCCTGCTCCAGCGCCGTCCACGGCGCAACGCCGCTGCGCCAGCACTGCGCCAGCGGCAACAGCAGGCAGAGTATCGCGCTCAGCGTCAGTATCTCGTGCGCGGCACGCGCCGGCGGGCGCCAGCAGCTCCACAGTACGCAAGCGATGAACACGGCGTAATAGCTGCCGGCCTCCCAGCTGGCCACGCTATGCCAGGGCGCCAGCTTGTTGGCCAAAAAGACGGCGCCAAGGCCGGCGATGCTGCCCAGGCAAACACCGATGGTGGCGCGCGTCATCGCGATGGCGCCGCGCGTCTGCAAGCCGTTGCGCTTGCGGCGCGCCTCGATCCACAGCAGGTTACCGCTGTAGAACAGGAAGGCTCCCAGCATGCCCAGCACAAAGTACATCCACCGCACCGCATCGCCGCCAAAATCGGCAAAGTGCAGCGAATACAGGCCACGCAGCATGCTGGTGCCAGTGCTGGCGGTATGTGGTGTGACCACGCGCAGCGGTTCGCCGGTGCTGGCGTTCATCGACACTGCCGCCACCGCGCTCAGGCTCTGCTGGCGCAGACTGCCGTAAGCGTCAACCTGGCCATGGCGGTAACCGCCATCGCGAAAACGCAGGGCGGTAACGCGCAGTCCCGGCGCTTCGCGTTCTACCGTGGCGTACAGCTGCGCCAGCGGGACCATGGGCGCCGGAATTGCAGCGGCGGGCACTGTTGCCGATGCCGCCGGCGCCGCCCCCATCGACAGGTCGGCGCGCACCAGCGGCTGCAGCGCACCGTCGTACACCAGCCACTGGAATGGCAGCAGGTAGACCGACATGCCCAGTGCCAGCAGCACGCTGCTCCAGGCATACATCACGTGAAACGGCAGCGACAAGATGCCGATCACGTTATGGGCGTCCTGCCACATGCGCTTGATATTGCGGCCCAGCCGCAGTGCGAACAAATCCTTGAAAAACGCCGGCGTGTAGAGAATCACGCCGCTGACCAGGGCCAGGCCATACAGCACGCAGATGGCCGCCAGCACATAGATGCCCCAGGCGCGCGGCAGGCCGGCCGTGTAATGCAGGTGGTAGACGAAGTCTGCCAGCCCCGATGCCGATACCGGCTTGACCAGTTCCCCCTGCGGCGACAGCGTGTAGACATGCTCGGTCTCGCTGCCGTCGGCATGGCGCTGGTCCCACTCGACGGTCATCAGAGGGTCTTGCGGCGTGGGCAGGCGCAGCGTGAAGCGCTGGGCCGCCTGCGGATGCTCGCGCAGCAGTGCATCGACCAGCGGCTGCGCCTGCGACAGCGGCGACATCTGCTGCGGCAGGCCGCTGCGGCTGGACCAGACATGCAGCTCGTCGTTGAAGACCGACAGCGCCCCTGCATAAAACGCAATGAACAGGCCGAAACCGGCCACCAGTCCTACCCAGCCATGCAGCTCCCTGAAGGTGCGCAGCGTGGCTGCCTTCATGCCGCCGCCAGCGAGGCCGGCGCCACCTCGGTCAGCTGGCCGTTTTCCATGCGCAGCAGGCGATCGGCCAGGCCGAAGTAGCGGTCATCATGGGAAATCACCAGCACCGTCTTGCCCTGGGCACGCAGTTCGGGCAGCACTTCGCGGTAAAACACTTCCTTGAACACGGGATCCTGGTCGGCCGCCCATTCATCGAACAACAGGAAAGGACGATCCTCAAGACAGGCCACCGTCAGGGCCAGGCGCTTGCGCTGCCCCTGCGACAGCGCGCGCGTGGAAAAGGCGCCGCCCTGCATCTGCACCTTGTGCTGCAGGTGCAGGCGGGTCAGCAAGCGGTTGGCGCGCTCGTCGAAAGCCTTGAAATCGGCAGGCGCGCCCTGCTCTTCGGCGGCGCTGTCGAACAGATAAAAGTCGGAGAA
Source organism: Duganella sp. (assembly GCA_040508275.1). GTDB lineage: Bacteria > Pseudomonadota > Gammaproteobacteria > Burkholderiales > Burkholderiaceae_D > Rugamonas. The sequence continues at coordinate 25,665 of JBEVNE010000213.1, forward strand.
AATGGCGGAAAAACCCTGGCGGTAGCGGTCGCGGTTGGCGTCGGTGATCATTTCGCCATTGTGCACGATGGCGCCCTGCTCCGGCTGATACAGCCCCACCAGCAGCTTGGCCAGCGAAGTCTTGCCGCTGCCGTTGCCGCCTACCAGGAAGACGATTTCACCGGCGCTAAAACGCAGATTCACCGGCCCCAGCGTAAACAGGTCGTCGCTCGACTCGCGATAGTAGCGGTGCTGCACGCCTTGCAGGAGCAGACTGCGCAGCGGAGGCGCCGGCTCGCTGTCTGCCTTGTCATTGGCGGCAGTCTCCTGGCCCGGCATGGCGGCGGTGATATCGTCGATGCGGCGCGCCGCCACCCGCGCCAGGTTGGCGCGCGGCAGGTTGAGCAGCAGCGATTCGAGCGGCGTGACCATGTACAGGAATACCAGCGCAAAGCCGGTCATCACGGCCGTCTGCCCGGGCTGGTCGCCGACCAGCACAAACAGCACCAGGCCGATGAAGGCGTAGATCAGAAAACTGCCCCAGCTGGCAGCAACGGCAAACAGCGACATGCCGGTGGCGCGCCGTTCGCGCACGCGCTCGATGGTTGCACCGAGCACCTGGGTGGCAAAGCTGTGGCGCTTGCGCTGGTGCAGACGCAGCTCCTTGGCGCCATCGGTCAGAGCCCGAAAATGCCCGAACAAGGCATCCTGCTCAAGCGCCGCCGCATCGAGATGGCCGATGGCGCGCTGCTGGGCCCAGTGGTAGCAGCAGGTGCCCAGACCGATCACCACCACGGCGGCGAGGAAGATCTGCCACGACAGCAGCGCCAGGTACAGCAGGCAGCCGCCGACCACCACGGCATTGGTCAGAATGGCCGGAAAACAGACGAAGAATTCGGCCACCTTGGCGCTGTGCTCGGACAGCGCCGACTGCACCCGTCCAGCGCCCATTTCTTCGAGCTTGCGGTAATCGGCGGCCAGCACGCGGCCGGCGATGAACTGGCGCAGCTGCGCATGGGCGCTCTGGGTCAGGCGCTCGAACAGCACCTTGGAAAACGCATGACTGAGCGCCGACACCAGCGCAATGCCGACAAAACCCCAGGCCAGCGCGGCGCGGGCGGCGCTGTCGCTGGCCGTCAGCGCACGGTTGATCTGCACCAGCAGCAGTACGCTGCAGGCGCCCGAAATAATGCTGCCCAGGGTGGCCGCCAGCAGCAGGCGGCGCGATTGCTGAATCAGATAAGAAAGCACGGTACTCCCGTTGCATAGGTTGACAACCGGGTAGACGAACCATGGCGGCAGATGTTTAGTGATCTGGTGCGGCTGGCTGAATTTTTTCCGGCATGGTTCGTCAAGCAGGCATGCCACCCTGTCCGAACCATGGGTGCCCCACCACCACTTCACCATCATGCCGATGCTAGCGCTGCTTCAACCGATCTTCCAGGGCGACTGGCAGCCCTACGGCGCCACGCTCGCCTGCGCAACCGCCGTACCTGCCGATGCGCAGCTTGTCAGTACGCTGCTGAGCGATGAAGCGCTGCTGGCCAGTCTGATCAGGCGCCAGGCGCAGCGCCTCGACACCGCCGACCTGCGCGTTGCCGCCTCATGGTGGAGCAATACCTACCTGGAAGCGCTGCTGCCGCCGCTGGCCGCTGCCGCCACCTTGCTGCACCACCGGCTGCCGGCTGCAGCCGCCGACATGGCGCTCAGCCTCGATGATCTGGGCCAGCCGCAGCTGTTCCACATCACCAGCCTGGGTGCGGCGCTGCCTGGCGCCGATGTGCAGCAGCGCTACCATCCGCTGCTGGCCGCCCACCTGGCGCCCTTGTTCGGCCGGCTGGCGGCGCTGTCCGGCGTGCCGCAGAAAATACTTTGGGGCAATGCCAGCCGTTTTCTCGACAACCTGCTGCGCGAAGCCGCCAGCCTGCCCGGCGCCGCCGATCGTGTGGCCGCCGACCGCCAGGGGCTGCTCGAACAACCGTGCTGGCCGGACGGCAGCCGCCAGCCGCTGTATGCGCGCGCCCGTACCGTACACGTGCAAGGCGGCAGTGACGCTGCCGGCGCCGGCGGCGGCTGCGTCACGCTGCATCGCCAGTGCTGCCTGTATTACCTGCTGCCGGCCGAAGGCTATTGCGGCCGCTGTCCGCTCGATCCGCGCTATCGCAGCCTCAAGGCAGCAGTACCTGACGCGTAAGCGCCGGGTCGGCGGCTATCGCCTGTTCGCTGAAGGCGAACGGCAGCCACTGCTTGCGCGCATAGCGGTGCAGCGCTGCCTTGCCAGTGCCAGTGACGGCGCCGGCACTGGCGCCGGCGCCGCCGGCCAGCGCCTGTTCGCGCTCGCCGTGCGCCAGCAGTGTGTGGGCGGCCACGCCCTCGCTGCCAAAGCGCACCACCTGCAGATAGCTGTTACCCTCGGACTGGGCATCGAGCCGCCCATCCTTGGCGTGGCTACAGGCGACCGTAAAATAGCCGGCCGCCGAACAACCGCCATACACGGCCGTGCCATCGGTGCGCAAGGCCTGTACGCTGCCCAGCGGCGCATCGAGCGCATGACCGCCGGCGCGCACGCTTTGCACCGCCGCCGCCAGCGCCGCACGCACACGTGGATCGGCGCCGTTGATGGCGGCCGGCGTATGCAGCGGCAGGGCGGCGTCAAAATCGGTGCGATACAGCTGCGAGGCCGGCAGACGATCAAGCTGGCGCCACCACTGCGCCCACAACAGAGCGCCGCGCGCATCGGTGCTGGCGCGATTGTCCCATTGCCGCAGCAGTGTGCAGGCCGCCGCCAGATCATGACCATCGCTCATACCAGCACAGGCGCCGTCCAGCAGATCATTCTTGTACAGCACCGCTGCGTGGCTGAGCGGATCAAGCACCGCATCCATGGTGCGCCAGGCCAGCGCCATGCCGGAACGCGATTGGGCGCCAGCCAGCTGCTGCGCCAGCAGGTGGCCGTAACGGCCGCGCGGCGACAGCGCCAGTTGTTCGCCGCCCAGGGTGCGGGCAAAACCCTGCAGCGGCTGCTGCGGATTGCTGAGCCAGTAGCTGTCATTCATGTTGGCGACATAATCGTCACGCAACAGGCCGGGCATCTCGGCGACCGGCATGGCGCCTGCCTGGGCGGCGCTTTCATCATGGCGCCAGTTGCACTGCGCGCGGCTGCCGTCCAGAAACGGCACAGCGCCGTCCATCTGTGCAAAGCCCTGCCCCAGCGCCGTGGTGCAAGCGGCGCGTAGCTGGTCTGGTACATGGGGCACGTTGCCGATATCGCCGTACCACGCGCGCGGGTCATGGCGACCAATGGCCAGCGTATTCACCCATGGCATGGCGCCCTCGCGCCGCTGGATGGCGATAAAATCGTCGAGCGAACGGGCGCTGGCCCAGTAAAAATAGTTACGGAAAATGCGGTAATTGGCGGCGTTGACATCGCGGATCGCCAGCGCCGTAGTGGCACTCCAGCCAAACGCCGGGTTGCGCTGCCCCAGGTCGAGCAGCGGCCCGAAACGGCTGCCGTACAGCGTGCGGCGCTGTTCGTGCAGTTTGCCGTCGGCGCCCAGCACCTCGATGCTGACGCTGGTCTGCTCCATTGCCATGTCGCGGCCGTCATAGCGGTAGCTGTCGGGCCGGTCCGGTGTCAGAGACAGCTCGAAGACGCCAAAGCGGCGGGCGTCGCTGACGGTGTGAGTCCAGGCGACATGCTCGTTAAATCCCAGCATGATGACGGGGATGCCGAGGAAGGACACGCCGGCGACGTTGATTTTGCCCGGTATGGTCAGCTGCGCCTGATAAAAGCGGTCCGGCCCGCCCCAGTACCAGTGCGGATTGCCGAACAATACGGCGCCGTCGCCGCCGGTGGCGCGCCCGCCAAAGGCAATGGCATTGCTGCCCAGGCCAATCTGCTGGCCCACGCGCGGCGCCAGCAAGGCGGCCAGGCTGGCGTCGTGGTCGGCTTTGGCTGCGGCCGGCAAGCCAGCAGCTGGCTTGGGCGCGGCATTGGCAATCTCGCCGATAAAGCGGGCATAACCACCTGCGATGGCCGCTGCATACATGCGCCGGTAGATATCGTCGGCGCTGATGGGTCGCAACCATGGCTGCGCGAGACAGGCGGGCGCACCGGGCTGCTCTCCAGCGGTGCGCGCCTGTTCCAGATAGCGGTTATAGCCTTGCGCGAAGCCGCTGATCATGGCCTGCAACTGTGCCGGCTGCTCGGCGCGCATCGCCTGCACCATGGCAGCGTTGGCGTGCGCACGGAAAAAGAAATCGAGTTCGCTGTTTTTCGGATGGCCGAGTGTTGAATTGGCGACCAGTCTGGCGTCGGCGCCAAAGTGGGCCGAGCGCCGCCCTTCATACGTCAGAAAAGCTTCAGCCATCGTGCACAGCGCATCCTGGGCCTGGACGTAGCCATAACCATAGCCAAGGCCTTGCCAGTCGGCGGCCAGCACATGCGGCACGCCGTCCGTGGTACGCCTGATCTCCACCCGCGCCGGCGCCGCCTGGGCTGCGCAAAACGCCAAAGCGGCCCAAGCGGCGGCCAGCCGGCGCCACTGTTTTCCTGTCCATCCGCGCATTCCTGCTCCTGTTCTCAGCGCTGCGCCTGCATGGCGCCCCGATGCATAGACGCGTGGGCGTATCGGATGTTTAACCCAAAAAAGCAATTCAAATAAAAATAGTTAAACAAACCCGCAAGCAGTTCGTCATACGGACATACGAGCATGCTAACCGGCCGGGAATGCAGCCCGCAACCTATCGGAGAACTTCATCATGAACCAGATACCTTGCGTTTCCGCCGACAGCGCTGCCGAGCGCGAACTCGCCATCCGCCACCAGGCGCTGCGTACGCCCTACACGTTTGCCGGCAATGCCCTGCTCGAGCGCCAGCAGCGCACCGAATCGAACGCGCGCAGCTACCCGCGCCGTATTCCGCTGGCATTGCAGCGTGCCCACGGCATATACGTGGAAGATACCGAGGGCCGCGTGTTCATCGATTGCCTGGCCGGCGCCGGCACGCTGGCGCTGGGCCATAACCACCGCGTGGTGGTGGGCGCCATCCGCGCCGTGCTCGACGCCGGCCTGCCGCTGCATACGCTCGACCTGACCACGCCGGTCAAGGACCGCTTCGTGCAGGATCTGTTCGACGTGCTGCCGGCCGATTTTGCCCGGGGCGCCAAAGTACAGTTCTGCGGCCCGACCGGCAGCGATGCCGTGGAGGCGGCGCTCAAGCTGGTCAAGGTAGCTACCGGGCGCGGCACCATGCTGGCGTTTCACGGCGCCTATCACGGCATGACCCAGGGCGCGCTGACACTGATGGGCAGCCTGGGTCCGAAAAAGCCTTTGCATGGCAACCTGCAAGGCGTGCAATTCCTGCCCTACCCCTACGACTACCGCTGCCCGTTCGGCCTGGGCGGCGACGCCGGCCTGCAAGCGGGCCTGCGCTACATCGACACCGTGATGACCGACCCCGAGGGCGGCGTGCCGGCGGCAGCAGGCATGCTGTTCGAGGCGGTCCAGGGCGAAGGCGGCGTGATTCCGGCGCCCGACGCCTGGGTGCGCGGCGTGCGCGAGCTGACCGCGCGCGCCGGCGTGCCGCTGATCGTCGACGAGGTGCAGACCGGCTTCGGGCGCACCGGCGCCATGTTCGCCTTCGAACATGCCGGCATCACTCCGGATGCGGTGGTGCTGTCGAAAGCGCTGGGCGGCAGCCTGCCGCTGTCGGTGGTGGTGTACAAGGGCGAGCTCGATCAGTGGCAGCCCGGCGCCCATGCCGGCACCTTCCGTGGCAACCAGCTGGCCATGGCCGCCGGTTCGGCCACCATCAGCCACCTGCGCAGCGAACAACTGGCCGAACGCGCAGCACGCGCCGGCCTGCGCTTCATGGGCCAGCTGCGCCAGCTCCAGCGCGACTATCCCGCCATAGGCGACGTGCGCGGGCGCGGACTGATGATCGGCGTCGAGATCATCGACCCTGAACAGGGTCTGACCGCACAAGGACAGCCCATGCATGGTGCGCCGCTGGCAGCAGCCATCCAGGCCGAATGCCTGCGGCGCGGCCTGATCGTCGAACTCGGTGGACGCAATGGCAGCGTGGTGCGCATGTTGCCGCCGCTGATCATCACCGAGGCCCAGCTCGATCAGGTATTCGATATTTTTTCGACGGCGCTGGCAGCCGCCCAACACCAGCGAGCGGCTAGCGCCCTGACAGCGCACGCCGCATAATTTTTTCCCCACCCTTACTCAGCATGATGAAATCAACTCGCCCCCACGCTCTTCCACACCCTCGCCCATTCACGCCGCAACCGCTGGCTCTGGCGCTGCATTGCGCTCTGCTGGCAATGGCCCTGCCGGCTGCAGCGCACGCGCAAAGCCAGTCTCAGGCCGAGGGCCAGGGCGTCGAGCGCACCCTGACCGAAGTGCAGGTGCTCGCCGAACGCGAGCAGCAAAGCGCCACCGGACCGGTGATCGGCTACGCCGCCAGGCGCGCCGCCACCGGCACCAAGACTGATACGCCGCTCAATGAAATCCCGCAGGCGATTTCGGTGGTCACCGCCGACCAGATCAGCGACACCGGCGCCCGCACGCTGCAGGAAGCGCTCGGCTACACGGCCGGGGTATCGGCCGAACAGGGTTCTTATGGTGCGCTGAGCACGGAATCGTTCATGATCCGTGGTTTCGAGGTGCAGCCCTTCTCCGGCGGCATCCTGCGCGATGGTCTCAAGTATCAGCCCAATGTGTATAACGGCGCCCAGGAAACCTATGGCCTCGAGCGGGTAGAGGTGCTGAAAGGCGCATCATCGCTGCTGTACGGTACCGGCGCACCCGGTGGCGTGATCAATACCGTCAGCAAACGCCCATCGCGCGACATGCTCAAGGAACTGAGCGCCACCGTCGGCAGCGACAAGCGCCGCCAGCTGGCAGCCGACTACGGCGGCGCACTCGATGACGGCAACGTCTGGAGCTACCGCCTGACCGGCCTGGTGCGCAAGGGCGACAGCGTGGTCGATTTTGGCTACAAC
>JBEVNE010000028.1:0-4633 GCA_040508275.1 Duganella sp.
TTCGCTGGCCGGGCCCACAAAGCTGATCAAGTCGTCGTAGCTTTTCATGCGCGCTCCTCAGGTATGCAGCAGATACATCAACTCTTCACGGTCCGGCTGCGTGCCCTCGTCCACCAGCAAGGCGTCCACGCCCAAACGGCTGACGCCGTCCAGGCGGGTTCCCTGCATGGCGCCGCCATGGCGGATCAGGCACACTTCCCAGGTCATGCCTGCGCCGCAATGGAGGCCCAGCATTGCCGCCATGCGCACGGCGTCGACGCCGCCGGGCAGAAAGCGCTGGTAAGCGTCGTGCGGCAGTGGGCCGATGCGCAGGCGCAGGCGGGCGTCGCAGCCGTAGATGCGCTCGCCCAGCAGCACGCCGCTTGCCAAGTCCGTGTTGGCGCGGCCCAGTTGCGCCTGGTGAGCTGGTTCCAGCGGCTGCCAGTACCCCACCAGCTGCTGCACGGCGAAGCGCACCTTGAAGTATTCGGCGTACATCCCCGCCATGAGCGGAGCACACACGCTGCGGCTGCGAATCTGCATGGCGTAGCGCGCCAGCGTTTCCGGCGGCACGCCCTGCTGTGCGTGCGCGGGATCGCCCGTGCCGGACAGCGCCCGCAGCATGGCCAGAAAGCTGTCGTCATCGCCGGGGGCATCCATCGCTTCGGGCCGGGATTTGCTCCAGGCCTGGTAAAACAGCTCGGTGGAGCGATGCGAAAACAGATCGATAAAGGCGCGCGGGCCGCCGTCGTTATGGCTTTTTTCGTGGCGGTTAAGGCATTCGGAATAGTGCAGCGGCAGCACGCCCTGGCTGCCCAGCATGCCCATGAAGGCCGGCGTGATACGGATGTTGCCGTCGCCATCCTTGCCGATGTTCTCGATCTGGTTGGGCGGAAAGGCCAGCGACAGGCGGTTGCGATAGCGCGGTTGCGGCGCGCGCGCCAGCGCCAGCAGGCGCACCGCCTGAAAGAACTCGAAGCGCTGGGGTGCAGCCAGCAGTTCGGCGATTACGCCAGTGTCAGTGCACCGTTGCAAGGCAGGCATCGCAGCAGCTCCTTTCCGGTTTGCCGGGACAGCACTACCAGCTGGGTAAAACTGTTGATGTGCACATGCAGTCCAAACAGGTGGTCGAGCAGTTGGGCAAAAACGTGGATGCCGGTGCCGGCGTAGGCTTCTTCGTCAAGCCATACGCTCACTTCCACGCCACGCAGGTAGCCGGCGCCATTCGGCTGGCGCACCCACGCGGTGGCGGACCGGTGCGACAGCGCGGTAATGCCGTCAATCTGGCGCTGCGCTACGCTGCTGTCCTCGCGTGCATACAGGCGCAGCATGGCGGCGAGGGCCGGCAAGCCCTCTTGCGTGAGCGAGCGGTGGTTGAGCGCCAGGTGGGCGATCAGGCCCCATTGATGGCTGGCGCCCGAGGTCTGCCGGTACGACAGCGTGGGCCGGCGCAGTAGCCGGATCGGCACGCCGCCGGTCGGCGCCTCGGCCACCAGGTCGCCACCGGCGTGGCCGTAGGGCAGCTCGTGCGGCACATTGCGGTTGGTGCAGGTCAGCCGCACCGACGTTGTGGCTTCGTCGATCTCCAAAGGTGAAAAATCGCGCGCCACCAGCGTCAGCGACAGATCGTGGCCGGCGCCGGCGGCAGCCAGTGCCTCGTCGCGCTGCAGGCGCCAGTAGTTGCCAAGGTTGCCGCTGTGCGCCAGCGAGTAGTAGGGCAAAAACTCGGTGACCACGCTGCCTTGCGCGGTTTTGCGCAGCAGCTGCACGGAGTCCACGCTATAGATATCACATGCATGCGCCGGTATCTGGTCGGGCGCCAGCGCATAGCTGCTGCTGCGGTGGTCGATGGAGATCGGCCTGGCCGACTGCTCGAACAGGTTGACCACCGGCGTGCAGCCGAGCAGCAGGTTGTCGGCGTCAAGGGTGCGCAGCAGGCGCGCCACCGGATCGTCTGGACGCACGCCGGCCAGCCCCAGGTGCAGCGTTACGCGGCGACAGCCCGGTGGTGCATCGCGCAGCAGCGCGGCCAGGTCGATGTCGAAAAAGTCGAACTTGTCGGCAAAGGCAAAGTATTCGCTCAGCAGCCGGTAGGCGCTGTGTTCCGACGGCGCGCACGGCAGCAGGGCTTCGTCATCAGCAAAGCCCACTGGAGTGATGGGGGGACGTTCCAGCATTTGCCAGGTATTGTCCGCTTGCACCCAGGCGCAGCACGTGCGCATGAACAGCAGATCACGCAGCGTGGCGCGCATGGAAGCGTCGCCGTCGATGAACACGCGCAGGTGCTTTAATTCCAGCGCCGCCAGCGGTAGGCTGGCCACCGTGCTATCGATCTCGATGCAGATGGCCGACATCACTTGCGCTGGCAGTTGCAAGGTGCCGGGCGCCTGCCGGTAGGGCTCGAACCATGCGGCGCTGATGGCGACGGGGGCGATGCTGACGTCGTAGGCGGTGCGAAACTGGCAGGCGATGTTGTCGCGTGGCTGCGACTTCATGACCGATCCGCGCGGCAGCGTGGTCACGCCACTGATTTGCCTGGACTTGTCGTCGGAAAAATCCACGCACACGATCGCGCATGAGGGAATCGGCCGCAGCAGATGCGGGTACAGCATGTCCAGCAGTGCTTCGGTAAAGCGCACATAGCCGTCATCGAGCAGCTTGGCGACCCGGGCATTGAGCAGGGCCGTGCCCTGCAGCAGGCGCTCCACGTGCGGGTCGGTGCAGGTTTCACCGCTGATCTGCAGGCTGCCGGCCAGCCTGGGGTAGCGCGTGGCAAACTCGGCGCCGGCATGGCGCAACATGCTCAGTTCCCGTTCGAAGTACGGCAGCAGTTTTTCCATCATGGCATCCGTGGCAATCGCAGCGGCCGGGCGCCGCGCAGGATGCTGATGATGTCATGTGTTCCGCTGGGAAATTTTGATATAAGGCAATTGTGAGCGGCGTCTGGACGCTACATGATTTCGTCGTATTCGCTCTGAAACCTCGAAAAACCGTAGCGAACCGCTCGCTACGGTTATCTGCAGTTCCCTTACCTGCTCACCCGCTCCCACCCTGCCCTCACCGCATCCTTGAACTTGTCCCAGCTCGATTGCGGATGGGTGGCTTCCCAGCTGCTGCGTACGTCGGGCTCAGCGCTTTCCCACGGTTTGTCCTTGTAGCCGGGGTTGCCAGCCATCGATTCGCCGTGGCGGTAGGCCGGGTCGTATTCCTGGAAGGTGCCGCCCGTGAAGGAGTAGGTTTTTTCCCAGTGCGAGCGGAAATAGGCGGGGTCATCGCTGCTGTCGTCGCCGCGCAGGATGTTCAGGCTGTCCTGATTCGGCGTTGCCACGTCGCGCGGGTAGATGCGCATGCCGCTGCGCTGCACGGTCGGTTCCACCGAGATCGGCGGCGCCAGCCCGGCAATGTTGGGTGCAACCACGTCACCGCGCTGCAACGAGCCGGTCGTGGCCAGTTGCTCGGTGCGCACATAGTCGACCGCCTCTTCACGCTGCTGGATGCCGTGGTATTCGGGCACGGCCAGTTGCTGTGCGCTCAGCGTGCTTTGCTGCATGCCCACGCCGCTGCGCAGCACGTCGGCGCCGGTCCAGCCGCTGGCGCGCCACATGGTTTCGTGGGCGTCGATGTCGATCGGGGCAAAGTCGTCGATGATGTCGGCAGCGCGTTCGGCGTCCTGCTGGCTGGCGGTTTCGATGGTGAGCACCACGTGGCCGCGATTGAGCGCCTCGGCATACACGCTGCGGTCGGCATGTTCGCGTCCCAGCAACTGGCTGAAGATGTTTTTGATGTTGTCGATCACCGTCGCATCGTCGTCGATGCGCGGCCTGCCTGCCAGGCTGCCGGAGTCGCTGATCTGGATGGCGCCGCTGTCAAAGCCATGGGCGGCAAGCTCATCTCTGGCACGCGTGGCCTCGGCACGGGTTTCGAATACTGCTGCGAGTGTGTGTGTCATGATGGGCTCCTTTAGGCTGATGAGGTTGGTAGGCTGTTCCAGTCTACGTCTTGTGCCACAATTCTGCCGCCCGTTTGCCCTCAGGAAAAACCCATCATGCAAGCTTATCCACCGTAGGGCGTGTATTCAAAGCCGTTGCCGATGATCGTGGCCATCGCCGTCGTGTTTTCTGCGCTTTCGCTGAAATTCACCAGCAATGAAGCACGGGTGGCACCATTGGCAAGGTGCTCCAGCCAGAAACTGTTACCGGCGGCATCGGGCGTACGGTTCAGCACATTGCTGTACAGCAGCCGGACGAACTCGGCATCGCTGGGTGCGCTGCCATACAACCTGCCAAACTCCGCGCTGCCCACGAACGCCTCGGCCACACTATGCAGGCTGGCGCCCTTGTCCATGGCATCCATCCAGAGGCCCAGGCCCGGCGTATCAGGCCTGCGATCAAATGCCGCCTGGTACAGGCGATAAACCTGGCCGCCGACGCCGTCGATATCGAGAGCGTAGCCGCCATTGGAAAACAGCAGGCGCTCGACCCCGATCAATTGGTCCGGCTGCCAGTTGTAATAGCTGCCTGCGCTGACGGTGCCGTCGCTGTTGCGCGTTATTTGCCAGTTATAACGCGGTGCGCCGTAATACACGGTGTCGAGGCCGGCGCCGCCATCAAGTATCTGGCCGGCTACGCCACTGGCAGTGGAGCCGAGCAGATAG
>JBEVNE010000242.1:0-3062 GCA_040508275.1 Duganella sp.
TCACGCGCGATAACGGCGCCCCCGTTGGCGACAATCAGAACTCGCAAACGGCCGGCCCCAACGGCCCGGTGCTGCTGCAGGATGTGCACCTGATCCAGAAGCTGCAGCGCTTCGACCGCGAGCGCCAGCCCGAGCGCGTGGTGCATGCGCGCGGCACCGGCGCCCATGGCGTGTTTGTCGCCAGCAAGGACATCAGCGACCTGACGCGCGCCAAGGTGTTTACGCCGGGCCAGCAAACGCCGGTATTCGTGCGCTTCTCCAGCGTAATCCACGGCAACCACTCGCCGGAAACCCTGCGCGATCCGCGTGGCTTTGCCACCAAGTTTTATACCAGCGAAGGCAACTGGGACCTGGTGGGCAATAACCTGCCCGTGTTCTTCATCCGCGACGCCATGAAGTTCCCGGACATGGTGCATTCGCTCAAACCTGCGCCGGACAGCAATATCCAGGACCCGAACCGCTTCTTCGACTTTTTCTCGCACCAGCCCGAAGCCACCCACATGCTCACACGCCTGTACACGGACCTGGGCACGCCGGCCAGCTACCGCGAAATGGATGGCAACAGCGTGCACGCCTATAAATTCGTCAATGCCGGCGGCCAGGTCCATTACGTCAAGTTTCACTGGAAAAGCCTGCAGGGAGAAAAAAACCTCGATGCCAAACAGGTGGAAGCCATTCAGGGCCGCGAATTCAACCACATGACGCGCGACCTGATCGCCGCCATCAAGGAAGGCCGCTATCCGCAATGGGATCTGTATGTGCAGGTGCTCAAGCCGGAACAGCTGACGAAGTTTGAGTTCGATGCGCTCGATGCCACCAAGACCTGGCCCGGCGTCGCCGAAACCAAGGTTGGCACCATGACGCTGAACCGCAATCCCGATAACGTCTTCCTGGAAACCGAGCAGTCGGCCATGGCGCCGTCCAACCTGGTGCCCGGTATTGAGCCGTCGGAAGACCGCCTGCTGCAAGGGCGTTTGTTCTCGTATGCCGACACCCAGCTGCACCGCGTAGGCACCAACGGCCTGCAACTGCCGATCAACCGTCCACGCACGGCGCCCGCCAACTACAACCAGGATGGCGCGACCAATAGCGGCGCCCGCACTGGCGATGTGAATTACCAGCCAAGCGCCCGCGCTGCGCTGGCCGACAACGGCGAGTTCAAGGCCACCCAGCTCAAACTCACCGGCACCACCCAGCAGGCGCGCATCGTCAAGACGCGCAACTTTGCCCAGGCCGGCGACTTTTACCGCTCGCTCAACGCCAGCCAGCAGGCCAACCTGGTCAGCAACCTGGCCGGAGACCTCGGTCAGGTCAAGGATGACAACATCAAGTACACGATGCTGTCCTACTTCCATAAAGCCGACGCCAACTACGGCCGCGCCATCAGCACTGCGGTGAAGGCCGATCCTGAGCGCGTAGCGCAGCTGGCATCGAAGTTGAAAGAGTAAGTTAAAACCTTACTGCTTTTCGAACGCGCCCAGATCGGGCGCGCTGCCCAGGAACGGCAGCCTGACATCGCCGCCCTTGTCGATCAGGTCACTGCCGGCGCGCAAATGGTAGGAGCGCAGCACCGGCAGGCCGCCGTCGGCCTGGCGCGGCGCATCCCAGCCGGTGGCGGAAACGTCGTCGAAGTCGGCGTCGGACACCGTCACCGGCAAATCCCACGAGTTGTAGCGCATATTGGCGCCGTCGATATTGCGCGCGTGGCGGCCCTTGTACGAGATGTTGTTGCGCAGCGTGCCAAAGTTGACGGGCGTGCCATCGGCCGAGATGCCCAGCATGTCGTAGTTGTAGCCGTTCTCGAACGCCGTGTTGTTAAAGAAGTCCAGCGCCAGCGGGTGGTGGTTGGCGTAGAAACCTGCCGCCTTGTTCTTGAAGGCCACCGAAAAGCGCACAATGTGCTTGACACCGTTGGACACATACGTGCCACCGTAACCGCCGGCCTTGATGCCGTTGCCGTTACCGGCCTGCAGCGGCGTGGTGGTGCCGGGCAGGTAGCCATGCGACCAGGCCCACGAATTTTCAATCACCACCGGCGAAAACGCGTTGATCAAATCAAAGCCGTCATCGGTATTGGCCCAGGCGCGGCAGCCACGGAACACATTGCCCGGATTGTTGGCCTTGATATGGGCGCCGAAACCGTCGGCGCTCTGGCCGGCGCCGTTGGACGTGTACGGATCGTAGTTATGATGCGAATCACTGTTGAGCACCAGGTTGTAGCTGCCGTTCTGGATGAACAGGCCCGGTCCCATATTGTGGTGCAGGTCGAGCTGCTCGAAGATATTGCGGCTGCCGTTCACCCATATGCCCCACGATTCGTGGTTGAGGCGGTTGCCCGGCTGTTGCGGCGCGCCCGTCACTTCCAGTCCCTTCAGGTGCAGCCAGCTGCCCGTCACATTAAAACCCTTGACCCGGCAATCGTCCTTCATGGCCGAAAAATCGAACACCGGCTTTTCGCCCGGATAGGCCCAGTAGCGGATCGGCTGGCCGTCCGTGCCGCTCTTATTCAACGTAATGGCATTGACGATGTCGGTGCGGGTCGCGCAGCTGTTGATGCCGGCCGTGTAGACATATTTGCCGCCGCGCAGATAGACGGTATCGCCAGGCTGCGCCTGCGTCTGCGCGCGCGCAATCGAAGCAAACGGCGCGCTCTGGCTGCCGGCATTGCTGTCCTTGCCGGTGGGAGCGACGTACCAGGTGGCAGAAAAAGCCGGTGCGCAAACCAACAGCGCGGACAGTGCGGCCAGGGAATGGAGTGGGGTCGGGGATTTTTTCATGGTTCAGCCATTATATTCAGCTAGATGTGCTTGTTGCACGGCTGTCAAAAAAATCATAAGGCTGATTGCCGGCGCAGTACGCGGCGCAGCGCCGGTAACCGCCGGTATTTTTTTACTACGCCGCACATGGACGACTATCAGGCAGCATGTTAAAATTTCACGCTTAACGCGAATGATTCGCATTACATAAAATCAAACCCGAGGAAACCGCATGCGTTCCACCAGCTCCAGCAGCATCGCCAACGCCGCCGGCACCAGCGCCGCGCCGGCGCGCTCCGGACCAGG
>JBEVNE010000294.1:0-4990 GCA_040508275.1 Duganella sp.
AATTTGCACCCACCGCCAAACAATCCCCTGTTTTTACAACAAACACCGCATCTTTTGTCCCAGCCCCCCCTGGCGCCGCCGGGGGCGGCCCACGCTGACGTCCGAGGTTTGCACGGCCACCGAAATGGTGAACGAGAAATACAAAAAATCCCAGTAATGCGGCGTCAGCTGCTGGTCGGGAAAGCCCAGCACCGCTTCGCTGTGCTCATTGGTGTAGTACAGGTGCGCGTAGTGCGAGCAAAACATCACGCCGACCATCAGCCATGAACCCACCAGCGTCAGCGCCACAAAGCTGTATTGCAGCGCCGAATCGTTCGCGTCCGGCTTGAGGCTGGACAGTTGCGACACGATCGCCGCCAGCGAAATGAACACCGCCACCGACAGCGTGGCCAGGATCACCGGGCCTTTTTCGTCCTGGCGGGTGGCGGCGCGGCGGATGTCGTGATGGTCGGCGCGCAGCATGGTGTACACCATGGTGACCAGGTAGGTCCACACCGTGACATCCCAGGCCAGCAGCAGGCGCGTGAGCGCTTGCCAGTCGTGCGGTAAAAGCGGCCAGGTGGCCGCCCCGAGCACAATCGCCAGGCTCAGGTGGGGACGGCTGTGGATCAGGCGCGGCAGCGCCAGGTGCAAGCTCATTTGACGATCACCTTGTTCTGGTCATGCGGAAAGCGGTCCATGCGCGACAGCACCGGGAACAGCCAGGCCCACAGGCCGGTCACCACCAGCGTGGCGGCGCCGCCAAACAGCACGGCGCGCGTCAGGCCCATCCAGCCGGCGGTCACGCCCGATTCAAATTCGCCCAGCTCGTTGGAGGCGCCGATGAATACCGAGTTGACGGCGGACACGCGGCCGCGGATGGCGTCCGGTGTTTCGTACTGTACCAGCAGGTGGCGCACGTACACGCTGACCATGTCGCCCATGCCCATCAGGAACAGGGCGACCAGCGCGACGATAAACGTGCTGGTGGCGCCCAGCACCAGCGTGCCGGCGCCAAACAGCGCCACGCCGCCGAACATCCAGGCGCCGACCCGGCGCGTAATCGGGAAGAACGCCAGCGCAATCGAGCACAGCGCAGCACCGATGCCGGGCGCGCTGCGCAGCATGCCCAGCCCCTGCGGACCGACGTGCAGCACGTCGTGCGCCAGCGCCGGCAGCAGCGCCGTGGCGCCGCCAAACAGCACCGCGAACAGGTCCAGCGAAATGGCGCCCAGCACCACCGGTTTCGAGCGCACGAAGCGCAAGCCTTCCAGCACCGTGTGCCAGGTGGCGGGCTCGCGGTTGCTGGGCTGTTTGATCGACTTGACCAGACAGATCAGGATCACCGCGCTCACCAGCATGGCTGAGGAAACCATATAAACGGTTTTCGGACCGGCCAGGTAGAACAGGCCGCCGAGCGTGGGGCCAAGGATCACGGCCACGTGCATGCTCGATGAACTGAGCGCTACCGCCTTGCCAAAGCTGTCCGGCGGCACCAGGTTGACCAGGATGGCCTGCGTGGCCGGGCCCATGAAGGCGCGCGCGCTGCCAAACAGCACCAGCACGGCGAACACCGGCCACACGGTGGACAGGCCGGCATAGGTAAAGGCCAGCAGTGCCAGGCCGCACAGCAGTTGCGCGGCAAGGGCGCCGGCAATCAGGTTGCGGCGGTTGTAGCGGTCGGCGGCGTGACCGGCGATCAGGATCAGCAGCAGGAACGGCGCAAACTGCGCCAGGCCGATCATGCCGAGGTCGAACAGGTTGCCGGTCATCGAATACACCTGCCAGCCGATGGCGACATTCTGCATCTGCACGGCCAGCGTGCCCAGCGTGCGGGCCAGCAGGTAAAAGGTAAAGTTACGGTGGCGCAGAACGCTGAAACCGTTGGACGATGTGGAAGGGGAGGCGGGGGAGGCGCTGTCTGGCATGGAGGTTGTTAGGGAGCAGAGCCGGGACTCTGCATCCCTGTCTGCGCCCGCTTTCGGGTGGATGCTTGGGGGTTAAGGTTGGTGCAGATCGGCTTCGCTGGTAAACGCGTCTGCGTAAAATTCTTCTGCCGGCAGGCCGCAGCGGGCGCTGAAGTCGCGCTGCGCCGCCTCGACCATGAGCGGGGCGCCGCAGGCGTACACCTGGTGGCCGGACAGATCGGGCAGGTCGGCCAGAACGGCATGGTGGACGAAACCGACGCGTCCGTTCCACGCATCTTCAGGCAGCGCATTGGACACCACCGGCACGTAGCTGAAATGGGGCAGCGTGGCGGCCCATTCGCGGCACAGGGCGTCCATGTACAGGTCGTGTGGACGGCGCCCGCCCCAGTACAGCGTCATCGCCCGGGTGGAACCCTGGGCGCGCAGGTGCTCGACAATCGCCTTGATCGGCGCGAAACCGGTGCCGGAAGCGAGCAGCACGATTGGCTTGTCGCTGTCTTCGCGTACAAAGAACGTGCCCATCGGGCCTTCAAAGCGCAGGATGTCGCGCTCTTTCATGGTGCTGAACACCTGGTCGGTGAACAGGCCGCCGGGCAGGTGGCGGATGTGCAGCGTGATCGGCTGGTCCAGCCCCGGCGCGGTGGCGATGCTGTAGCTGCGGCGCTTGCCGTCGCGCAGCATGAATTCGATATACTGGCCGGCGCGGAATTTCAGCGTTTCGTTGGCCGGCAGTTGCAAGGTCATGACGATCACGTCCGGCGCCACTTTTTCCAGCGTGGTCACGCGCGACGGCATTTTACGCAGCGGGAATTCGTCGCTGCCGGCCACTTCGCGCGCTTCGATCACCAGATCGGCGCTGGTGGTGGCGCAGCAGAACAGTGCAAAGCCGGCTTTTTCCTCGTCCAGGCTCAGGGCGCGCTCCTGGTGCGCTTTGTGGGTAACAGCGCCGGACAGTACCTTGCCTTTGCAGGAGCTGCAAGCGCCATTCTTGCAGCCATAAGGCAGGCCAACGCCAGCGCGGATCGCTGCAGCGAGGATGGTTTCATCGTCGTCGCACTGAAATTGATGGCCGCTAGGCTGTACAGTAATTTGAAACGTCATACAATCCTTCAGATGAAAAATCTCACTAGTTCTACTCGCAGCGGCGCCTGGGGTCGTCCGCGCCTGCTCATTATCGGCTGCGGCGATGTCGGCAAGCGGCTGTTGCCGCTGTTGCGCGGCCATTTTCGCGTGTTCGCCACCACCAGCAGTCCCGAGCGCTGCGCCGAATTGCGCGCGCTCGGTGCGGTGCCGCTGGTGGCGGATCTTGATCAGCCTGCCAGCTTGCGGCGCCTGCACGGACTGGCGCATTACGTGGTGCACCTGGCGCCGCCGCAGCCCGAGGGGGCGCTGGACCGGCGCAGCCGCAACCTGACCGCCATTTTACCTGAGCAAGCCCGCATGGTTTATGTGAGCACCACCGGCGTCTATGGCGATTGCGGCGGCGCCCTGTTCGATGAATGCCGGCCGGTGGCGCCACGCAATGCACGCGCCACGCGCCGCGTGGATGCCGAGCGCGTGCTGCGCGACTGGGCCAAGCGCAGCCGTTCGCAGCTGGCGATCTTGCGTGTGCCCGGTATTTATGGCCCCGAACGGCTGCCGCGCAAGCGCCTCGAGCAGGGTACGCCGGCACTGATCGCCGAGCATGATGTGTACACCAACCATATTCATGCGGACGATCTGGCAGCGATCATCGTGCGTGCCCTGTTGCGCGGCAGACACAACCGGCTATATCACGCGGTGGACGACAGCCAGATGAAAATGGCGGAGTACTTCGATACCGTGGCCGATGCGCTTGGCCTGCCGCGTCCGCCACGCCTGCCGCGCGCGCAATTGCAGCAAGTCGTCACGCCGGCATTGCTGTCGTTTATGTCGGAGTCGCGCCGTCTCGCCAATGGCCGCATCAAGCGGGAACTCGGGGTGCGGCTGCGCTATCCAACGGTGGCGGCGACCTTGCGCGCGTTACCAATGAAACCAATAGATTTGTAAATTCATGTAAATCTGCGTTGTAAAGCTGCAATAGAATCGCCTGCCCGGCGATGGTTTGTGTCAAAATTTCAATTGATTTTTATGACATTCGTCAACCGCCGGGCATTTTCTTGCGTTTATTGTTAGCCATCTATTCCGGGAGTACGCATGCCAGTGACTCGTCCGAGCAAGGAGCAGGTCCGCGCGTATATGCAATTGCGCGAGTGCGACCGCCGTCCTCCGCCCAAACCTGAAGAAATCCGCCGCCACCTGGGCTGGTATGACGCTGCTGCCTCAAGCGCGATCATCAGTGCGCCCAGCGTTCTGTTGCCCGGCGCCATGGCGCAACTGGCCACCCTGTTGGCCGTTGAATGGTGCTTTATTGTTTCCGGTGTGCACCGTTCCTGACTGTGCCACACAACAACTTACTGCCTTCTATACCTTTTTTTACAATTCTTTTTTGATCTAACACAAGAAATAGGGTTAGAATCTCACACATTGTCACGGACCGACTTTTTGGGTTTGTCCGAAAAATAACAAAGCTGTGTACGTGCAGGGATCGGTGGCAAAAAGCCGCACATGATTTCCGTAACTGCAGCCATAATTTTCTTAGTCAATGTGTCGCTTTTCAACACAAGGCGGCCGCTAACCTGGCGTACTAACCATGTCCATTAAAGAAATCACCTCCTCGCCCACGTACAACCCTAACCGCGTTCTCGATGCCATCATCGAGCGCCTGCAGCTGAAAAATGACGCGGCCCTGTCGCGCGCACTCGAAGTAGCGCCGCCCGTCATCAGCAAAATTCGCCACAACACGCTGCCGATCGGCGCCACCATCCTGATCCGCATGCACGAAATCAGCGACTTCAGCATTCGCGAACTGCGCGAAATGATGGCCAACTAACTGTTGTCCGCATAAAAAAACGGCGCGTCACCGCAAGGTGAGGCGCCGTTGTCGTTTTTGCCGCCGCCAGTGGCGTCGCTGAGTGCCGCGCTCAGGCAGTGGTGTTGATCATGCTGCCCAGGCGCTGGCCGCTGGTATTGACCATCGGTTGCGCCGGCGGTTGCTGCTGCTG
>JBEVNE010000319.1:0-3182 GCA_040508275.1 Duganella sp.
GGGCAATCAGGTTGTCCGACAGGCCATGCGCCACTGCCGCCAGCGTCTTCATCGAGCAGGGCGCAACAATCATTCCGTCCGACTGAAACGATCCGCTGGCAATCGAGGCGCCGACATCGCGCACCTTGTGCACTACGTGGGCCAGCGCTTCGACCTGGCGGCGCTGCAGGCCGGTTTCCTGGTGCAGCGTGAGGACGGCGGCGTCCGATACCAGCAAATGGGTTTCAATACCCGCCGTGTGCTGCAGATGCTGGAGCAGGCGCACGCCATACACGGCGCCGGTGGCGCCCGTGATGGCGATGATCAGACGCCTGGCCCGGCCAGAGTGGGGCTGATCAGGCATCGAGCAGGGTTTTCAGCTCACCCGACTCAAACATTTCATTCATGATGTCCGAACCGCCGATGAACTCGCCCTTGACGTAGAGCTGGGGAATGGTAGGCCAGTTCGAGTAGTCCTTGATGCCCTGACGCACTTCAGGGTCTTCCAGTACGTTGACCGTGGCAATGTTTTCCACGCCGCAAGCTTTCAGGATCTGGATGGCGCGACCGGAAAAGCCGCATTGCGGGAATTGTGCGGTGCCTTTCATGAACAACACGACCGGGGTGTTGGTCACGGTTTCTTTGATCCAGGTTTGTACGTCGCTCATAGCTGCCTCGGTGAATGAAATAAGTAGATGGCGACATTTTATAAGAAATGCGCGCCCTGTGTTGGCTGGCAATGGCCCTGCATGCGCCTTGCAGTGAAAACTGTTGCGCGGCAGGGCTGTAACGGATCAACCGCGCAGCTTGGCAAAGGCGGCGGCCATGCTGCCGCCCACCGGCTGTTCGCGCGCTGCCTGTTTCTGCTGCTGGCCCATGCTGCGGCGGTCGTTGCGGTCGCCGCGCTGCTGGGGACCGGCGCCGGCAGCGGCATCGCGCGCGCTGTCGGTCAGGCGCATGGTCAGGGCGATGCGTTTGCGCTTTTCGTCCACTTCCAGCACCTTGACCTTGACCACCTGGCCAGCCTTGACCACCGTGTGCGGGTCTTTGACGAAGGTATTCGACAGCGCGGAAATATGCACGAGGCCATCCTGATGCACGCCGATATCGACAAACGCGCCAAATGCGGCGACGTTGGTGACCACACCTTCCAGGATCATGTCGGGACGTAAGTCCTTGATTTCTTCCACGCCTTCCTTGAAAGTGGCGGTGGTAAATTCCGGGCGCGGGTCGCGGCCCGGTTTTTCCAGCTCTTTCAGGATATCGGTCACGGTCGGCACGCCGAACTTGTCGTCCGCATACTTGGCCGGGTTCAGCGACTTGATCAGCGCCGCTTCACCGATGACGCCCTTGATATCTTTTTTGATATCGCTGAGGATTTTTTCCACCACCGGATACGATTCCGGGTGCACCGCCGAAGCATCGAGCGGATTGTCGCCATTGGTCACGCGCAGGAAGCCGGCGGCTTGTTCGAAGGTTTTGTCGCCCAGGCGCGGCACGGCTTTCAGGCCGCTGCGCGAAGTGAACGCGCCTTTCTGGTCGCGGTAGGTGACAATGGCTTGCGCCACCGACGCCGACAGGCCGGACACGCGCGCCAGCAGCGGCGCCGAAGCCGTATTCACATCCACGCCCACCGCATTCACGCAATCTTCAACGACGGCGTCGAGCGTGCGCGCCAGTTGGGTTTGCGAGACATCATGCTGGTACTGGCCGACGCCGATCGATTTCGGGTCGATCTTGACCAGCTCGGCCAGCGGGTCTTGCAGCCGGCGCGCAATCGACACGGCGCCGCGCAGCGACACGTCCATGTCGGGCAGCTCGCGCGAGGCGAATTCGGACGCCGAATACACCGAGGCGCCCGCTTCGGACACCACGATCTTGCTCATTTTTTGCTCGGGATGACGCTTGATCAGGTCTTGCGCCAGCTTGTCGGTTTCGCGTGAGGCGGTGCCGTTGCCAATCGAAATCAGCGAAACATGGTGCTTGGCGGCCAGCTTGCCCAGTGTGTGCAGGGCGCCGTCCCAATCGTTTTTGGGCTGGTGCGGGTAGATCACGGCGGTATCGACCACCTTGCCGGTAGCGTCCACCACCGCTACTTTCACGCCCGTGCGCAAGCCGGGATCGAGGCCCATGGTGGCGCGCTGGCCCGCCGGCGCGGCCAGCAGCAGGGCTTTCAGATTGGTGGCGAAGACGTTGATGGCGTCGCGCTCGGAGGTGTCGCGCAGCGCGCCCATCAGCTCGGTATCGAGATGCATGAAACTTTTCACGCGCCAGGTCCAGCGCGCCGTGTCGGCCAGCCATTTATCGGCGGGACGGCCCTGCTGTTTGATGCCGAAACGGGCGGCGATACGGCTTTCGCACGGATTGTGCGGCGCGTCCCATTTCGGTTTTTCCGCTTCGGTATCGAGCCGCAGGGCCACATCGAGGATGCCCTCGCGGCGGCCGCGCAACAAGGCCAGTGCACGGTGCGACGGTACGCTGCCCAGTGGTTCGGAATAATCAAAGTAATCGGCGAATTTTTCGCCTTCTTCTTGCTTACCTTCAATAACTTTCGACTGGACAATGCCATGCTCTTGCACGTATTCGCGCAAGGATTGCAGCAAGGTAGCGTCTTCGGCAAAGCGTTCCATCAGGATCTGGCGGGCGCCGTCGAGCGCGGCCTTGGCGTCGGCGACGCCCGGATTGTTGCCGTCATCGCTGGTAAAGGCGTCGCGCAGGTAGTTGGCCGCTTCGCTTTCCGGGTTCAGCGCCGGGTTGGCGAGCAGGCTGTCGGCCAGCGGCGCCAGCCCCGCCTCGATGGCGATCTGGGCCTTGGTGCGGCGCTTTTGCTTGTAGGGAAGATACAAGTCTTCCAGCCGGGTCTTGTCTTCCGCATGCATGACCGCCTCGAGCAGGGCTGGCGTCATCTTGTTCTGTTCGGTAATCGATGCCACGATAGCGCTGCGGCGGTCTTCCAGCTCGCGCAGGTAGCGCAGGCGCTCTTCGAGCAGGCGCAGCTGGGTGTCATCGAGGCCGCCGGTGGCTTCCTTGCGGTAGCGTGCAATGAAGGGCACGGTGGCGCCTTCGTCCAGCAGGGCGATGGCGGCGATTACCTGGGCCGGTTTGGCGGCAAGTTCGAGGGCGAGGCGTTGTTCGATGGAAGGCAACATGAGCGGGTATCCTGAGCAGTCAAGCCCGGAATCATACGCAATCTTGGCGAATGT
>JBEVNE010000338.1:0-6554 GCA_040508275.1 Duganella sp.
GCGCCCCTGCGCTTCACGCCACGCCAGCGCGACATCCTCGACCTGCTGCTGATCGGCTATTCCAACAAGCAGATCGCCTGCGCGCTCAACCTCAGTTGCGGCACCGTCAAAAACTATATGTTTGAACTGATGCGCATCACGGCCGTCAGCTCGCGCCTGGAAATGGCCATGAAAATCCGCGACAGCGGCTATGGGCAGACCAGCCTGGCCAAGTAACCGGCAGCCATCAGACTTCCTCCTTTTAAGACCCTTCGGGGTCTTTTTTTTCGGGCGTCGCAAGCCGGGCTACCCCTGTCAAACGACACCATGTCCTAAGTCATTGTGCAATGCGGCAGGTATCCATTGGCATCTATTCTTGTCAGTTCAGCAAAATCATAATGGCCCCGACTGTATTCACCACTCGCGGAGCTGCCATGATCGAGACAACACCCATCCCACCCTGGCTGGTGCTGCGTACGCGCAGCCGGCAGGAAAACGTTGTGCAGGAGTGCCTGCAGCAGCGCCAGATCCACTCTTTTTTGCCGAAGCAGCGCAGCCGCAGTGCGCAGACCGAGACGGCGCTGTTCCCCGGCTATATTTTTGTCCAGCCCCGTCCCGAGCAGGTCAGTGCGCTGCGTACGGTGCGCGGTTCGTGCGGGCTGTTGATGAGTTGCGGGCGCCATGCCCAGCTGGTCGAGCGCGACGTCGAAGCGATCCGCATCATGGTGGACAGCGGCGCCACGCTGGCCGTCGAGAGTGAGCTGGTGCAGGGGCAAATGATGGAAGTGATCGCCGGCCCGTTCCGCTACGCCCAGGGTCAGCTGGTCAGCATCAAACGCCAGCAGCGCCTGGTGATCAACCTCGAGCTGATCGGCCGCAGCCTGAGCGTGGAAATTGACGCCGCCCATGTGCGCGCGGTGGCGCCTTCATCTCCTGTCAGGCGGCCATTGCAGCCGCTGGCCGCCTGACCCTCTCACCCTCTCACCCTCTCACTGGAGTACGCGATGTCGATCACCGAAATCTACCTGCTGGCGATGCTGATGATTTTTGCCGCTCCCTACCTGGTCTGGCGCCTGCTCAATTGCGACAATGCGGCGCCGCTGGTGGTGGTGCAGATTGTCGGCGGCGTGCTGCTCGGCCCCGGCGTGCTGGGCGCCATCTATCCCGGGTATCACGAATTCGTCTTTTCCCCCAACGTGACGCTGGCCCTGAACGGCATCGCCTGGTGGGCCGTGATGCTGTTTGTCTGGATCGCCGGGGTGGAGCTGGATCTGCGCCAGGCCTGGCAGTTTCGTGGCGAAAGCCTGGTGGTGGCCGGCATGGCGCTGGTCACGCCGCTGCTGCTCGGGGTCGGCGTGGCGCTGGTGCTGCTGGGCTGGCAGCAGGACTGGGTCGGTGCGCGCGCCCATACGTGGCAGTTTGTCACCGGCGTGGGCATGGGCTGTGCAGTGACGGCCTTGCCCATCCTCGTGCTGTTCATGGAAAAGCTGGGCATCTTGCGCAGCACGCTGGGCCAGCGTCTGCTGCGCTACGCGAGTTTTGACGACCTGGCGATATGGGGCGTGCTGGCGCTGATCCTGCTCGACTGGGAGCGCATCGGCCGCCAGGCCATGTTCCTCGGCGGCTTTGTGGTGGCGGCCTGGCTGCTGCGGCGGTTGATGGCGCGCCTGGCGGAACCGGACCGCTGGTTTGCCAGCCTGATATGGCTGCTGGCCAGCGCCTTTGTTTCCGACTGGGCCGGCCTGCACTTTATGGTGGGCGCCTTCCTGGCTGGCGTGGTGCTCGACGCCGACTGGTTCGACCGGGCGCGCATGGATGCGCTGCGCGAGCAGGTGCTGTTTGCCTTCATGCCGGTATTCTTCCTCAGTACGGGACTGAAAACCACCTGGAGCGTGGGGGCGGAAACCGTGTTCGTCGCTGCCGCCCTGCTGCTGGTGGCCAGTGTGCTTGGCAAGCTGCTGGGCGTGTGGCTGGCCGGGCGCATGCTGGGCTGGCCCAGGGGCGACGCCAAGGTGGTCGGCTGGTTGTTGCAGACCAAGGGCTTGATTGAGCTGATCTTTGCCAATATCCTGCTGGACAAGCAGATCATCTCGAGCCAGACCTTTACGGCCATGCTGCTGATGGCGGTGGTGAGCAATATGCTGTCGCTGCCGATGGTGCGCAGCAGCCGCCTGCTGGCTGCCGTGGCGCCGCCCCCCTTGTCGGCGCGCCCGCTGCGTGAGTGAGGCGGCCTGCCAGCTGTGGGGCACAACGCTGCCGCAATGTGCGTCCGCAAGCGGCTGGGAAGCAGCGTTGCGGCGCCAGCTCGCCGGCATCGACCTGCGGCGCATCGACTGCCTGAGGCGGCCGGCTGACCGTGCCCGTTCGCTGCTCGGCCATGCCCTGTTGCGCCACGCGCTGCGCGCGCACGGACTGTCCGACCGTGACTGGCGCTACGGCCTTGGCCCATACGGAAAACCGTGCCTGTGGGGTGCGGCTTCGCTCGAATTCAATCTTTCCCATGCCGGCAGCCAGGTGGTGTGTGTGCTGTCGTCTGCGCCGGTGGGTGTCGATATCGAGCAGGTGCGCGCGATCGATCTTGGCATCGCCGAACGGTTTTTTCATCCACGCGAGCAGGCGGCGCTGATGGCTTGTGCGCCGTCGCTGCGGCGCGACTATTTTTTTCGCCTGTGGACCGCCAAGGAAGCGTACGTCAAAGCGCTGGGCCTGGGCCTGCAGCGCGACCTGGCTTCGTTCGCGGTGCTGCCCGGCGCCGGCCAGTCAGTGGCGCTCGACGACGAGCGCGCGCCGGCCGGAGCGCTGCGCTTCGCCCTGGCAGATGTGGCCTGCGAAAATGGTTACCGGCTTGCGCTGTGCCGCACTGCCGGCACGCCGTTGCCGGTGCTGACAGCGGTGGCGGCCGAGGCGCTGCTGGCCTGATGCCAGAATACACGCGCAGTATCATCTTCAAAATATTTCCGTGCGGCTATTGTGCTGTCGATCCGGCCTGCGCGTTGCATAATGCGCTTGCTTGGTTGCCGAAAGGACAGAGTGTGTTGAAGGGAATGTTGAAACGCGATCTGTCCTGGTTATGGGCAGCCATCGCCGCCATGGTGATCGTGCTGATCTGGTTGCTGTTCCAGCTCGGGCGGCAGGGCTCGGCCGCGCAGATTGCCGCGGCCCGCAGCCGCGCCGCCGTGATCTGCCAGATCATGCGCGTCGGCGCCGAGCGTCTTGATGGCGCCCGCGCCGCAGCGACTGCGCGCGCCGTGGTCGATATGGCGCTGCGCGAGGACAGCGGCTTCGAAGGCGGCTTGTGGCAGGCGCAGCGCGGCGTGTTTGCCTATGCTTTTCCCACTTACGACGGCAGCGGTGTCAAGGACGATGCGCCGGCGGCCGAACTGCCGCGTATTGCCGCCCTTGCCGGGCAGGCGCTGGCCGCCGGCGCGCCGCTGCAGGAAGTGCGCCCCGGCCTGCGCGAAGCGGTGGTGTACGGCGCCTGCCCGGTGTCAAACGAGGTGGCCGGCTGGACCCTGACGCGCGTGGCCACGCTGGCCGACAGTGCGCTCGACCACCTGATCGTGGCGGTCAGCGTGCTGCTGTGTTCACTGGTGCTGGCAGGCGCCGGCTTTGCCTTGCTGCTGACCCGCTGGGGCCGCGAAGCGCAGCGTCTGTCAGGCCTGCTGGTGGCGAGCGAACGCATGGCGGCGCTGGGCAGCCTGGCCGCCAGCCTGGCCCATGAAATCCGCAACCCGCTGGGCACCATCCGCATGAAGGTGGACAATGCGCTGGCGGCGGCGCCGGAACGCCGCGCCGAGCGCACCGAGGCCGCGCTGCACACCACGCTGACGCAGGTACAGCGGCTCGAAACACTGGTCTCCAGCCTGCTGGCGCTGACCCAGCCTTTCCATCCACAGCGCGCGCCGGTGGTCCTGGACCAGTGGCTGGCCGAGCGCCGCGACGCCCACGCCGAGGCGGCCGCCGCCATCGGTGTCACGCTGTCGCTGACGCTCGATCCCGCGCTGGCGCGGCAGGCACAAGGAATTTCCCTGTTCGATCCGGCGCAGATGGCGCGCGTGATCGACAACCTGCTGCTCAATGCGCTGGCCCACACCGGCGCTGGCGGCAACATCGAACTGGGCGCCGCGCACGACGGTGCGCTGCTGCGCCTGTGGGTGGCCGACGACGGCAGCGGTGTGCCGCCGGCCTTGCAGGCGACCCTGTTCGATCCGCTGGTCAGCGGCCGCGCCGGTGGCACCGGCCTTGGCCTGGCTGTGGTGCGCGAGGTGGTGCAGGCGCATGGCGGCCGGGTGGCGCTCGAGCCTGCGGGTGGCGAGGCAAGCAATGGCAAGGCGCTCGCCAGTGGCACGCGCATCGTCCTGGAGCTGCCATGGCCTTGATACTGATCGTTGACGACGACACCGCGTTTCGCGCCACGCTGGCCGAAACGCTGGAAGATCTCGGCTACAGCGTGCGCCAGGCCGCCAGCGCCGAAGCGGGCCTGCGCGCGCTCGGCCAAACCGGCGCAGGGACAGGGCAGGGCACGGTGGCCGCCGCCATTGTCGATCTGCGCCTGCCGGGCGACGATGGCCTGGCGTTTTTGCGGGCGGCGCCGCAGATTGCCCCCGGCGTGCCCTGCATCATGCTCACCGCTTACGCCAGCGGCGCCAACACCATCGAGGCCATGCGCCTGGGCGCGTTCGACCACCTGACCAAGCCGGTCGGGCGCCAGCAGCTGGCGCAGACGCTGGCGCGTGCCTTGCGCGCCAGCAGCCCGGGCGGGCTCGGGGCGCCGGCAGGGCAGGACGATGCCGGTGAACTGGCCGATGCCAATAGCGCCGCCGAAGCCAGCGATGGCAACGACGCCGGCGATGCGATGATCAGCAACAGCGAGGCCATGCGCGCCATCTTCAAGCGCATCGGCCTGGTGGCAGACGGCGACAACTCGGTGCTGGTGCTTGGTGAAACGGGCACGGGCAAGGAACTGGTGGCCCAGGCGCTGCACCGCAACAGCCGCCGCGCGCAAGGGCCGTTTGTGGCGGTCAACTGCGCCGCCATTCCGGCCGAGCTGCTCGAAAGCGAATTGTTCGGCCACGTCAAGGGCGCCTTTTCGGGCGCCACGGCCGACCGCGCCGGGCGCTTTCGCGAAGCGGACGGCGGTACCCTGTTCCTCGACGAAATCGGCGATATGGCCTTGCCGACCCAGGCCAAGATCCTGCGCGTGCTGCAGGAGCGCGAAGTCACGCCCCTAGGCGGGCGCCATGCGCAGGCAGTCGATCTGCGGGTGGTGGCGGCCACCCACCGCGACCTGGAGGCTGCGGCGGCGCACGGCGATTTTCGCGCCGACCTGTTATACCGGCTGCAGGTGATCACCATCGAGCTGCCGCCGCTGCGCGCGCGCGGCGGCGACCTCGATCTGCTGGTGGGGCATTTTCTGCAGCAGGCGGGAGGACGCGGCAAGCGCCTGAGCGCAGCGGCGCAGGCTGCGCTGCGCGCGCACGACTGGCCCGGCAATGTGCGCGAACTGCGTAACGCCATCCAGCGCGCGATCGCCCTGAGCGAAGGCGACCTGATCGATGTCGAACACCTGGCGCTCGGTGGCGGGCGTAACGGAACCGTCATGGGTGCCGACGCACCCGGCAACGGCGGCGCCGAAGCAGGCAGCACCCATTCCGCCAGTCGCGCAAGCGTCACGGCGGCTGACCAGGGGCGGGCGCTGACAGTCGCCGCCATCGATGTCGATGGCAGGCTTGAGCATGCGGTTGCGCAACTCGAGGCGCTGATGCTGGCACGGGCGCTGGCCGCCTGTGCCGGCAACCGCAGCCAGGCCGCGCGCCAGCTTGGCCTGTCGCGCCAGCAGCTGTATCGCAAGCTGGCCCAGTACGGGCTGGAGTAGGGGGCTGACAGGGTGCTGACAGGGCGCACTGTCACGGCGGCGATACGCCTGTCCGCCAACGTGACACATTGATGTCACAAAAGCGGACAGATCGCTGTATCCTGCCGCAAAAAACGGCTGTTTGTGCCGGTGCACGGGCTGGCACGCAATCTGCATAGTCATGGTTACCCCCTTTAATGTGAACAAGGAGTGAACCATGAAGACGATCAAACCTTCCCTGCTGGCCGCGGCGCTGGCGTTTGCTGGTATCGCTGGCGCCACTGTTGCGGTGGCCGCGCCGCCACCTCCACCGGCCGCCGTGACACTGGCGCAAGCCGATGCGCCACCACCACCGCCACCACCGGGCGCACGCAGGGCAGCGCCGCCGCCACCGCCGGCGCCAGGCTTGCGCACGCCGCCACCACCGCCCGGCGCTGGCGCGCTGCCACCGCCACCTCCCGGCAACGGCCTGCCGCCGCCACCGGGCGCAGGAAATCCGCCGCCACCGCCGCCGGGCGCAGGCGCTCCACCGCCACCGCCACCGCCGCCGCCAGGCGCCGGCATACCACCAGCGGGCGGTGTCTTGCCACCACCGCCTCCACCGCCCCCACCGGCACCGGGCACCTTGCCGCCGCCCCCACCGCCACTTGGCACCCAGCCGTAAATGGCCATGGCTGGCGCAATCCCGGTACCGCTAACCTCGCCGGCAGGCCGGCACACC
>JBEVNE010000343.1:0-4060 GCA_040508275.1 Duganella sp.
TGTACCGCTACACGGGCGCCAGCACGGCGCTGTTGATCGGTATCGTGCTGGCGCTGGCGCAGCGCCAGTTCAGCGTGTGGTGGTTGCGCTCGCACCAGCAGGGGCCGCTGGAAGCGCTGTGGCACAGAGCGACATGGGCGGGTGCTGCACGCCAAAAATTGGCGTGAACATACCAAAAACCGGCGCGTAAGGCGCGTCGGACGTCGCTTGGAGAAAGCCGCTTGGCGGGACCGCTCAGCTATCTTCTTCTATCCAGAGTATGCGGCCATGGCCGGCTTCATTGAGGCGGGTAATCAAGTCGCTCGCCGCATTGTCGGCCAGGCTGAAGGCAAAGCGCACCGCATCGGCATGGGCCACTTCATCGAGGGAGGCGCCGGCCCATTCAATTTCATGGCGTATCAATCCTTCCATTGCATACGGTGCGCTGCATACCAGGTGGCGCAGCTTGATAATGGCGACTTTATCGGCATTTAATAATGCCTGCGCCACGCTGTCGGTATAAGCGCGCACCAGTCCGCCGGCACCAAGTTTAACGCCGCCAAAATACCGGACTACCGTCGCCAATACCCCTTCCAGATCCTGGTGGCGTAATACATCGAGCATGGGGCGGCCAGCCGTACCACTCGGTTCGCCATCATCGACGGCCGCCGATTGGCCGCCCGCTAATAATGCCCAGCATACGTGCGCCGCCTGTGGGTGCTGTTGCCATAATTGCGCCACAACTTTTTGCGCGGCGGCGCGGTCGCTCATGGGCTGCACGCAGGCGATAAACCGGCTTTTTTTAATGATTAATTCGTGCTGGACCGGGGAGATAATAGTTTGCGGCATGGTGGTGTTTGTCCATGAGCGGAAAAAATGGACTGAGTGCGGACTGTAAAGCCGGCCATGGTGCCAGAAATCGTCCTCGAATACAAAAGTTGCCGCTGCCCCGGCACGATATAATCCGGCCTTATCCACTCCACCGCACGACCATGACCGACCTTGCAGACCAGGAACACGACGACGAACTGATGCGCGAGCTCGGTCTTGCCCGCAAGGGATTCAGCCTGGTCCGGCTCGAAGGGCGGGTATTTCTGCGCCTGACGGGCCAGGTCGAGTACGCCAGTGCCCACTATATTTACGACCTGGTGCCGGCGCAGGGTGTGCTGGCCAAGCCATCGAAGTGGCGCAAAATGGATGCCGACACACGCTCGGCGCTGCTGCGTGAACGCGCCAGCGACGCCGTGGTGGATGAATTGCACGGCGCCGTCGCGGCGTTTGTGCAGGAGATATCGGATGCCAGCGACGATTGCGGACTCGATCCCGTCCCCTTCCTGCAAGGCCTGGCCGACATGCAGATTGCCGAACCGGCCGCCCAGGTATTCGACCGCATCCGTCAGCGCCTGCACCACGCCGTTGAACGCGACATGGAAGAGCAGCACGCCGAGCGCACGCGCCAAAGCATCAACCTGGCCGAGTATCCGGCCTCGTTCGAGGTAGCGCGCCGTCTCAAGCGCCGCTTTATCGCCGTGCTGGGCCCGACCAATTCCGGCAAGACCCACCAGGCCATCGAAGCGCTGGCCAAGGCGCCCAGCGGCGTGTACCTGGCGCCGCTGCGCCTGCTGGCGCTGGAAAACTACGAGCGCCTGCAGGGCATGCAGCAACATGGCCGTCCGCTGGCCGTCAGCCTGGTCACCGGCGAAGAGCGGCGTCTGGTGCCCGGCGCCACCCACGTGGCCAGCACTGTGGAAATGCTCGATACGCGTACACCGGTCGATGTCGCCGTGATCGATGAAATCCAAATGCTGGCCGACCGCGACCGCGGCGCCGCCTGGACCGCCGCCGTCTGCGGCGCGCCGGCCCATACCGTGTACCTGGTGGGCGCGCCGGAAGCGCGCCGTGCCATCGAAGTGCTGGCGGCGCGCCTCGGTTGCGAGCTGGAAGTGCATATCCTCAAGCGCAAAGGACCGCTGTCGATGGAAGACGCGCCCGTGCGCAAGCTGACCGGCTTGCGGCGCGGCGACGCCGTGATCTGCTTTTCGCGCCGTGAAGTGCTGATGTGGCGCGACATGGTGACCGAAACCGGCCTGTCGGTGGCCACCGTGTATGGCAACCTGTCGCCCGAAGTGCGGCGCGCTCAGGCCCAGCGCTTCCGCGACGGCGCCGCCGACGTGGTGGTGGGCACCGATGCGATTGCCATGGGCCTGAACATGCCAATCGCCCGCATCGTGATGACCACCTCGGTCAAATACAACGGCTACGAGGAAGAAGAAATTCCGGCCGCGCTGGCGCGCCAGATCGCCGGCCGGGCAGGGCGCTTTGGCGTGCACGAAGAAGGGCTGGTCGCTGGCTACGACAATGAAACCCACAACGTGATGCGTTCGCTGCTGCGCGAAAAACCGGTGCCGCTCAAGACCACCGGTTTTGCGGTAGCGCCCACGCTCGAACATTTGCACCGGATTTCGGCAGTAACGAATGAACACAGCCTGGCGCGCCTGCTCAAGCGCTTTGTGCACAACATCGATGTGCCGGACGGCTTTTTCTACCCGCGCATTACCGAAGACCAGTTTGAACGCGCTGCCTGGCTCGACACGCTGCCCTTGACCGTGGCAGAAAAATTTGCGCTGTCGCTGGTGCCGATTTCCGCCAGGGTGCATACCTTGCAGCATGCGTGGGAAACCTGGGCCACGGCGCTGGCGCACAAAAAAGTCACCCACCTCAAACCGGGCGACAATCCGCTGCACTATATGAATCTGCAGGAAGCGGAAGACGCCTGCCGCCTGTACTCGGCTTACGCCTGGCTGGCCTACCGCCTGCCGGAATACTTCCCCGATACCGCGCTGGCGCAAAAACTGTCGCGCGAAGCGTCCGAGCGAGTCGATGCGATTTTGCAGGACCAAAACTCGGCGGCACGGCGGCGGCAGCCGAAGAAGTTTCGGCGGTAGGAGCTAGCGCCCAGTTTCGCGGAGTTGATGATGCGCTTCAAGCGCTCAGTTCAGCTTGGGCAAGTTCACGCCGCATCACCAATACTTCAACGCCGTGATTGACGGTGTTGAACATCGGCTGCCAGCCCATGGCAGCGTAGAGGCCGCCGCTTAGCGCTTCAGTCTGTAAATGAAGGGTGGCTATGCCTGATTGCCGTGCTTGCTGTTCGACAGCTTCGATCAGCAGCCGGCCCACGCCTTGCCCGCGAAATGGCGCTGCCACGTACACGCCGCCCAGCCAGTAGGTGAGTTCGGGAAACTGCGGCATTTCTGCTGTTTTGAGTTGCGCGCAAGCGATCACGTCGCTTTTATCGCGCGCGATCAGTACCAGCGGTAGCGTGTCGGCGCGCAGGGCACGCTCAAAGCGGTTGATTTCGTCTTGCAGGGACAGGCCGTCGTCGCGTCCCCATTCATCGTAGCACCAGCGCGCGAGTATCGGCGCTGCCTGCGGATGGTCTGCCAGCGTGGCAATATTGAATTGTGTACGCATCGTTCGCCGTCTCCTGTGCATTCATCACAATTATGTCTGCACGCGAACGATGGGTGTTACCTATTTAATTACTTTTTACTGCGTTTCCCCGATTACAGCGGTTGGTAAGGGCCTTTGCTGTACGGCTCAGCCCACAGTTCAAAAATGCGGCGAACAATGGCTTTCCACGAACGGCGTGGGGCTTTCGGTGCTTTGGAGGCTGCAACGGCGGCGGTAGTAGCGGTAGCGGTGGTCATGATGGGCTCCTGGTGAACTGCATTTGGTGTATCGATGAAGACAGTTTACCGAAGTCTCAGATATAAAGATAATTTCGTTTTTCGATACGTTGCATTCGCAAAACTGATTTCTCTGTGGGCGCAGATGTATCGTTTGGTGATAACTGTTATGGCAGGAGATGCTATAATGTCAGGATTTGGAGGAAGTTTTCCTTCGCGCCTTGACCGTAGCAAGGGCTTCTTCCCGGATGGCTTTCCAATCAGCGGCCATAAGGGCAGACTTTCCTTCTTTTGTGCCGAACAGCGACCCAAAACAAAAAAGCCCACGAACCAAAGTTCGTGGGCTTTCTCTATCATTCTTGGTAGGCCGTGCGGGATTCGAACCTGCGACC
>JBEVNE010000360.1:0-5108 GCA_040508275.1 Duganella sp.
GCGCGTCGATGCGCAGCAGCGGCTGTTGCGGACCGCGCTTGGCGGTCGATTTATAGGGTGGGTAGACAAGTTCCGGGTAGGTGCCGGCAGCGACGGTATCGAATTTCACAGCGTGTCTCCAGATGGTTGCTGATTGTTGGATTGTTGGTGCCATCGATGGTAGGCAAAGACATAGCCGCCCACAAGCCGCTGGTTGCGTGCTATATTCGCTATGCGCACCAATTGTGCGTATAGCGCACAAAACAGGAGATATCTGCGATGAATGTTGAAACCGCGCCGGCTCTGGACGCGCCGAGCCCGCGCGATCTGGTCGCCGGACTGGAAAAGGGGCTCCAGGTGATCGAAGCGTTTGACCAGGAGCGCAGCCGCCTGAGCATCGCCGATGTGGCTGCGCGCACCGGGCTGACGCGGGCGGCGGCGCGCCGCTACCTGATCACGCTCACCCACCTCGGTTATATGCGCCACGAGGCCAAGCTGTTTTCGCTCACGCCCATGGTGCTGCGGCTCGGGCAGTCCTATCTGCATTCGGCGCGGCTGCCGCGCCTGGCGCAGCCGCTGCTGTACCGGCTCGCCTATTCGCTGGGCGAGGCGGCGTCGGTCGGGATACTCGATCACGACCAGTTGGTGTGCGTGGCCGCCGTCAGCGCCGGCCAGCTGGTATCGGCGACACTGCAACCGGGCACCCGCGTGCCGGCATGGTGCACTGCCAATGGCCGCATGCTGCTGGCCAGCCTGGCGCCGGCGCAGCTGGACGCTTTTCTGGAACGCCTGCAGCCGGAACCCGTGACCGAGCACACCATTGTCAATAAGGAGCGGCTGGCGCTGGAAATCACGCGCGCCCGCGCCCAGGGTTATGCGCTGGTGGACCAGGAGCTGGAACTGGGCTTGCGCACGCTGTCCGTGCCATTGAAGAACTTCCGCAACGAGGTGGTGGCGGCGATGAATATCAGCGTGCATGCAGGGCGCATGCCGCCGGAGCAGATGGTGGAGCGCTGCTTGCCAGCGCTGATCAAGATACAGCTGGAGCTGAACTCCTTATTGTAAAGATCAGATCACTGGGCGCGGTACTGCTTGGGCGTCACGCCCATGCGCTTTTTGAACAGCCGGCTGAAATACGCCGGGTCCTGAAAACCCAGCTCATACGCAATGCTGGCAATGCTGGCCGGGACATAGGTGAGCTTGCGGCAGGCTTCCAGCATCAGGCGGTCCTGGGTGATGTCGAAGGCCGACTTGCCGGCCAGCTTCAGGCATAGCCGGTTGAGCCGCGTGGGCGACACGCGCAGCGCGCTGGCGTAGCCGGCCACCAGCCACTGTTCGCGAAAATGCTGTTCCACCTCGTCACGGAAACGGCTGAACAGGGCAAAGTCGCTGCGCCCCGACTGGTCGGCCAGCCGGTGTTCGGCATGCACGCGCACCAGCAGCAGCAGGGCGCAGCGCGCCAGCCATTCGAGCATCAGCGTGTGGCCCTGCTGCGGCCAGCTGGCTTCCGCCAGCAATTGGCGCAGCAGGCCGTGCAGGCGCTCGCACATGTCGGGCTGCGCCGCCAGGTCGATGGCCAGCGGTTCGACAAACAGCGGCGAATACAAATCGGCCTGCTGGTCTGCCGCTGAAAACACCACGTGCTGGTCCACCGTCAGCACATAGCCCTGCGCCTCGGGTGAAAAGTCGAAGCCGTGGATGACCGTCGGGCTGATGGTGATCACGGCCGGTCCGCTGCATTCCCACACGGCTTCGTTAATCGCTGCGCGCACCTCGCCGCCGAATAAAAAAAGTACCTGAAACATGCCGGGATGGGTATGGCTGTCGATGTGCCAGTCATATACGCGGCTGCGGGTTTCGATCAATTCGACATGGACGAATTCGGCGTCTTTCGCCCTTGTCTGCTCGCCGTACAGGGCGAAGCGTGGAATCTCTGCGCTGGCGGCTGGGCGTGTATTGGGCATGGTCGGAGCGGTGGGCTGGGATGTCGAAGTGTATGAATAGTACAAGTTTTAAACATATTCCTCCATGTTTTTTGAGGGCATCCGGCGCTACGATGCAGTCACATAACAACCATCGGAGACAAGCATGCGTACCCAAGTTGCCATTATCGGCGCCGGCCCGGCCGGCCTTTTGTTATCCCACCTGCTGCACCTGCAGGGCATCGAATCGATCGTGCTCGAATCGCGTTCGCGCGTAGACATCGAGGCAACCATCCGCGCTGGTGTGCTCGAGCAGGGCACCATGGATATTCTGAACCAGAGCGGCGTCGGTGAACGCATGCGCTCGCAAGGGGCGCTGCACCACGGCTTCGAGCTGGCGTTTGGCGGCAAGCGCCATCGCATCGACCTGACCGAACTGACCGGCAAGGCCATCACCGTCTATCCGCAGCACGAGGTGATCAAGGACCTGGTGGCGGCGCGGCTGGCGGCGCAGGGCCAGCTGCTGTTTGAAGTGTCGCAGGTGGCCCTGCATGATATCGATACCGTCAAGCCATGGCTTACCTTTGTGCACCAGGGCGAACAGGCGCGCATCGACGCCGACTTTATCGTCGGCGCCGACGGCTATCATGGCGTGGCGCGTCCTTCGATGCCGGGCCAGGCCCAGCGCCAGGATTATCAGAAAATTTATCCGTTCGGCTGGTTCGGCATCCTGGTCGAATCGGCGCCGTCGTCCGATGAGCTGATCTACGCCCAGCATGATCGCGGCTTTGCGTTGATCAGCACACGTACGCCAACGGTGCAGCGCTTGTACTTCCAGTGCGATCCAAGCGATCATGTGAACAACTGGTCGGATGACCGCATCTGGGCCGAACTGCATGCGCGGCTGGAGAATAACGATGGCTGGAAGGTCAACGAGGGTCGCATCTTCCAGAAGGGGATTATCGCCATGCGCAGCTTCGTGTCGACGCCGATGCAGGCGGGGCGCTTGTTCCTGGCCGGCGACGCCGCCCACATCGTGCCGCCCACCGGCGCCAAGGGCATGAACCTGGCGGTGGGCGATGTGCGCCTGCTGGCGCGCGGTTTCGAGCAGTTTTACCGGCAGGGCGCAGACAGCCTGCTGGCCAGTTATACCGAGGATGCGCTCAAGCGCATCTGGCGCGCCGAGTACTTTTCGTGGACCATGACGCGCCTGCTGCACACGTTTGCCGAGGCGACGCCGTTCGAGCGTGCCATGCAGCGCGCCGAACTCGATAACATTGTCTCCTCGCGCGCCATGGCGACTACATTGGCGGAAAACTACGTGGGAGACTTTTAAACGGTGCGCTGGCGGGGAGTAGGAGTGGTCTTACACTATGTTATGTTCCTAACCTACAATTGGCCTGTAGGTGCTCCTATAACCTGGCGAACATAGCAGCGATATAGTGTTGTTCATCCGGTCTTGATCGTGTTTCCAAACGCGCCAAGGCAGCAAACAACAACACCATTCAAGAGGCCCGCCATGTTCCACGCTACGCACACTTCCGCTGTCGCTAACAACCCAGTCCGTTCGCTGCAGGCGGAATCGGCACAGGCGCCTGCCATCAGCCTGACCGGCGCGCAGCAAAACGAGCTGCTGCGTGCATTGTCGCGTGACGAGCTGGTGTCCATGTTCGAGCACCTGGAACTGGTGCCGCTGCCAGCCGGCAAACGCCTGTTCGACATCGGCGACAAGATGGAATATGCCTTCTTCCCGACTAACGCCATCGTCTCGCTCC
Source organism: Duganella sp. (assembly GCA_040508275.1). Classification (GTDB taxonomy): domain Bacteria; phylum Pseudomonadota; class Gammaproteobacteria; order Burkholderiales; family Burkholderiaceae_D; genus Rugamonas. The sequence continues at coordinate 3,677 of JBEVNE010000360.1, forward strand.
AGTATGTGACCGAAGACGGCGGCGCCACCGAAATCGCGGTTGTCGGCCGCGAGGGCGTGGTCGGTGTATCGATGTATGAAACCGAGCGCGCCAACTGCTGCGCCGTGGTGCAGACCGCAGGCTATGGTTACCGCGTGCGTGCTGCGGTGCTGCGCAATGCGTTCTTCAGCGGCGGCGCCCTGGCGCAGCAACTGATGCGCCATACCAGCGCCCTGTTTGCCCAACTGGCGCAAACCGTGGCCGGCGCCCGCCACGGCAGCATCGAACAGCGCCTGTGCCGCTGGCTGCTGGAACGCCTGGACCGCTCGCTGTCCAACGAACTCAAAGTCACGCAAGAGATGATCGCCAACATGCTGGGCGTACGCCGCGAAAGCATCACCTGCTCGGCCGGCAAGCTGCAGGAAGAGGGACTGATCGTTTATCGTCGTGGCACCGTCACCGTGATCGACCGCGCCGGCATGGAGCGCCGTGCCGGTGGTTGCTACACCCCTGCCTGATTTCCCTCATCATGACGACCATGGCCGGGCCAATTCGTTGGACCGGCCATTGATTTTTCTGATGGCCAGTGCAAACCCTTTCAGTGCAAATACCTCGGCGCCTGCTGCAGCTGATCGAGCTTGCGTTGCACCAGCCGGTACCAGGCATTGGCCCAGCGCGTGGCTTTGATCGACTGCTCTACCGTGACCGCCGACATGGCGCGCTGCACGGCCAACATCTGCCGGTGCAGCGCATAGGCTGCCGGGTGGGGTTTGCGAGCGATGTTGAATGAAGTGTCCATGCCTTGATTGTGCCGCCGCTCGCTACGGTCTGCTGTACGCTGGCTCACCTACGCACGGCCTGCCCCGGCTGCACCCGGCCTCAGCGCCCGAAATAGGGCGAACTCGCGGTGACAACGGTGATTACCGACATCGAGGTCAGGCCTGGGAAAATCATGTCTTCCACCGCGAGCTTGATCGTGATCGACACCGTGGCTGGAGGTGCGCCGCCAAAGCAGTGGCCCATGTCGCAACTGACCATTACCGATGGCAGGATCGGTCCCGGCGATAACTGCGCCAGTTGTGCGGCCACGATTTCATATGCCACCGCCGCTGCCATTGGCGCCCGGTACGGATTGATGATGTCGGCGTGCGGTATGGTGGACAGATAACGTACGGCGCTGGACGCAGCGTTTTGCGCGGTGGTGTAATGCCAGTAGAAGCGGCCAAAGTACAGCGTGAAGGCCAGCATCATCACCAGCATCGGCATGATCAGCGCCAGCTCGACGGCGGCCACGCCGTGCTGTGTGCGCGCTGCTGATACATATCTTCGCATGGCCTGATCTCCGCGCCGTTCAATCACGTTGGACATCGGACCATCCTAGCCGAGCTGCTTCCCTGTAATGTTGATGTACGTCCATATTTCTCATCAGAACCATATGAGTTGCACTCGATTC
>JBEVNE010000366.1:0-13776 GCA_040508275.1 Duganella sp.
GCGTGGCCGAATTCGTGGAACATGGTGCGCAGTTCGTCGTACGTCAGCAGGGTCGGTTCGCCCTCGGCCGGCTTCGGAATGTTCAGGTGATTGGCCACGACCGGATGCGTGCCCATCAGCGACGATTGCGACACGTAGGCATTCATCCAGGCGCCGCCGCGCTTGTTGCTGCGCGCGTAAAAGTCGGCAATGAAGATCGCCAGTTGCTTGCCGTCCGCATCGAACACGTCGAACACGCGCACGTCCGGGTTGTACACCGGCAGGTCCTTGCGTTCCTTGAACGACAGGCCGTAGACCTGGTTGGCGGCAAAGAACACGCCGTTGACCAGCACGCTGTTCAGTTCAAAATACGGCTTGAGCTGGTTCTGGTCGAAATTGAAGCGCTCGGCGCGCACCTTGTCGCTGTAGAACGACCAGTCGTGCGCAGCCAGCTGGAAGCCGCCCTTTTCTTTATCAATCACCTGCTGGATTTCCGCGCCTTCTTTCTTGGCGTTGGCCACGGCCGGACGGGCAAACGCCGACAGCAGCTGGTTGACCGCTTCCGGCGTTTGGGCGGTCTGGTCTTCCAGCGCGTAGGCGGCAAAGCTCGGGTAGCCGAGCAGCGCGGCTTTTTCGGCACGCAGCTTGGTCAGTTGCAGTACCACGCCTGTATTGTCGAACTTGCCGCCGTGGCTGCCGCGCTCGAGCGAAGCTTTCATCAGGCGCTCGCGCACGGCGCGGTTGGTCAGCACGGCCAGGTTGGCCTGGCCGGTGGTGTTGACCACGGGGATGGCAAACTTGCCCTCCAGCCCGCGCGACTTGGCGACCAGGCCGGCGGCGTCGATGGCTTTGTCGGTCATGCCAGCCAGTTCCTCGCGGGTATCGACGATCAGCGCCGACGCATTGGCTTCTTCCAGCACGTTTTGCGCAAACGTGGTTTGCAGCTTGGCCAGTTGGCCGTTCATGGCTTTCAGCTTGTCCTTGTCGCCAGCGGACAGCTTGGCGCCGGCGCGCACGAAGTCGGTGTTGTAGCGCTCAAGCAGGTACTTCGATTCGGCATCGAGATTGAGCTTGTCGCGCTTGTCGTACAGCGACTTGATGCGCGCGTACAGCTTGGCGTTGAGGCGGATCGCATCGCTGTGGGCCGACAGCTTGGGCGACAGCTCGCGCTCAAGGGCCTTGAAGGTGTCGTTAGTGTTGGCGCCGGACAGGTTGCCGAACACGCTAGATACGCGCGCCAGCAACTGGCCCGATTTTTCCATCGCCACGATGGTGTTCTCGAACGTGGCGGCAGCCTTGTTGTTGGCAATTTTTTCAATCTCGGCGGCCTGCTGGCGCATGCCTTCGTTAAACGCCGGCGCGTAGTCTTCGTTCTTGATCTTGTCGAACTGAGGATAGCCGTATTGCAGCGGGCTGACCTTGGCGAACGGATTGCTCGCTGCAAGCATCGACGCCGGTTGCGCTGTAGCGGCGTGGGCAACGCTGCAGATGGCAGTGATGCTGGCGGCGATGATCAGGTTGGTGTGATTCATGTTCTTCCTTCTTGATGATGAAAACAGATTACTTGCCAGTCAAACCGCGACGCTCGAGCAGCGGCTCGATCACCGGATCACGGCCACGGAAATTGCGGAACAGATTCATGGCGTCGTCGGTGCCGCCGCGCGAGAGCAGCTTGGCGCGGAACCAGTCGCCGTTTTCGCGTTTCAGGCCGCCTTTTTCGTGGAACCATTCGACGGTATCGGCATCGAGCTTTTCCGACCACAGGTAGGCGTAGTAACCGGCCGAATAGCCGCCCGAGAAGCTGTGCGAGAAATACGTGGTGCGGTAGCGCGGCGGTACGGGCGCAAAGTCCACGCCCATGTCTTTCAGCGACTTGGCTTCAAAGCCCAGCACATCGGTGGGGATTTGCGACGCGCTCAGCTGGTGCCAGCGCTGGTCCAGCAGCGAGGCGGCCAGGTATTCGGTGGTCATGAAACCCTGGTTGAATTTTTTGGCGGCGATGACTTTGTCGAGCAGCTCTTTCGGCATCGGCGCGCCGGTCTTGTAGTGCTTGGCGTAGTTGGCCAGCACTTCCGGCCAGACGGCCCACATTTCATTGACCTGCGATGGATATTCGACGAAATCGCGCGGCACGCTGGTGCCCGAGAAGCGCGGATATTTCACGTTCGAGAACATGCCGTGCAGCGCATGGCCGAATTCGTGGAAGGCGGTCTTGACTTCGTCGTAGGTCAGCAGCGTCGGCTCGCCGGCCGGCGGCTTGGGAATATTGAGGTGGTTGGCCACCACCGACTTGGTGCCCTGCAAGGTCGACTGCGAGATGTACTCGTTCATCCAGGCGCCGCCCTGCTTGTTGCTGCGCGCGTACATATCGGCCAGGAAGATCGCCAATTGCTTGCCGTCCGCATCGAACACGTCGAATACGCGCACGTCCGGGTTATACACCGGCAAATCCTTGCGCTCCTTGAAGGTAATGCCGTACAGCTTGGTGGCGGCGAAGAACACGCCGTTGATCAGCACATTGTCGAGTTCAAAGTACGGCTTGAGCTGGTTTTCGTCGAAGGCAAAGCGCTGGGCCCGCACCTTGTCGGTGTAATAGGCCCAGTCGGCGGCGCCGATTTTAAAGTTCTGCTTGTCGGCATCGACCACAGCCTGGAGATCGGCCGCTTCTTTTTTGGCGTTGTTGACGGCCGGCGTGGCCAGTTCCGTCAGCAGCTTGTTGACGGCGCTGGTGTCGTGCGCGGTCTGGTCTTCCAGCGAATAGGCGGCGTAGTTCGGGTAGCCGAGCAGCGCAGCCTTGTCGGCGCGCGCCTTGGCGATCTTCAGCACCAGTTGGCGGTTGTCGAACTCGCCGCCATGGCTGCCGCGTTCGAGCGACACGGCCATCAGCTTTTCACGGGTAGCGCGCTTGGTCAGTTCGGCCAGCGGCGGCTGGCCGGTGGTATTGGTCAGCGCCACCAAAAACTTGCCGTCGTGGCCCTTGGCCTTGGCGGCAGCAGCAGCGGCGTCGATGGCGGCGGCGCTCATGCCGTCCAGCTCTTCGCGAGTGTCCACCAGCAGCGCCGAGGCGTTGATTTCTTTCAGCACGTTCTGGGTGAACGTGGTTTGCAGCGTGGCCAGCGCGCTGTTGAGTTGCTTGAGCTTCTCTTTATCGCCGGCCGACAGCTTGGCGCCAGCACGGACGAAGTCGGTGTGATAGCGCTCAAGCAGGTGTTTCGACTCGGCGTCGAGCTTGAGCGTATCGCGCTTGTCGTACAGCGCTTTGACGCGCGCATACAGCTTGGCGTTGAGGTAGATGGCGTCGCTGTGGGCCGCCATCTTCGGCGACATTTCGCTGTCGATCGCATCGAGCTTGTCGTTGGTGTTGGCGCCTTGCAGGTTGGCGAACGTAGTTTGCACGCGCGTGAGCAGCGCGCCCGATTTTTCCATAGCCACGATGGTGTTGTCGAAAGTAGCCGCCTGCTTGCTGTTGGCAATGGCGTTGACTTCTTTCAGATGGATTTTCATGCCCTCGGCAAAGGCTGGCAGGAAGTGCTCATCCTTGATCTTGTCGAACGCCGGGTACTGGAACGGCAGCGTGCTGGCAGTGGCCAGCGGATTGCCCGCCAGGGTGGCAGCAGCCAGAACGGGTTGCGAAAAAGCAATGCCAAGCGCGGCGGCAACAAGCAGCAGGTGAGGACGGGCCATGTCGGTCTCTTTCATTAAACGCCAAAGGAATGCTGTCGCAGCGAGGCGGGCAGCGCATCAGCGCACGATCATAGCAGGGCGGCAAGCGTGACGTCACTGGCAAAAAATGCTGCACTGCACATTAGCGGAAACTGCAGGTTTGAACCGAACAATACACAGCCAAATCCGACTTCAGTCGTGCAAACACCTATTCCAACGAATAGCCACCATAGAAACTCTTAATTTTCGATAATTTCGACAATAGCACGCTATTTTTTCCGCTTTTGTTTCAGCCTCCAAGCATCCATACTTCACTCCATCAGCGCAGAACAGTGCGCAGAGATACAAACCATATATCGATTTTATTGAACATCAAGGAGAATAATCATGCCAACCGCCATCGCCAAACCAGGTCAAACTCTGCTGGACCCAAGCAACCACACGCTGATCATGATCGATCACCAGTCGCAAATGGCGTTTGCCACCAAGTCGATCGACATGGTTCAGCTGCGCAACAACGTGGCGCTGGTCGCCAAGGCCGCGAAAGAATTCAAGGTATCGACGATTTTGACGACAGTGGCCGAAAAATCGTTCTCCGGACCGATCTTCAGCGAGATCACCGAAGCCTTCCCCAACGAAACCGCCATCGACCGCACCTCGATGAACACCTGGGAAGATCCACGCATCGCCGAGCGCGTCAACGCCATCGGCAAGCCGAAAATCGTGCTGGCCGGCCTGTGGACGTCGGTATGCATCGTCGGTCCTGCGCTGTCGGCACTGGATCAGGGTTTCGAGGTGTACGTGATTACCGATGCCTCCGGCGATGTGTCCGACGAAGCGCATGAGCGCGCGGTGGAACGCATGGTGCAACTGGGCGCCCGTCCGATGACCTCGCTGCAATACCTGCTGGAACTGCAACGCGACTGGGCCCGTGGCGAAACCTACGACGACACTGTGAAAACCGCCATCGCCAACGGCGGCGCCTATGGCCTGGGCCTGATCTACGCCAAGACCATGTTCAACGCTTCCGAAGGCCACTGATCGGCTGCTTCGATCGCGCCGCCGCCATCAATTGCGCACTTGCGCCTCGATGCGGCGGTCCGGTAGAAACCAGACCAGGGCGCACACAATGTAGAGCGCAAACGCCGCCCACACGTGCAGGTAAGCCATGGGAATGGCCAGCAGGTACAGCACCACCGATATGGCGCCCTTGAATTCCTTGCCGACCGCGTTGGCAAGGATGTGGTCGTTGGTATTGCAGGCGATCAGGCGCTTTTCCAGGATGTAGTAGGCCACGGCCGCGAAAAACAGCACCACGCCGTACAACGCGACCGGCAATGGCGCCGACAGGTTCTCGCCCATCCAGCCGGTGGTAAACGGTATCAACGACAGCCAGAACAGCAAATGCAGATTGGCCCACAGCACGCGACCATCGACGCGGGCCGAAGCGTGCAGCATGTGGTGGTGGTTGTTCCAGTAAATGCCGACGTAGACAAAGCTGAGCACATAGCCGAGGAACACCGGCGCCAACTCTTCCAGCGCAGCAAAATCGCCGCCATGCGGCACCTTCAGCTCCAGCACCATGATGGTGATGATAATGGCGATCACGCCATCGCTGAATGCTTCCAGCCTGCCCTTGCCCATCACACACTTCCTTATTCGATAATCCGCCAGACCAGCAGCGCCATTTTAACGCTGGAGGTCGCGGGTTATCCTCTGTGGAAAGGGAGAGGTAAAAGCCTTACTCCTTGATCTCCGGCTCGACCAGTTGCGCCAGTTGCACCAGCGATTCCTGCCAGCCCAAATAGCATGCCTCCAACGGAAACGCATCGGGTATGCCTTCTTCCACAATCGTCAGCTCCACGCCGCAGGAGACGGCGCGCAGGGTGACCGTGGTCTGCATCTGACCGGGCAGGTTGGGGTCGTCGAAGCGGGCCGTGTAGCGCAGGCGTTCGTGCAGCACCAGTTCCAGGTATTCGCCGCCGAAGGCATGGCTGTGGCCGGTGGTGAAATTGGTAAACGACATGCGGTAGCTGCCGCCCACCTGGGCATCGCAGTGGTCGACCCTGGCGGTAAAACCGAACGGCGGTAGCCACTTGGCCCAAGCGTCGGCATCGGTAAAGGCGCGGTACAGGCGCTCGGGGGTGGTGCGCAGCACGCGGTAAAGCTCAACGGTATTGGCAGACATGATTCCCTCCCATTTGGTCAGAAGACAAGCCAGGTATTCTACGATGAACAATGCTCCAATTTTCAGCGTCCCGCTGCACACACCACGCTAACCGGCAGCGCGCAGATCGCTGTCGAGCGTCTGGCTGCGGCCTTGCGCCTTGGCCAGGTAGAGGGCGCCATCGGCGCGCTGCAGCATCGCTTCGATGGTGTCGGTGTCCGACAGACGCATGGCGATGCCGGCGCTGTAGGACAATTCAAAGCCGAGCTTGCTTACCGAATGTTGCGCCAGCCAACTGCGCAGGCGGGCGTCGTAGGCCTTGACGGCGTCGATGTCGGCACTGTGCAGCAGTACGCAAAATTCTTCGCCACCGTAACGGCAATACAGGTCGCCGGTGCGGCTGACCGCTGCGAGCGCCCTGACGAATTTTTGCAGCGCCATGTCACCGAAGGCGTGGCCGCGCGTGTCGTTGATGCGCTTGAAATAATCGAGGTCCATCATCAGCAAACCGGTCGGCTGGCGGTAGCGCACGCTCATGGCGAGGTCGATGCCGACCTGCTCCAGCCAGGCGCGGCGGTTAAGGGCGCCAGTCAGGCCGTCCACCGTGGCCAGGCGCTGCAGTTCGCGCGCGGCTTCGTCGCGGTGGGCCAGCAGGATGGCGGCCATCGACATCACCATGGTGACATTGCACACCAGCGCAAACACCAGGTTGACCAGGTGCGGCGCAAAAAAGTGCGGAAACTCGTCAGGGAACACGGCGCCCAGCACGCCGCGCCAGGCAGTGACGATCATTTGCGCCAGCAGCGACATCACCAGCAGCCAGCGCCAGCGGCCCACCGCCACCTGCGGCCGGCGGCACAGCGCCACCACCACCATGGCGATCTGCAGCGCCAGCAAGCCATTCGCCCAGCCTACCCGGAACGCATAATGGCCGTAGCCGATGCCGTAGCCGATCGTCATCAAGGCCGCCACCGCGATCGACGCCTGCACCCGGGCAGGTCGGCCGTACCACAGGTTGAAGGCGGCGGCGTTCCAGGCAATGCCGGCGGCAATGGCCGCCATCGACAGCGTCGACAGGCTGCGGTCCAGCAGGCTGTAAGGCGGCACCGTGCAGGCGATCAGCAGCAGCATCCAGCCCGCCGTATGCATGCCCATGCCGGCCTGCGCATAGCGCGCCGCCAGGTTTACCTGGCCCATAAAATATGGCAGGGCGATCGCCATGACCAGCAAATTGAGCGTCATGGCGACCAGCAACGAGGACACGTCAATATGCATCAAATCGGCGGAAAGGTAGGCTGGCTGCGGGGTGTGGACCCGCAGTATAGCGCACACCGGCGTACCGCAATAGGGTAACTTTTACAATGATAGTCTTTTTACACTCTGCTGCTTTGCTTAACTTTTGAAATGCAATATCGAGCTACCCTTGAGCAAACTTTCCAGTTCGGCTTTGGGTTCGGCAAAAGCGGCCTGGTTTGAAGTCGTCGTACTTGAGCGCAAACACGAGGTGATCGATGGGATCATCACCGGGCCAGTAGTTGGGCGGGAAAAATTCGTGCACCACACCGGGCGCTGGGGTATCGAGACTGGCGCGCACGCCGATGTACGAAGCATGCGATAACGGCACCGTGGCAATGTTGAAGGCTTTGATCAACCACGTGTAGCCCAGCGGGCGCTCGTCGGCACCCATTATCAACCTCGCAACATTTTCGTTAAATTTTCGCCCAGTTTCGCACAACACGTTCCGCAATTTTCAAAAACGTTAAAAGCTGTTCAGCGATCGCCAGTGTTTCAATAATGCGGTGGCGGCTCGTGCGGTAGTTGCCCGCCGCTGCTCTGGGCTTGTGTGCGAACGTGCTCGACCAGCGCGGCGCACATCTGCTCGAGCTTGTCGATCTGCTGCTGTTGCTCATAGATGCGCTGATTGAGCGACTCCACCAGATATTCCTGATGGGCGATCTTGGATTCGATGTCGATGAAGCGCTCTTCGCTGTTGCTGACACTACTTACATTGCTCACATTGCTCACGGCGTAACTCCTTGCTGGAAAGCGCGCATTCTACCGTGCTAGGCAGCAGGCGGCGGCTTGGGCGTGTTCAGCAATTCCTTCATGCGTGCCAGCCGCTCCTTGGGAGTGATCACTTCGGACTCCATCGGCGGCGCCGTGCCTTCATCCAAGGCCATTTCCTTGATGAAGCGCGACGGATCGCAATGCACCTGCTCGCCAGCGCGCTTGCGCTTTTTGCACCAGGTGATTTGCAGCGTACGCTGGGCGCGCGTGATGCCGACGTACATCAGGCGGCGTTCTTCCTGCACGCGGGCGGCAATGGTTTCGGCCGGCGCATCGGGGTCGCCCTTGTGCGGCAAAATGCCCTCTTCGCAGCCGACCAGGAATACATGCGGATACTCCAGCCCCTTCGAGGCGTGCAGGGTGGACATGCGCACGGCATCCGGGTCTTCGTCCTGGCCCTCGAGCATCGACATCAACGCCACCATCTGCGTAAGCTCGAGCACGTTTTTTTCTTCGCCATCGCGGTCCTTGCCGCCCTGGCCGCGCTCCTTGAGCCAGTTGACGAATTCCATCACGTTCTGCCACTTGCCCTGGGCGGCGCGCTCGTCGAACATATCGTAGAGGAAGGATTCGTAATTGATCGCTTCCAGCATGTCGTCGAGCACTTGCGCGGCATTGTCGCCGCTGCCTGCCGGGCCGGGCCGGCTGGCGCGCGATTCGAGGTTGTTGATGAAATTGCAGAAATCGCGCAGCGGTTTCAATTGCTTATCGGCCAGCAAACCTTCGATGCCGCCCTTGAACACGGCTTCGAACAGCGAACATTGCCACTGGCCCGAGAACGTGCCCAGCGTTTCCAGCGTCGATTGGCCGACGCCCCGGCGCGGCGTGGTGACGGCGCGGATAAAGGCCGGGTCGTCGTCGGTATTGGCCAGCAGGCGCAGGTAGCTGATGATGTCCTTGATCTCGGCCTTGTCGAAAAAACTCTGGCCGCCGGAAATCGTGTACGGAATGCGCTCCTTGCGCAGCGCCTGCTCGATCACGCGCGCCTGGTGGTTGCCGCGATACAGAATCGCGTAATCGGACCATTTATTCTTGCGCTGGAAATGGTCGGCGGAGATCATGATGGCAATCTGCTCGGCTTCCTGGTCGTCATTCGCCATGCCCAGCACGTTGATCGGCTCGCCCAGGCCATGTTCGGACCACAGCGATTTTTCAAACAGCTTGGGATTGTTGCCGATCACCGCATTGGCGGCCTGCAAGATGCGCGTGGTCGAGCGGTAATTCTGTTCGAGCTTGATCACCTGCAGGTCGGGAAAGTCCGTCTGCAAGGTTTTCAGGTTTTCCACCGAGGCGCCGCGCCAGGCGTAAATCGCCTGGTCGTCGTCGCCCACGGCTGTAAACATCGGCTTTTTGTTAATGCCGGTCACCAGCAGCTTGACCAGCTCGTACTGACAGGTGTTGGTGTCCTGGTATTCGTCCATCAGCAGGTAGCGCAGGCGGCGCTGCCATTTGTCGCGGATCGGCTCGTTGTTGCGGAACAGTTCCACCGGCAGGCGGATCAGATCGTCGAAATCGACCGCCTGGTAGGCCGACAGCGTGGCCACGTAACTAGCGTAGATGCGCGCCGACTGCGCCTCGTCCTCGTCCTTGGCCTTGTCGAGCGCAATCAGCGGATCGACCAGGCCGTTCTTCCACAGCGAGATATCGGTCTGGATGCGCCGGACGATTTGCTTGTCGGTGGTAATCGCCAGATCCTGGATCAGCGAACCGCAATCGTCGCTGTCCATGATAGAAAAACGGTCCTTGAGGCCGACGCCATTGGCTTCCTGGCGCAGGATTTTCACGCCCAGCGAGTGAAACGTCGATACCGTCAGCTGCTTGGCCTGCTTGGGCTGCTTGAGCAGCTTGGCAATGCGCTCCTGCATCTCCAGCGCCGCCTTGTTGGTAAAGGTCAGCGCGGCGATGGTGCGCGGATCGTAGCCGCGGTCCTCGATCAGGTGGGCAATTTTTTGCGTGATCACCCGCGTTTTGCCCGAGCCGGCGCCGGCCAGCACCAGGCAGGGGCCATCCAGATACAGGACAGCCTGGCTTTGCGGACCGTTGAGGCCGAAATTGGGTACGTGGGACATGGGGACCGAGGAGGAGCTTACAGCCGGCTATTGTAGCAGTGCCGCGCCGGCATCTCGGCGGCAGTGGTTGAAAATGCCGTTTGCGTTACCATCTGGTTCCGGAGGCGCAAGGGCGCCATCCGCACTATGGCTGACATATGAAATTTGAACATTTAATTGAAATTAACGACCCGCTCAACCCGCTGCTCGATTCCATGACAATCGAACAACTGTGGAGCGGCTTGGTGCTGCGCGCCGAATCGCCCAAGCTGTTCATGCCGCAGCTCGACGAAGCCATCATCGATGAGCGCACGGAAAACACCTTCCGGCGCCGTCTGCGCTTCGGCCAACTGGTGGTGGAAGACCGCGTACGGCTCGAACCGCTGCAGCGCGTGGTGTACGAGGTGCCGGCGCAGAACGAGATCAGCGCCTCCACGCTCACCATGAGCATTGAGCAGCCGACGCCGGAAACTCTGTTTGTGCGCTTCCAGTACAGCGACAGCAACGACGCCGCCACCGATGCGGCCAACGCCATGTACGACGAATTCCGCCGCTCGGCCTATCAGGAAGCCGACATCGACACTATCGGCATGCTGCGCGAACTGGCCAGCCAGGGGCGGCTGGGGGCGACGCTGAACTGAGCCTACGGCGCCGGCGTGCAATCCACGCACGGATCATCGAGCCTCGGCACATTGGCCAGCTCTTGCGCCAGATGGCGCAGCGCCGTGCGCAGGCCCTCTTCCACCACGGGGTGGTAGAACGGCATGTCCAGCATGGCGCCCACCGTCAGGCCAGCCTGCACGGCCCAGGCCAGCAGATGCCCGATGTGCTCGGTACGTGGACCGATCATCTCGGCGCCCAGGAAGCGTCCGCTGCGGTACTCGCCGTAGACGCGCAACAATCCCTTGTTTTGCAACATCACGCGGCTGCGGCCCTGGTTGTCGAACGAAACCTGGCCGACGGCAAAGCGGCCCGCGTGCGAGTCGCACAGTTCCTGGTAGCTGGCGCCGGCCGTGGCCACTTGCGGTTCGGTAAAGGCTATCGCCAGCGGCGTGCGGCGCAGGCCGGGTCGCACGTCCGGGTAACGCGCCGCGTTGTCGCCGGCAATGCGGCCCTGGTCGGCAGCTTCGGGCAGCAGCGGGCGTTCAGCGTTGGCGTCGCCGGCGATAAAGATGGCGCTGTCGCCGCATTGCATGGTGTACTTGTTGTGCACGGGCACGCCGTGATGGTCGCGCACCAGCCCCGTATGCTCCAGGCCCAGTTGCTGCAGATTCGGCCGCCGGCCTACTGCCGACAGCAGGTAATCGAACTGCTCGGTGCGCTGTTCGCCGTTCTTGTGCTCGCTGGTGATGTGCAGCTGTTCACCATGCTGCTCGACCTTGGCGACCTTGGTATCGAAGCGCACGTCGAGCTCGCCCTGCATCACCTGCTGCGCGACCTTCAGCACTTCGGGGTCGCCCAGTTGCGCAACGTTGCCGCCACGGCCGAAAATCGTCACGCGCACACCGAGGCGGTGCAGCGCCTGCCCCAGTTCCAGGCCGATCACGCCGGTGCCGGCAATCGCAATCGACTGCGGTAGATCATCCCAGTAAAACACGGCGTCGCTGTCGATCACGCGGGCGCCGGCGGCGCGCCACTCGTCGGGCACGATGGCGCTCGATCCGGTGGCAATCACCACCCGCTCACACTCGACGATGGTCTGCTCGCCCACTTGCAGCCGGGTCGGGCTGAGAAAGCGCGCCTGGCCGTGCAACTTGTCGGCGGCGGGATAGTCATCGACTGCTTCGGTGACAAAGCCGACAAAGCGGTCGCGCTCGCTTTTTACGCGCGCCATCACGGCGTTGCCATCGACGCGCAGCGCCCCCGCGTGCACACCGAAAGCCGGCGCCGCCTGCACCGCGTGCGCTGCCTCGGCCGCCGCGATCAACAGTTTGCTGGGCATGCAGCCGACGCGGGCGCAGGTGGTGCCGAATACATTGCCTTCGATCAGCAAGGTTTTCTTGCCGCCGCTGACGGCAGCGCGGTAGGCGGTCATGCCGGCGGTACCGCCGCCGATGACGGCTACTTCAGTTTTAATAGTTTCCATGTGGCTCGTTCAATTGAAGTAGAGTAATTTTACTTTGCGGCAAAATCGAATTAGTATGGCTTATTGTTTCAAATTTTTATAAGTGCAGCTTATGAGCATACTCGATTATCGCGCGCTTGCCGTGCTCGACGCTGTCGTCAGCCAGGGCAGCTTTGAAAAAGCCGCGCTGGCGCTCGGCATCAGCCAGCCGGCCGTGTCGCAGCGCATCAAGGCGCTGGAAGACGCCGCCGGCCGCCTGCTGGTGGTGCGCGGCCAGCCGGCCGTGCCGACCGGGCTGGGCCAGCGGCTGGTGTCGCACTACCGCAACGTCAAGCTGATGGAAGCAGCGCTCGATATCGATCTCGGCAACAAGGTTAGCATGCCTGAGATTGCCCTGGCGTTCGATGCCGCCAGCCTGGCAACCTGGGTGCCGCTGAGCCTGCAACCGCTGCTGTCGCCGCCGCGTTGCCAGTTGCATATCCGGCAGGCCGAGCGTGACATGGCCCTGCATCTGGTGCGCGAGGGTAGCGTATTTGGCAGCGTTGCAGCGCAGGGCGCCGACGATCAGCGCAGCGGCGGCCCTACCGTTACGCCGCTGGGTGTGCTGCGCTACGTGTGCGTGGCCACGCCAGCGTTTGCCGGCCACTGGTTTGGCGACGGTTTTTCAGCCGAGGCGGCGCAACTGGCGCCAGCCGTGGTGACCGATCCCGAGCTGATGAGCAGTTTTCTGCACGAGGTACTGGCGTTCAAAGGTCCCTACCCGCACCACACCATGCCGCCGTCACCGGCCAGCGCCGAGTGCATCCACGGCAGCCTGGCCTATGGCCTGATGCCGCTGCCGCAAGTGGGCCGGGCACTGGCCGACGAACGCCTGATCGACCTGGCGCCGGGCCGGCATGTCGATGTGGTGCTGAACTGGCATGCGTGGAATCTCGATACGCCGTTTACGCGCGCGCTCAGCGAGCAGATCGTGGCGACGGCGCGGCGGGTGCTGCTGCCGGTTTAAATATCGAGCGGATCCACTTCCAGCGACCACTTCACCCGGCTATTTTTCGTCTCGCGCAGCACCTGCATCCAGGCCTTGAGAAATGCCTGCAACTGCGGGCGCGAAGGCGACTCCACCAGCAATTGCGCGCGATCGACGTTGTGCACGCGCGTCATGGTCATCGGGATGGGGTCGTTGATGGTGATGTTGGGATGCGCCATGCAGTCGCGCGCCATGGTCAAAAATTCGATGGCGGTGGCCAGTTCGCGCGCTTCGGCGCGCAGCAGCGCCTGGAACAGATAGGGCGGCAGCGCCGCCTGTTCGCGCTCTTCCAGCAGCGCCGAGGCAAAATGGTCGTAGTCGTGGTTGACCACCGCACCATACAGCGGGTGCTGCGGATAGCGCGTCTGGATCAGCACTTCGCTGTCGCTGCCGCCCTCGCTGCGGCCGGCACGCCCGGCGCGCCCCGCCACCTGCATCAGTTGTGCAAACAGCCGTTCGCTGGCGCGGTAATCCTGCGAAAACAGCGCCGTATCGGGATTGAGGATGCCCACCAGCGTGAGCTTTTTAAAGTCGTGACCTTTGGCCACCATTTGCGTGCCGATCAAAATATCGACCTCGCCGCGGTGCACGCTGTCGAACGCGGCCTGCGCGCTGCCCTTCTTGCGCGTCGAGTCGGCGTCGATGCGCAGCACGCGCGCCTGTGGAAACAGCGCCTGCAAGCCCTCTTCCACGCGCTGGGTGCCACGCCCGAGCGGTTGCAGATCGACGTTGCCGCAGGTAGGGCAATGGCGCGGAATGC
>JBEVNE010000379.1:0-9852 GCA_040508275.1 Duganella sp.
ACAATGCGCTGGTCACTTCCGCCATCACCGGTCCCCGCACCGAGGAACAATGGGACGACTACCTGCCGGCGCTGAACTACCGCTTTACCGCCGAAGACGAAGCGCTGGTGGACCGGCTGGTGGTCAGCGGCCACCCTTCCACGCCGGGCTTTAACGATCCGAGCCACGTGGTGGTGGGCCGCCGTCCACGCCACGGCTAAAGCCAAGACCGGGGCCAGACGCCGGGGACAGCAGACACTGCCGGCTGTCCCCTTTTTATTGCCGTTACAGCCGCAAGCCGGCCTGCTTCAGCAGCGGCACCACGCGTTCGCCAAAGAACTCGAGGTCCGGCTGAAAATCGAAGAAGCTGCACTGGATGCCGTCGATGCCGGCCTGCTTCAGTGCAATCACCTGTTCGACGATCTGTTCCGGGCTGCCGATCAGGCGGATATTGCCGCCGACGGCGCGCGCCGCATCCTGGCCGTTATCCTTGCGTTCGCGCCAGGCGTGGGCGTCGCTGTTAAAGTTCTGCATGCTGGCCACCGGATCGACCTTGGCGACGATGGCGTCGTGGTAGGCCCACGCTTCCTGTTCGGTTTCGCGGCACACCACCATCGGGTTGATCAGCGTGCGCAGCTCGCGCCCGAGCGCAGCGCCGGCCGCCTTGACGCGCGCCGTGTGCGCCGGCAGCGACGCCAGCGCGCTGGCGATATCGCCGCCACCGGGGCTGGTGATGAACACCAAGTCGGAATGGTTGGCGGCAAACTCGATGCCGGCCGCCGAGCCGGTGGCGTTGACCAGCAGCGGCCGGCCATACTGCGGGCGCGGCGTGACATAGGCTTTATCGAGCTTCCATGACGACAGCGCCGGCGTGACCGAATAATTCTCGTCGCTGGCCCACAGGTGCTTGGCGGCGTCGAGGAATTCGGCAGCCAGCGCATAGCGCTGGTCATGCTCGATGCGCTGCCAGCCAAACATCTCATGCTCGACGGCGCGGTGGCCGGTCACCACGTTAATGCCCCAGCGGCCCTTGGAAATATGATCGAGCGTGGCGCAGTACTTGGCAAAGTGCAGCGGATGCCAGGGCCCGTACAGCACGTGGGTGGTGGCGACCAGGATGATGCGCCTGGTCAGCGCCGTCATCGCCGCCAGCGAAGTAAAGGAATCGATGGCCTCGCCGTTGAACACGCCGCCATAGCCGCCTTTGGGCAGCCACTGCGACAGGCCGAACGCCAGATCGAAACCGAAGTGCTCGGCGCGCTGCACCAGCGCGGCGTTGTAGTCGAAAGTCCAGCTGGTGCTGCGCTCGAGGTGAGAGGCGCTCCAACCGCCGGCCTGGATCGGCAGGAACAGGCCCAGCATCATCGGCTGGCGCAGCACCTGCGATACCGGGCTGTCGGGAAAATCGGCCGGCGCCGGGAAGCTGCTGGTGACTGGGGTGATGGCGCTGGTGTCGGTAGCGACGGTTTGTGCAAGTGCTGCGGTCATGATGGTCCTTTGCTGGAACAGGGGTAGTGGCTATACGGCGAAGCGATAGTACGAAAATGGCAGCGCGGGCTCGGGTTCGCGCAGCGGCGCGGGCTCGGGTTCGCGCAGCGGCGCGGTGGCGAACGCCGGCGCCGGCACCGCGCCGATCAGGCTGCGCGTGTACGGATTGACCGGGTTGTTCCACAGCGTGCGATGGTCGCCGCTCTCGATGATTTTTCCGCCGTTCATGACCAGCACGCGGTCGGCGATATAGCGCACCACCGACAGGTCGTGCGAAATGAACAAGTAGGACAGGCCGAATTCCTGTTTCAGATCGACCAGCAGGTTGAGGATTTGCGCCTGCACCGACACATCGAGGGCCGACACAGGCTCGTCGCAGATCAGCAGCGACGGTTGCAGCACCAGCGCGCGGGCAATGCCGATGCGCTGGCGCTGGCCGCCGGAAAACTCGTGCGGAAAGCGCCGCAGCGCACTGGCCGGCAGCCCCACCTGGTCGATGATGCGGTGCGCGCGCTGGTCGCGCTGCGCGGCCTGCTCCACGCCATGCACGCGCAGGGCGCTGTCGAGGATGTCGGCTACGCTGTGGCGCGGATTGAGCGAGGCGTAAGGGTCCTGGAACACCATTTGCGCCTGGCGCCGGAATGGCTGCAACTGCCGACCGCGCAAGTGCGTGATGTCGGCGCCGTTAAAGATAATGCTGCCGGCCGCAGAGTCGAGCAGGCGCAGGATGGTCTTGCCCAGCGTGGACTTGCCGCAGCCCGATTCGCCGACCAGGCCCACCGTTTCGCCGCTGCCGATATCGAAGGAAACGCCATTGACCGCCGTTACCGGGCCATGGGCGGACGCGTAGCGGGTGGACAGGTCTTGCAGGCGCAGCAGCGGCTGTCCCGGATTGATGTTGGCGCTGGCGTTGGCAACCGGCGTGGCTGGGGCAGCCACCTGCTGCCGGCGCCCGCGACTGAGCGTAAAGCTGCGCGCACCGCTGGCCGGGTCGGTGCTGGCGCTTACTTCCAGCAGGCGCTGCGCGCGGTAGTGCAGCGCGCCGTCGAGGCTGAGGGACGCCCCCAGCAGGCCGCGCGTATAGTCGTGCTGCGGGCGCGTGAATATCTGTTCGGTGGCGCCCTGCTCCATCTTTTCGCCGCCGTACATCACCGCCACCCGGTCGGCCCACTGGCCCACCACACCAAGGTCGTGGGTGATCAGCAGCAGCGCCATATTGAACTCGCGCCGCAGCGAATCGAGCAATTCCAGCACCTGCGCCTGGATGGTGACGTCGAGCGCCGTGGTCGGTTCGTCGGCGATCAGCAGGCGTGGACGGCAGGCCACGGCCATGGCGATCATCACGCGCTGGCGCTGGCCGCCGGACAGGTGGTGGGGATAATCGTCGATGCGGCGCTGCGGCTCGGGTAGCCGTACCAGGTCGAGCAGCTCCAGCGCACGGCGGCGCGCGGCCGCGCCGGACAGCGGCTGGTGGCGTTGCAGCACTTCGACGATCTGCCGGCCGATGGTCAGCACCGGGTTGAGCGATGTCATCGGCTCCTGGAAGATCATCGACACGGCGCTGCCGCGCAATGCGCGCAGCTCGGCGGGCGGCAGCGTCAGCAGGTCGCGGCCTTCGAACACGATGCGCCCGCCCAGCCGGGCGTTGTCGGGCAGCAGCCGCATCAGCGCCAGCGCGGTGCTCGATTTGCCGCAGCCCGATTCGCCGACCAGCGCCAGCGTTTCGCCGGCGGCAATCGACAGGTCGAGGCTGCGCACCGCGTGGTGGGCGCCAAAGTGGATGTCCAGCTGTTGTACGTCGAGTAGCGCGCTCATTCGGACCGGCTCCGCAGGCGCGGGTTCAGGGCTTCGTTCAAGCCGTCGCCCACCAGGTTGAGGGACAGCACCGCGACGATGATGGCGCTGCCGGGAATCGCCGTCAGGTACCAGGCGCTGCGCAGCATGTCGCGGCCGCTGCCGATCAGGCTGCCCCAGCTCACGCGGTTGGGATCGCCGAGGCCGAGGAAGGACAGCGCCGATTCCATCAGGATGGCGGTGGCCACCATGACCGAGGTGGTGACGATAATCGGCGGCAGCGCATTGGGCAGGATTTCGCGCACGATGATATGGCTGTTGCTGTAACCGAGGCTGCGCGCAGCGAGCACAAAGTCGCGCTGGCGCAGGCTGCGAAACTCGGCGCGCACCAGCCGCGCCACCGTGGTCCACGAGGTGGCGCCGATGGTCAGCGCAATCACGCCGATGGTCGGCGGCGCAATCGACACCACCACGATGATCAGCAAGAACGATGGCGTGGCCTGGAACAGTTCCATCAGGCGCCCCAGCGCGGCATCGGTGCGGGCGCCAAAATAGCCGGCGCAGGCGCCGACCAAAGTGCCGATGCCCAGGCCGATGGCGGCGGCAGCCACGCCGATCAACAGCGAAGCGCGGGCGCCGTGCGCCACGCCGGCCGCCAGGTCGCGCCCCAGCGCATCGGTGCCCAGCCAGTACTGGCTGTCCTGGCCCGGCCACAGCAAGGGCTGGGCCACCATGTCGAGCGGGTCGCCAGGGTACAGCCACGGCGCCGCCACGGCCGCCAGCACGATCAGCAGCAGCACCACGGTGCCGCTCAGGGCCGCCGGGTTGCGCAGGTACAGGCGCAGCGCCTGCCAGGCCGGATGGTGGAAGCGGCTGCTGTCCGGCGCAGACGGCGCTGCTGCGTTATCGCGGTCTGCGGCGGCGTGCAGCGAAGGGCCGGAGGTGGGCGGCGCCACCCGTATGCGCAGATTATGGGGATTGTGCAAATTGTCGCGCGCCGTCTCGGCGCGACCGGTAGTATCTGTCATCATCAATTCAAGCCTTGATACGCGGGTCCAGCCAGGCGTGCAGCACATCGATCAGCAGGTTGGCGCCGATCACCATCAGCGACGACAGCAGCAGCACGCCCAGCGATACCGCATAGTCGCGCCCCTGCACCGCTTCCAGCGCCAGCCGCCCCAGTCCGGGCCAGCTGAACACCGTCTCGATCACCACCGCGCCGCCGAGCAGGTTGCCGAGGTGGATGCCGGCCACGGTGGTCACCGGCAGCAGCGCGTTGCGCAGCACGTGGCGCAGCTGGATCGTGAACGGATGCAGGCCCTTGGCGCGGGCCGTGCGCACATAGTCGTAAGTCTGCACTTCGAGCATGGCGGCGCGCGTCAGCCGTGCATAGATGGCGATGAATACGGTCGATAGCGCCAGCGCCGGCAGCAGCACGTGGCGCAGGCGATCGAGCAGCGCCGCCCAGCCGGTGAATGCGGCGCCCACGCTCATGTTGCCGTCGCTGGGCAGCCAGCCCAGGTGCACCGAAAACAGCACCACCGCCATCAGGCCGACCCAGAAGCCGGGCGTGGAGTACAGCAGCAGCGTGAGCAGCGTCAGCACGCGGTCGGGCCACTTGCCGGCCCAACTGGCCATGACGGCGCCGGCCAGAATGCCCAGCACCAGCGCCAGCAGCAGCGCGCTGGCCATCAGCAGCAGGGTATTGGGCAGGCGGCTCCAGATCAGGTCCAGCACCGGCATATTGAAGCGCGGCGAATACCCGAGGCTGAAATGCGCCAGATGGTTGAGGTAATTGAGCAGTTGCTGCCACACCGGCTGGTCCAGGCCGAAATGGCTGCGCATCATGGCCATGGTTTCGGCGGTGGCCGCGCCCGATTCGCCGGCCAGCACGTCGGCGGCGTCGCCGGGCACCAGCTGCAGCAGCAAAAAATTCAGGATGACGATACCGAGCACGGTGGGCACGGCGCGCGTGAGGGCGGCGCGCAGCACGCGGCCGATGCGCAATACGCTGCTCATGCGCGGCGCTCCAGCAGCGCAAGCGCCTGTTGCAGCGGCGCCGGATCGACCCACTGCGCCAGGTCGAAGTCGGCCGGTAAAAATTTGTGCTCGAGCAGGAATTCCTTGAAGTTGCCGAGCGCCGCCAGCGCATCGTCAGCCAGGTCGATGTGCAACTGCTGGTGCAGGCGCGGGCCATAGGCGTGGCGCACCCACAGCTCGGGGCTGCGCGTTTCACGCGCGATATAGGCGCTGGTGTCGGCCGGATGGGCCTCGGCCCAGCGGCCCGCTTCGATGGCGCGCGCCAGCACCCGCGCCACCAGGTCCGGGCGGGCGTCGAGCAGGGCCTGGTCCACCGTCAGCGGACGCGGCGCGCCATTGTTGGCGTGCAGCAGACGATTGCCTTGCTGGCTGATGTCGACGATCACCCCGGCGCGCGCCAGTTGCGCGGCCGCCAGGCCGGTGGCGCCCTTGGCAAACACCACGTCCACCTCGCCACTGAGCAGCGCCGCCACTTCGCGGCTGAATTCCTGCGGCCCATGGCTGCGCAGCAGGTGCGCATAGCTGCCGCTGTCCGGCGGGCGGGCGTCGGCGAGGCCGAGCGGCGCATACGGCAGGTCGATCAGTTCAACGTCGTCGAGCGTCAGGCCGGCCACGTCGAGCAGCGTGCTGAAACCGCGCAGCGCGGTGGCGCGGTGAAAATCGACCACGCTGGCGGCCGTGTTGCGCGGCAGGCCGAAGCGCTTGCCGCGCAGTTGCGCGGGCGTGGCGATCGCGCTGGCGGGCAGCGCCAGCAAGCCCTGGAATTCATCGACCCAGGTTAGGCCGATCACCCGCGTGGCAGCACCGGCCGAGCGCGCCCACAGCGCCGGGATATTGCCGCCCTGGCGAAACGAATGCGGCTGCGCATGGGTAAAGTGCGACAGCCGGATGGCCGGATCGGCGGCATCCTGCAGGGCGTTGACCGACAAGCCGTCGGCGGCGAATTCCTGCGCCAGCCAGCCTTGCTGAATGGCGATGCCAAACGGCGTGGGCGCCGGGCAGCGCGTGTACCACAGGGTGTCGATCGCGGTGCTCATGCAGTTCTCCTGCGGATGATGTCCAGGCCCGGCGCTGCCGGATCACGCAGAAAATCCAGGCTGGCCATCAGGCGCTTCGATTCGGCGCGGGCGGCGGCGGCGTCCTGCGGCCACGGCCCTTCGAGCGCGCGGTCGATCACTTCGCGCGTGAGGTGCGGGGCAAAGCCGGCGATAAACGCATACAGATAAGAGCGCAGATGGGCGCCGCGCCGTACCGCCAGCCAGGTGGTGCGGGCGGCGAGCAACTGGCCCACATCGACCGCGCGCAAGCCGGTATCGATGGCGGGATCGAAGGCGATCGACGCCACCAGTCCCACGCCCATGCCCAGTTCCACGTACTGCTTGATCACATCGGAATCCATGGCGGTCAGCACCACGTTCGGGCGCAGGCCGGCCTTGCTGAAAGCGCCGTCCAGGTGACGCCGGCCGGTGTAGCTGTGATCGTAGGTAATCAGCGGAAACTGCGCCAGGTCGGCCAGTGTCAGCGTGTTGTCCGTGGCGCGCACGAGCAGCGGGTGGCCTTGCGGCACCAGCGCCAGGTGGCTCCAGCGGTAGCACGGAAAAGCCACCAGTTCCGGTACATCGTCTAGCCCCTCGGTGGCAATGCCGATGTCGGCGCTGCCATTGGCCACCCATTTGCCGATATGTTCGGGGCTGCACTGTTTGAAGGCCAGCCGCACGTCGGGAAAGGCGGCGCGAAACGCCGGCACCACCGGCGGCAGCGCATAGCGTGCCTGCGCGTGAGTGGCGGCGACCGTCAGCGTGCCATGGCTGCTGGTCGCATATTCGGAATTTGCTCTTTGCAGCTGGTCGGCCTCCTGCAGCAGGCGATCGACCAGCCGCACAATGGTTTTACCGGGCTCGCTGAGTCCCATGATGCGCTTGCTGCGGCGGGCAAAAATGGGCACGCCGATCTCGCCTTCCAGGTCGCGGATCTGGCGGTTGATGCCGGGCGGCGAGGTCTTGGATACCGCCGCCAGCGCGGACAGGCTGTAGTTCAGGCGCGTCAGGTCGCGGATGGTTCGCAATTGCTGGAAGTTCATGGTCGCTCCATTGTGCCGGCAGCCACGCTGGCAGGTATCGGGAGCAGTTAGCGTAAAGCCTGTGCCGCCGATTGAAAACGAACACTTTTATGGTTAGATATCTGTTTTTGGCTCCGCCGGGGCAGTGGAAACCCTGCACCTTATCGGCTCACTATATGGGCCGATTTATCCGACTCGGCCCAAGATCGCGAGAATCCGCCCACGTTAATGAGAATTGGCTCATATTAATGAGAATCGGCCCATACTTGGGCCGATTCTGGGTGGATGATGGGCTGATTCCCCTCAGCAGATCAGATAGGCGCCCCCGGCGGAATCGCCGGCGCCGGCCGCAGTTTGACGCTGCGCGGGTCGGCCAGGTATTGCGTGATCAGGGTGGCGGCTTGCTGGCGGTTCCCGGCAAGATTGCCGCTGGCCGGATTTTTCGCCAGCCAGCCCGCCAGCGCCCGCAGCGACTGCCTTACCTCGGCATCGACCTGCGGATGCAGCTTGTCGCTGTCGAGCAGGCGCAGCAGGCTGTCGAGCACTACCCAGTCGGCCGCCTGCTGCACTGCTGCAGCGCCGGGCAGGCCTGACGGCAGCGCTGCCCCACCCCGCTTCCAGCTGCTGGCCAGCACCGCATCCAGCGTTTCGCTCACGCCCAGTTGGCGGGCGTCGCGCGCGTGCTGCCACGACAGGCGGTTGATGCGCGCCGGTTCGAACAGGAACAGACAGGTCTGCGCTGCCGCCGCCTGCACCGCCGCGTACGGGTCGAACACCCGCTCCATGCTGGTGGCAAAATATTCGGGCGTGCGCTGGTAGCCCTGGCTCGGCGGCGTCACCACATCGAGCACCTGCGCCGGCAGCGCCAGTTGCTCGGCGCGCAGGCTGTCGGCCAGCTTGCGCAGTGCCTGGCGCTGGATGTCGGCTGGTACCGTGCGCACGCCGGCCTGGCTGGCGCCGCTGCGCACGTCGCCGATGATGGCGTAATCAAAACTGCCGCCGGCCAGCAGCCGCGCCACGGCTTCGGTCTGGTAACGGTGCAGCAGGTACACGGGCACCAGGCGCGCTTCCAGTTCACCGGTCTGGCGCGCGTCCGGCAGCACGCCGATGGAGAATTGATCGAGCGCGCGGCGCCGCGCCGCCATCACCAGGTCCCAGCCGCTCAAGGCATCGGCGCCGATATCCCACATCAAACCACTGGGATGGACAGAACCAGCCGGACGGCTGTCGGCGTCGCTCACGTAATCGAGCTTGCGCGCCCTGGCATCGGCGCGCAGCTGGGCCAGGCCCGCCGCTTCGTCCTGGGCGTTGGCGAACTGGCGGTACAGGTGGGCCACGGTAAAGTCATCCCACGGTCCCAGGCCTTCGCCATAGGCGTTCTGCAGCGATATGGCGCCGGTCTTGTCCAGGCTGAGCAAGGGGTGCGGATAATCCATCACCGAGCCGTTGCCGTCGCCGTGGCGGCTGGTGGCAAAGTTGTGGGCGATGCCCAGCGTGTGGCCGACCTCGTGCGCCGACAGTTGCCGCAGGCGCGCCAGCGCCATCTGCTCCACCGCGCTCTGGCGCGCCGCATCGGTTTCCTGCCCTGCTGCGCCCTGCCCTGCCGGATTACCGGGCTTGGTGGCGCTGCCATACGGCGCCAGCAAACTCTCGGCAATCAGAATATCCTGCCGCACGCGCTGGGAATCGAGCGTGACCACACCCCGGATGATCTCGCCCGTACGTGGGTCGGTCAGCGAACTGCCATACGACCAGCCGCGCGTATCGCGGTGTACCCAGTTGATCACGTTGTAGCGGATATCGAGCGGATCGACGCCCTCGGGCAGCAGCTCGACGCGGTAGGCGTCCTTGAAGCCGGCCTTTTCAAAGGCTGTGCTCCACCAGCGTGCGCCGTTGAGCAGCGCGGTGCGCACCGGTTCCGGTGCGCCGCGATCGAGGTAATACACGATCGGCTTTTTGACCGTGCTGAGAGCAGCAGTGGGATCGGTTTTTTCCAGCCGGTGGCGGCGCTGCCAGCGCACCTCGATGCTGTCGGACAGCGGCGTGGCAAAGTCCACCACCGCATGCGGCGTGCCGCCAGACGCCGGATGGTAGGCGCGCCGGACGAAACCATCGGCCGGCAGACGCACCAGGCTGATGTGCTGGCGCAGGGTCAGCGTGGTCGGATCGGCCGCCACGCGGCGCACCGCTGCGCCTTCGCCGGCGCCCTGGAAGGTCAGCTCCGCTTCCAGTTCGGTATTATCGGGAAAACTCTTGGCATGCTCGGGCAAGACCGCGCTACGCGCCGCCTGCAAGCTGTACGCGCCCTGTTTGGCGCCTGCCAGGCGGCGCGTTATGCCGTGCTGGTCGGCCAGCAAAAAGCTGGAGAAATCGACCAGATGGCGCTGCCCATCGCTGGCCAGTATATCGCCCGACCACAGCACCGCATCGGCAAAGGCTTGCTGCGCGCTGTTGCGCTCATCGGCATTGCCGGAATCGGCTACGTAACGGGT
>JBEVNE010000391.1:0-3613 GCA_040508275.1 Duganella sp.
GCGTGCACCGGCGCCGCTGGTGCCCGACCTGTTTGGCGACTTTTTATTCGACATTCCCGCGCAACTGCCCTTTCCCGCCCCCAGCGGCGCAGCGGAACTCGATGTCGCCATCATCGGCGGTCAACTGCTGTTCGACGCATCGGAAGTCGGCCAGCCGCGCGGCCAGCGCAAGCTGTTTGCCGAAACCGTGTTTTGCGGCGAGCGCGCAGCTGCCGCCTTGCGTGGCATGGAGTCGCCGCTCAGCGATCCGCGCTGGGGGGAACACGCGGTGGCGCGCGAACTGCTGATCGACAGCAGCGTGCCGATCACGGAAGCGGCGCGTATCTCGATTGCGGACATGATTTATTTCCGCTGCCGCCAGTACCAGGGCAAGGAATACATCGGCGGCGTGCTCGACCTGTTCCCGGTCGAGATTGCACGGCGCCTGGGTGCGGAAGTGGTGATGGAATTTAAGGAGGCGTTCGACCAGGTGTTTTCAATTCCCGCCTGGCGCTCAGTGCTGGGCCTGAACGGCAATGCGCGCCTGCGCTACGCCAATACCTACCTGGCCGACCTGCGCATCGATTCCTCGGATATTTCGACGGTGCTGGCCAGGCAGCAGCTGCAGCAAAAGCTGCACTGGAGCCGCAACCGTATCGAGCTGGCGATGCCGCCCACTTACGACATCTTCGTGCAGCATGTCAGCGACCAGTGGCAATATGGCCATGACCGCGCGGTGGAAGCGCTGGCCCACCCGATCGGCCGCCATCCCGATGTGCGCCGCGCCACGCGCTACAGCAAGCGGCTCGAAGGGTAATGTGGAAGGTGATGTGGAAGGTGGCGCAGGCTGATTAACGACAGAGCTCGCGCCACGACTCCTCGAACTCCTCGGGCGCGACATCCTGCGCCAGCATGGTCAGCTCGCGGGCGACCGAAATATAGCGCTGGTAA
This sequence comes from Duganella sp., assembly GCA_040508275.1. Taxonomy (GTDB): domain Bacteria; phylum Pseudomonadota; class Gammaproteobacteria; order Burkholderiales; family Burkholderiaceae_D; genus Rugamonas. Next base: position 931 of record JBEVNE010000391.1, read on the forward strand.
CCGATGTAGCCGCCAAACGCATCCTTGGCATTGACTTCGCCGCAAGGAGCGCCGCCACGGCCGATAAACTGGTTGCGAAACTGCGCGGCGTGCGGTTCGCGGATTTTTTCACGCACATATTTTTCACCCATCGAGATCACGGCCGCCGCTTCGCGCTGCTGGTGCGCGGCTTTCTGGCCGCAGCCGCCAAGCAGCGCCATGATGATTGCCACGGTCATCGCCAATAAGACCCACGGCATCGCAGCCTTACGCCGCAAGGTGGTTGCAAAATTCATAGGTTTCTCTTTTTCTGCCCTGGAGCACATCGTAATATAGCAGTTTCACCGGTCTTAACGCGCCAGCGCTGTGCGTTGTTGACAAGCATGGTATTTGTTACACTGCCCAGCTTTATCGCATCCGTTCAGGAGAACCCATGTCATCCGCACTTCCCGCCCGACTGTTTCACGCCCTGCTGGCCTGCACCCTGTTACTTGGCAGTTATGCCGGGGCAGCAGAAAAACTGGCCAATGTGACGATACTAGCCACCGGCGGCACCATTGCGGGCAGCGGCGCCAGCACCACTACCACCGTGGGCTACACCGCCGCCACGGTCGGCGTGGACGCCCTGATCAAGGCCGTGCCGGACCTGTCCAAGGTAGCGCAGGTCAAGGGTGAGCAGGTGTTCCAGATCGCCAGCGAAAACATGAGCAACGAGCACTGGCTGACCTTGGCCAAGCGCGTCAACACGCTGCTGGCGCAAGCCGATGTCGATGGCGTGGTGATTACCCACGGCACCGATACGATGGAAGAAACCGCCTACTTCCTGAACCTGACGGTCAAGAGCAAAAAACCGGTGGTGCTGGTGGGCGCCATGCGTCCCGGCACGGCGCTGTCGGCCGACGGTCCGATCAACCTGTATAACGCGGTGCTGCTGGCCGCCAGCAAGGACGCCGTCGGCAAGGGCGTGCTGGTGGCGCTCAATGACCAGATCCACAGCGCACGCGACGTCAGCAAAACCAATACCTCGACGCCGGACAGCTTCAAAACCCCTGAACTGGGCCTGCTCGGCTACATCCAGGGCAGCAAGCCATATTTCTACCGCAGCGCAAGCCGCAAGCACACGGCCGATGCCGAGTTTGATGTGAGCAAACTGAACGCGCTGCCGCAAGTCGATATCGTGTATGGCTATGCCAACGTCAGCCCGGTAGCGCTGGACGCAGTAGTGGCCGCTGGCGCCAAGGGCATCATCCACGCCGGCGTGGGTAACGGCAGCCTGGCGGCACGCGTCAAACCGTCGCTGGTAGCGGCGCGCAAGCAGGGCGTGCTGATCGTGCGTTCGAGCCGCGTGGGCCAGGGCATTGTGGCGCGCAACGGTGAAGCCAACGACGACGAACTCGATTTTGTTGCGTCTGATACGCTCAGCCCACAAAAAGCCCGCATCCTGCTGATGCTGGCGCTGACCAAAACCACCAGCACCAAGGACATTCAACAAATGTTCGCCACCTACTGATAGTTATGGATAATCCGGGCGGCGCATCTGGAATAGCTGCTCGGGACCAATCTCGAAGTAATCGGCCGGTCCGCCGCCACGCAAAATGGTGCGCGAGGCGGCCGTGTCATATACACCGTCGCGCAGCAGTTCGTGCGCAATGTGCACGCCCACCACCTCCCCCATGATGAGCCAGCCGTTGGTATCGGCGCCGGAAGCGTCTTGCAGACGGATGATCTGGCTGCAACGGCACTCGAACGACACGGGGCTCGCTGCCACGCGCGGCACGTCGACGATGCGCGACGGCGCCGTGGCCAGGCCGGCCAGGGCAAATTCGTCCACCTCTGCGGGCGCCGGCGCGCAGCTGGCGTTCATGGCTTCGGCCAGCGGACGGGTAGCGAGGTTCCAGACGAACTGTCCGGTTTCCTCGATATTGTGCAAGGTATCCTTGCGCCCCTGGCTGGAAAAGCCGATCAAGGGCGGCGTGTAATTAAAGGCATTAAAAAAACTGTAGGGCGCCAGGTTGAGTACGCCGCTCGCCGAGCGCGTGGAAATCCAGCCGATCGGACGCGGGCCGACAATGGCGTTAAACGGATCGTGCGGCAAACCATGGCCTTGGGCGGGTTGATAGAAATAACGGTCGTTCATCGTGACTCCAGGAATGCAGGTGGGCAGCATTGTCGCACGGTGGACAGGCGCTTGCCGGGCGTCCCCCTTGCGCGGGGCCGCCGTCGGCGTTACGCTGCGGGCTCACCAACCACAACAGCCGCCATGATTGAAGACCTGCAATTCGTTCCCCTCAAAGCCCCCCTGTCAAACAAGGCGCTGGAAACTTACCGCAAAGACGCGGCCTGGACCGACCCATTGCCGCCCAAGTCCGCCGGCGATGCGCGCGGCACAATACAGTGGGTCAGTATTGCGTATAAAAACAAGCAGATAGGCATCGCCCGGCTGGAACTGGCGCCGCCGCAATTCTGTTTTGTTTCGGAGCTGATTATTTTGAGCAAGTTCCGCGGACGCGGGTGTGGCAGATGGTTTATGGGGAAGATAGAACAGTATTGCCTGAGCTTTGGCATCCACCGCTTGCTGCTACAAGCTGGCCAGGGCAGCGAGTCGTTTTACGCCTCGCAATTGTTTGTGGCGGATCCGATGATACCGAATATGTTGCGCAAGGATCTTAATCCGTTTCAGCGCAAGATGTTTGTGCCGGGGCGT
>JBEVNE010000060.1:0-18619 GCA_040508275.1 Duganella sp.
AGCGTATTCCACTGCCCGTACTGCCACGGCTATGAATTGATGGAGGGACGCATCGGCGTGCTGGCTGTCGGTCCGCTGTCGATGCATCACGCCATGATGCTGCCCGATTGGGGCCAGGTCACGCTATTCCTCAACCACGCGTTCGAACCTGACGAAGAACAGCTTGCAGCGCTGGCCGCGCGCGGCGTGGTGATCGAGCGCACGGCGGTGAAACGGATTTCGGGCCACGCCACGGTGGAACTGGCGGACAGCCGCACGCTCACCATGGCGGGCCTGTTCGTAGCGAGCCGCACCCATAGCGGCAGCCCGCTGGCGGAGCAACTGGGATGCGCACTGGAAGAGGGGGCGACCGGTCTGTTCGTGCGCACCGACGCCACCAAGGCGACCAGCGTGGCTGGCGTGTTCGCCTGCGGCGACGCTGCGCGCGCGGCGGGCAGCGTTGCGCTGGCCGTGGCTGACGGCGCCATGGCCGGCGTGAGCGCCCACCGGCTGACCATCTTCGGCGCATTGGCCGCCTGACGGCAAAGTGTGGCGCTTGGGGGCGCCCTGGTTGGCGCCGAGGGAATAAAAAAGGCCGGCACCAAGCCGGCTTTTTTATTCCAGGATGTAGCTTACTGGGCAGCAGCCGGTGCCGCTGCAGGCTTGTTCTGGTAGATGATCCAGTAACGCGCCAGGTCGCCACGGCCGTCGTCGCCCTTGACGGTTTCCAGCACTTTGATCGATTCTTCCTTCTTGCCGGCCTGGGCCAGGGCGTAGCCCAGGCGCAGTTTGGCGTCTTCAGGGTTTTTCGAAATGCCTTTGGCGATACCTTGCTTGATCAGGTCGATACCCTTGTCGAACTGGCCCATGGTCACATAGTTGTAGCCAAGGTTGACCAGGCCGACGCCTTCTTTCGATTTTTGCGCGGCAGGGATGCCGGCGTCGATGTTTTTCGCATCGTCTGCGGCGCCCTTGGTTGCGCTGTCGCGTACTTTCTGGATGGCGGCCTTGTTCGGGCCGGCCGGGATATTGCCGTTCGGGTAGGCTTTGTCGATGGCGGTCTTGGCTTCGGTGAAGAAGCCGGCCAATACTGCCAGCTCGGCGCGCTCGAGGTAGTCATCGGTTTCCAGCTTGGATGGGGCGGCTACCGCTTTCAGGCGGGCCATGTCCAGGTCCAGGCGTTGCGCAAATTCTTTTTTGCCACGGGTACGGCTGAGCAGGTCGAGCCAGTAGTCTTCGCTAGGGTAGTAGCGCACCAGGTCTTCCACCGCTTGCAGATACAGGGCGGTGTCTTTCTGCTTGATGCCGATATTGCCCAGCATGTTCAGCGTGTCTTTAGGCGGCGCGGTGTTGGCTTGCTTGGCGGCGGCGATGTCTTTCAGTACCTCGGTCTTGGCGGTAGCAAAGTCGTCCTTCAGGAAGTACGAGCGGATGATGTACTGGCGCTGTTTGTTATTGTCGCCCGATTCGGCGCCATAGCGGTTGAACCAGGTGATGGCTTTGTCGTAGTCCTTCAGGTTGCTGTAGTAGATGCCGGCGAGGGCGTCGATGAAGCGCAGCTTGTCTTCTTTCTGCAGGCGGCCCGATTCGATCATCGCTTCCAGGGTGGTCGCGGTCAGTTGCTGGTCGCCGCTCGCTTGCGCCACTTTCAGGCGCATCTGGTTCAGTACGAACGCTTCAAAAGGCGTCAGGTTGGGGATGGCGGCGGCGCTGTCGATGCGGGCCTTGTATTCCTGGTAGTTCTTCGCTTCCAGCAGCGGATTGGTCTGGGCCGGGTCGATCAGCTTGAAGACCTCGGGACGGACGGTGTCTTTCGGCGCTTCGGCAGCGGCTTTTTCCTTGTCCTGTGCGTGGACTGCATTCAGGCCCAGCATGGCGGGGGCTGCGTTGAGGCCAATCGCAGCCAGGAGCAAACTGATACGAGCGAGACGAATATGGGACATATTTTCAATCCTTCAATCAAAGACATGGTTTTCAGGGCCGCGCTGTGCGCATTCCGACAAGCCGCAGATTCCACCACTCGTTTCCGATAGGCAAAGGGGGGCTGCGGCGAAAGTGCCGTATTGTTACATAAAACTTGTCTTCTGCGCCGATCAAGCGTGTGTCGGCGGCGGGCTGTCGAAGCCCGGTACCGGTGCCTGCCCCAGCGCTTGCAGCGCTCCGGCCAGCCAGGCGTTGACCGCATCGAGCGCCGGTGCGGCAAAGCCGTAGGTCAGCAGTGCCGGCGCGGCGATATCGAGCGCCTGGTAGGGATTCCATAAGGCCAGGTGAAGATCCGGGCGCCAGGTGCTGCGCGCATGTTCGCCATAGCGCAGGCGCGAGGTCGAGGCCAGCACGGTGAAGCTGCCGTCCTGCGGCAGCGCCTGCCAGTCGAAGTTTTCTGCATCGGCAAACGTCACCAGCTCCACCGGGTACAGCCGCCCCAGCGACGCGGCCAGCGTGGCCGCCGGCACGCCGGCTTCCGATACGCCATCGCTGACCGCATCCTGGCGCACCACCAGGCGCACGCGCGCGCCAGCTGCCGGTCGCTGCGGCTGGCCGTAGGCGGTCAGCGCACGGCGCCAGCCGTCGGCCATCAGGGCGCGGTCGGCGCTGTCGCTGGCATAGTCATGCTGGCGGCATGGATAGTCCTGAGCCAGCGCCGCCAGCCGATCAAGGCGCTGCTGCACCTGCTCCATGGTCAGCGCGCCCGAGGCCAGCGCCGCGGTGATGGCGTCCAGCGTTTCCTCCTGCGTGGCGGGCGTGCCGAGCGCCATCACCATGTCGGCGCCGGCTGCCAGCGCGCGCACCGCCGCTGCGCCTGCGCCATAGCGCCCGGCAATCGCCTGCATGTCCATGCCATCGGTGATGATCACGCCGCGATACTGCCATTGCTGGCGCAGCAGGCCGTCCAGGATGGGCTGCGACAGCGTGGCCGGATACTCGGGGTCGAGCGCGGGATAGACGATGTGCGCGGTCATCATGGCCGGCGCGGTGGCGCTGGCGCGGCGGAACGGCGCCAGCTCCAGCTGTTCGAGCTGGGCCAGCGGCTTGTTGACAGTGGGCAGGGCGCGATGCGAATCGACGCTGGTGTCGCCATGGCCGGGAAAATGCTTGACGCAGCAGGCCACGCCCTCGGCATGGCTGCCGGCCATCCAGGCCATGGCCAGCGCGGCGGCGCGCTCGGGATCGGCGCCAAACGAGCGCTCGGCGATCACCGGATTGTAGGCGTTGTTGTTCAGGTCCAGTACCGGGGCAAAATTCCAGTTGAAGCCGAGCGCGCCGACCGCGCGCGCCACCGCAGCGCCGGTGCGGTAGGCCAGCTCGGTGTCGTCGGCGGCGCCAAGCGCCATCGCCGATGGCGGCGCCGGCACCCAGGTGGCGCGCACCACGGCGCCGCCTTCCTGGTCGATGGCGATCAGCGCCTGCGGTCCCATGACAGCGCGCAGGTCGGCGGTCAGGCGGGCCAGTTGCGCCTGGCCGCGCATATTGGCGCGGAACAGGCAGACGGCGCGGATGCCGTTGTTGCGTAAAAAATCGGCGGTGGCGGTATCGAGCTCGGTGCCGGGGATGCGGATCATGATTAGCTTGCCAGCGAGTTGGCGCAGCGCCGGCAAGTCCTGGGGGGATGTCACAATAATTCTCCTTCGAGGTACACGGCTTTCAGGCGCAGGTCGCGGTCCAGTACCACAATGTCTGCCCAGGCGCCAGGCGCCAGCCGGCCGCGCTCGGCCAGGCCCAGGTAGTCGGCGGCATAGGTCGATACGCGCGCCGAGGCGTCGGCCAGGTCGAGGCCCAGCCCGACCAGGTTGCGCAGCGCCTGGTCCATGGTCAGGGTGCTGCCGGCCAGCGTGCCGTCGGCCAGGCGTACGCCGCCCATGCATTTGGTGACTACCTGGCGGCCCAGCATGTACTCGCCGTCCGGCATGCCGGTGGCGGCGGTGGAGTCGGTCACGCAGAACAGCTTGGGAATGCAGCGCAGCGCCGTGTGGATGGCGCCGGCGTGCACGTGCAGCAGGTCGGGAATCAGTTCGGCATATTGCGCATGGGCCAGCGCTGCGCCGACCATGCCGGGGGCGCGGTGGTGCAGGCCGCTCATGGCGTTGAACAGGTGCGTAAAGCCATGGGCGCCATGTTCGAGCGCCGCCTTGCCCTGCTCGTAGCTGCCGTCGGTATGGCCAAGCTGCACGCGCATGCCGGCAGCGGCCAAGGCCGCGATCAGCGCCAGGTGGCCATCGATTTCCGGCGCCACCGTGATCAGGCGCAGCGGCGCCAGGGTTGCCAACTGCTGCACCTCGGCCAGCGTGGCCGCGCGCGCATAGGCGGGCTGGGCGCCGAGCTTGCCGGGATTGATGTACGGCCCTTCCAGGTGGGCCCCCAGCACCCGCGCCTCGCCCTTGCCGCGTTGCGCCACGGCCTGGCCGATGGCGGCCAGTGCGCCTTCGATGTCGGCGGGCGGCGCCGTCATGGTAGTGGCCAGCAGGCTGGTGGTGCCGTGGTGGGCGTGGGTGGCGGCGATGGTGCGGATGGCGTCGCCGCCTTCCATCACGTCCTTGCCGCCACCGCCATGCACGTGCAGGTCGATAAAGCCGGGCACGATGTAGTCGTCGCCATTGCCGGCGGGATCGACACTGGCGCCGTCGATGGCGACGATGCGCTCGTCAAAACCAAGCTGGCCATGGCGCCAGCCGGACGGGGTAAGGATATTGCCGTGGATTGCAGCACGCATGGGGAAACTCGTTGATCGGTGTGGGTGGCGCCCGGCCGGGCGGCACGGGTGTTTTCAGGGTAGCTTATCAGGGCAGCGGCTGTGCGCGGCTGTGTTCCCGTATCAGGTGCAGTGCGCCGGCGGCCGAATCGCCGTGCGGCGGCGTCAGGCGGCTCAGCAGCGCGGCCGGCAGGTAAGGGCGCAGCGGCGCGGCCAGGCCGCCGCACAGGGCCAGCGGCAGCGCACCGCTGGCGTCGAGCGCATCGGCCATGCGCTGCTCCTGCTGGCCGGCCGCCAGCACGATCGCGTGCGCGGCCGGGTTCGATGGCGCGTGTTGCAGCACGACCGGCGCCAGTTGCGCGTAGCGGGGCGGGTTGGCCTGCGCCAGCCATTGCTGGACTTGGGCGCGGACAGCGCCATTTGCACCATTTGGGCTGCCGGTGTCGCCACTGCTATCCGAGTGGCCGCCTGCGCCGCAGGCCAGCGCCAGGGCGTTGCTAAACGCGCTGGCCGGCACGCGGCCGTCCAGGCTGTGCTGCAAGTGATTGACGGCGTGCAGGCCGATCCAGGCGCCGCCGGCCTCATCGCCGGACGGGAAGCCCCAGCCGCCCACTTCGACGTGGCGGCCGTCGGCCAGGCGCACTTCGCCCACGCTGCCGGTGCCCAGCGCGATAATGGCGCCGGCTTGCCCCCGGTGGGCGCCCAGCACAGTGGTGTGGCCGTCCGAGGCCAGCGCCAGTTGGCCGTAGCCAGGATCGGCGGCGATAAACGCTGCCGCCCACTGCGGGTGGTGAACCCCGGCCAGGCCCAGGCCCAGGCCCATGGCCGCGCGCGGCGCTGGCGCCAGGCCGGCGTTGGCAAAGGCGTCGGCAATTGCGGCTTCCACTGCTGCCCAGGCGTTAGGGATGCCCTGCGAGAGGGCGGAGGGGCCGCTGGCGCCCTGGCCGAGCTCGCGGCCATCGGGATGGGCCAGGCGGGCGCGGGTGCCGCTGCCGCCGCCGTCTACACCGATAAGGAATTCAATCATGCTTGTGGGAGGGGATATGCCGTGGTGGGGGCACTATAGGCGGTGCCAAAACTGTCGTCAACCGATTCAATTTGTCGCGCGCACTGCCGATAATGTCATAATGAAGCCGTAATGATGTTGGCCATGTTCACTCTTGCATGGATAAGGAACGCATATGATCAGATACCTGGGGACCAAAAATACCAAGGATGGTGGTGTGCTGTATATTTTTTTGATCAACGGCTTGCAAAAGGAAATTCGCGAAGCCTCGCTCAAGCAGTATCCGGGCTGTTACGAAGCCTTGCCCGATACCGCCAAGGCACGCATCAGCGCCAACCGCGCCTGGTTATCGAAAACCTGACCCGTGATGTTCTCTTTTTATTCCCGCCGTTGCGCCGTGCCGGCGGCGCTGCTGCTGATGCTGGCCAGCGGCGCGGCCAGCGCGCAATCGGTGCCCACCACCTTTGGCACCATTATCGGTAATGGCTTGCTGTGCCGCGATCACACCGATAATTTTTATTATTACGACTACCTGCGCAAGCACTTCGGCGCCGCCTACAAGCACGAGGGCGGCGCTTACTGGTTTCGCACCAGGGGCGCCACGCTGTGGGGCAGCGACATTTCCGAGGTGATGGTCAGCGACGATACCAGCAGCTATATTTTTGTCGGTGCCGTGGCCGAGGCCAAGCCCGAGGAACTGCATAAAAACATCATCGCCCAGGTCGGCCTGCATTACACGCGCATCGATACCTCGGCCTATCCGGTGCGCGAGGCCAAGCCTGCCAGCCGCATCGTGTATTTCGACACCAAGTCCAAGATCTACTGCGCCAAGTACAAGCCCTTACCGCCGGTGCAGCCGCCCCCGGTGCGACAACGGCTAAAATAGGGTACGCGCACTCTCAAGGTTTTCATGTACACGCAATATTTCAACCTGAAACAATCGCCGTTCTCCATTGCGCCCGATCCGCGCTACCTGTTCATGAGCGAACGCCACCGCGAAGCGCTGGCCCACCTGTTATATGGCATCGGCAGCGGCGGCGGCTTTGTGTTGCTGACCGGCGAAATTGGCGCGGGCAAGACCACCGTGTGCCGCTGTTTCATGGAGCAGATCCCCGAGAACTGCAAGCTTGGCTACATTTTCAATCCCAAGCTGTCGGTGGAAGAACTGTTGCTGACCATTTGCGACGAGTTCGGCATCGAACTGCCGCCGCAGGGGGCGGGGGCGGTCAGCGTCAAGGGCTATGTCGATGCGATCAACGCTTACCTGCTGGCCAGCCATGCCCAGGCCAAGAACAATGTGCTGATCATCGACGAGGCGCAAAACCTGTCGGCCGAGGTACTCGAGCAGCTGCGCCTGCTGACCAACCTGGAAACCAGCGAACGCAAGCTGCTGCAGATTATTCTGATCGGCCAGCCCGAGTTGCGCACCATGCTGGCGCGGCCCGAGCTGGAACAGCTGGCGCAGCGCGTGATTGCCCGCTATCACCTCGGCTCCTTGTCGGAAGCGGAAACGGCGGCCTACATTGAACATCGGCTGGCAGTGGCCGGGGCGGCGGCGATTGCGCCGTTCCCCCGTCGCCTGGCGGGACTGATCCACAAGCTCAGCAAGGGTGTGCCGCGCCGTATCAACCTGCTGTGCGACCGCGCACTGCTGGGCGCCTACGTGGAAAATCAGCCGCAGGTCACGCGCACGATTATCCGCCGCGCGGCCTCTGAAGTGTTTACGGGGCCGGAAGCGCTGGCCGGGCAGGGCAGTTGGCAGGGCGTAGCGGCGGGTGCGCGCTGGCCGCTGGTGGCTGCCGGTGTGGCCGGCGGCGTGCTGCTGACGGCGCTGGCCTGGCAGTTGACCGGTGCTGGTGGCGATACGCGTCAGGCGCCTGCATCCGCTGCCGCGCTTGCTTCCGCGACTCCTGCTCCTGCTTCAGCCCTTGCTGCGGTTCCTGCTGCTCCAGCACCGCCTGCCGCCGCCGTGGTTGCCAGGGCCGCCGCCGCGCAACCGCAAGCCGCGGCAGCTTCGGTCGCCAGCAGCAAGACGGCCGCGCTGCGCCAGCTGGCCGGCCTGTGGGGCCTGACGCTGAACGGCGACGAACCATGCGCCGCCGCAGCGAACCTGAACCTGCGCTGCCTGCACACCAAAGGCGGCATCGACGAGCTGCGCCAACTGGACCGTCCGGCCGTGCTGGCGCTGGATGGCGATGCTGCCGGCCCGCGCTACGTGCTGCTGACCGCGCTGGACGCGCGCAGCGCCACCATTACCGCGCCCGGCAGCCAGCCCGAGCAGATCAGCCTGGAAGCGCTGTCGGCCCGTTTTGAGGGCGAGTTCAGCACTTACTGGCGGGCGCCGCGCAACTGGCGCGACCAGGTGAGCAGCGGCGATCGCGGTGCCGACGTTGACTGGCTGGCGCGGCGGCTGGCGCAAATGGCCGAGCAGCCGGCGCCGCCCGACAACCAGGCGCTCGGCGCCACGCTGCGCAAGCGCCTGGTCGAATTCCAGGCGGCGCACCAGCTCAAGGCCGATGGCGTGGCCGGTCCGAAAACTTTTATCCGGCTGTACCAGTTGGGTGGCGTGCAAGAGCCGCGCTTGCTGGCGGGCGCTGGGGCAGGGAAATAATATGTCTTACATCCTCGAAGCGCTGAAAAAGGCGCAGGCAGAACGCCAGCTTGGCAATGCACCGACGCTGCACGCGCCGACCTTGCGCGCGGGTACGCAGGCGCAGCAGGGCGTTAAAAAAAATACCTGGCTGATGGTGGCCGCCTTGGGCGCCATGGCGGCGGCGCTTGCCGTGCTGGCGGTGCTGCTCTGGCGTCCGGCTGCATCGCCGGCATCGTCGCCCGCCGCATCGCCCAGCGAGTCGCCTGCCGCCGTGCTGGCGGCAGCACCGGCGGCGCTGCAACCTGAACCGTCCATGAGCGCGCCGGAAGCAGCGCGAGCGCCCCTGCCATTGCCGGCGCCGGTAGCGGCACTGCCGCCGCCCGTGGCTACCACAACAACCGCGCCAGCCCCTGCTGCACCGGCGCCTGCAGTATTGCCGGCCGCCGCTGCGCCAGCCGCCACGGCCACCTCGGTAGAACCTGTGCTCAACCTGCGCGAATTGCCGGAACCGATACAGCGGTCGATCCCGCCAGTGGTGGTGGGCGGCTATATCTACTCGAAAAATGCCGCCGACCGCCTGTTGCTGGTCGATAAGATCCTGCGCCGTGAAGGCGAGGAGGTGGCGCCGGGCCTGCTGCTGGAAAAGCTCAACCCCAAGGAAGCCGTCTTCAACTTCAAGGGGTACCGCTACCGCGTACCGTATTAATCAGCATAATTAAAGCAATCAGCAGGAGAGTCAGTCATGCAAATATTGGGTTCCGCGCAACTGCGCAATGTGCTGGGCGTCATTGGCACCTCGGGCAGCGGCAAGACCACGCTGCTGGAAGTGGTGATCGGGCTGTTGGCCGAACGCGGCATCAAGGTCAATGTCATCAAGCACAGCCATCATGACCTGGAACTGGAGCCGGCCGGCAAGGATAGCGCCCGCCTGCGCATGGCGGGCGCCGCCGAGGTCATGGTGGCGTCGCCGTTTCGTTTTGCCATCGTGCACGAATTGCGCGGAGCGCCCGAGCCCTCGCTCGAGGAGCAACTGGCGCGGCTGTCGCCAGCCGACCTGACGCTGCTGGAAGGGTTTAAACAATATCCGATTGACAAGCTGGAAGTGTACCGCCGCGACCAGGGGCGTGAACCCCTGTATCCGCACGATCCGCATGTGCTGGCGGTAGCGTCCGACTTGCCGCGGCCGACCGAGTTGTCGCACAGTACGGCATGGCTGGATTTGAACGCGCCGCTGGAAGTGCTAGACTGGATGCTCGGACATATCGAAAAAAGACGTCAAAAAACTTCTGTGGCGGCCTAAAGTTTCTCGCGACAGCGGCCGTTAAAGAAGGATACGCCTTAATGGAGGATAACATGGACGTTTCCAGCATTGCTCAAGCCGCTACTACCATCGCGGAAACAGGCAACAAACAAGCTGTCGGTATCGCCGTACTCAAGAAAGCCCAGGATATCCAGGCCTCCAGCGCCAATGCACTGATCGAAGCAATTCCACCCGTGCCATCGTCGCCGCGCCTGCCTGCGCACTTGGGCAACACCATCAACACCACTGCCTGATAACTTCGCAAGCCCATGAATAAACGCCACGCCCTGATCGCCGCCGCCCTGGCCTCCGTCTGCGCTACCGCCGTCAACACCACGGCCGCTCCCATGGAAACCGCTAGCGGCGACAAGGAAAAATGCTACGGCGTGGCCAAGGCCGGGCAAAACGATTGCGCTGCAGCGGACGGTTCGCACTCCTGCGCCGGCCAGGCCAAGGCGGATAATCTGCCGACCGAATGGAAGTACGTTCCCAAGGGCACTTGCGAAAAAGCCGGCGGCAAAACCACGGCGCCTGCCAAATAAGCTTGACGGCAGCGAGCACGTTGCCGTTGTCGCCATCTGCGCGCCACCCTGGCGTTGGCGTTGGCGTTGGCTTGAGAGCACCGCACTACCGCGAGTTCCTGGCGCAGCGTCCGCGCGTGGGCTGGCTCGAAGTCCATACTGAAAATTACCTGGATCAGGCTGGCTGGGACTGGCATGTGCTGGAACAGTTGCGTCGCGATTATCCGCTCAGCCTGCATGGCGTAGGGCTGGGGCTGGGATCGGCACACGGCTTTTCCCTCCCGCACCTGGAACGGGTGCGTCGGCTGGTGGCGCGCGCTCAACCGTTTCTTGTCTCTGAACATCTATGCTGGGGCGCGGTCGCTGGCCGCCAGCTGAACGATTTGTTGCCCGTAACGCTGAACCAGGCCATGTTTGAGCTGCTGTGTGCGCGCATCCAGCAGGTGCAGGACGTACTCCAGCGCCAACTGCTGCTGGAAAACGTCTCGACCCACGCGCGCTTTGCTGACGACGCCATGAGCGAGGCGCAATTTCTCGCTGCGCTGGCGGCGCGCACCGGTTGCGGCCTGCTGGTCGATATCAACAACCTGTATGTCAACCAGTGCAATCACGGCGAGGACGCGCTGGCGGCGCTGGCCGCCATCGATCCAGCTACCGTCGGTGAGCTGCACCTGGGCGGCCACCTGGTGACGCCGCAGGCGCTGATCGACCACCATGGTGCGGCGGTGGCAGAGCCGGTCTGGCAGTTATACCAGACAGCATTGGACCGCTTTGGCGCCGTGCCCACGCTGATCGAATGGGATACCGACATTCCGCCGCTCGGCGTGTTGCTGGCCGAAGCCGATAAAGCATCAGCCTTGCAATGCCGCTACAGCGCCGCAGCGCACACGCAGGCACCCATCACCGTCCGCGTACAGGGCAGGGATGCCGATCCGGCACCCCTGGCGACGGGCCAGCAACTGTTCGCCAACGCCCTGTTCGACGTCGCGGCCGCGGAGCCGGCTTTGGCGCAGTGGCGCCCGCATCCGCACAATGCCCACCGGCTGGCGCTGTATCGCGGCAACCAGGCAGCGAGCTGGCACAAGGCGCTCAGCGCCGCCTATCCGGTCATCAACGCGCTGGTCGGTGAAGACTTCATGGGCGGGCTGGTGCGTGCCTATGGCCAGGCATACCCGTCGGACAATCCCGACCTCCACCATTTTGGCGACCGCTTTGCCGCTTTCCTGGCGCAGTTTCCCCATGTGGACGACTTGCCTTATCTGCCAGACATGGCGCGTCTCGAATGGGCTGTGCACCGCGCTCACTATGCGGCAGTCAACCCGCCGTTGACGGCGCAGGCGCTGGCCGCGCTGGGGCCGGAACAGCTGGAAGCGGCGCGCCCGTTGCTGCAGCCTGCCTGCACGCCGTTTCAGTCCGGCTGGGCAGTGGTCACGCTGTGGCTGGCGCATCAGCCGGACAGCGGCGTCGATTTTCCGGCGGCGATGGCGTGTGATGAATATGGCGTGGTGGCGCGGCCCGGCTGGCGTGTGCAGGTGGCGCCGCTGAATGTGGGCGGCCACGCAGCACTGGCGCTGTTGCATGCTGGCGAGCACGCTACAGTCGGCGCCGCGCTGGACGCTGCTTTTGCAGTGGAGGAGGACTTTGATATGGCAGCCAACCTGCGGCTGTGGCTGGATTTGCAGTTAATGACTGCAATCGACTGAATGCGCGGGCAGGGCGCTTCATCCTTCGGGATGAAAGGCGCGCAGGATTTTGGCTTCGCCGGTCAGGTCGCGGTGCAACTGATTGGCCCTGGCGGTGAGTTCCATCATGCGGCCGATGTGGGCGTCTTCAAACCGGGCCAGTTCTTCGGTGGCGGCGTGCAGCGCCTGGGCCAGCTTGGCGCGGGCAGCCTGGTACAGGGAGCCGTGGTACTGATTGGTGTTTTTCAGTAACTCTTCAGCGTTTTCGATGACTTCACGCAAATCGCCGAGCAGACGTTCCTGGGTCGGGATAGTTGGTTCCTGCGCATCCATGACGTCCCCCTGGGTGCAATAAACTGGTTGAAAAAGCCGATCAGCATGCTATCCCAACAATATAAAGCTGGGTTCGCGTGCTGGTTTGCGCAGCATCAAGGACGCCGGCCCGGTTGCAGCAAGGTTGAGGCTGCGTTTCCAGCATAGTTCTATATTGCTGAAATGCAAGATATATTACACTGCCTCGATGCTGATGTTAACGTCACCCAGCGTCACGCGCTGACCGGCGCGGATTTTGGCGGTTTTGCGCAATTCCTGCTTGCCATCGACCTTGACTGCACCGCTGGCCACCAGCGCCTTGCCGGCGCCGCCGCTGTCGCACAGCCCGACCAGCTTGAGCAACTGGTTGAGTTCCACAAATTCCCCGTTCAATTCAAAACTGACTTTCTGCATGGTCTTCCTTTTAATACGATGTTAAGGGCACCTCGACAAAATTACTGCGCGGTTTTTCGAGGCACCCTAAAAGCTTTACTAGTGTAGCGGCATTCCTACAGGTACGCAGTTTACCGTGTGAGGCAGCATTTGCCAGTAAGAAAAAAGGTGCTATGCTGAATCAAGTGCTGCATTTTTGAGCAATGTTCCGACCCAACGGGTGGCATCATGAACAGACGTTCAACGGCAATCACAATTCAGACAGCTGCAGCTGCAGCGCTGTTGGCGGGCAGTGCCGCCGCAGCCGAACCTCAGGGGCAGCAAGCCTTTGCGTGGTTTGAAAAGCGTCCTGCTTCGGCCCTGCTGTTCGAGGCGGCCGACCGCCAGTCGGCGTTGGCCGAGCAGCTGCAAAGCGACGGCGCCCAGCGTTACACGGCCTTTGCCGGCGCCCCGCGCCTGCACTTCGGCGCCTTGCCCGACACCTTGACCCTGCTCGACCCGCTTGGCCCGCTGATCAATGAGCGCAGCCGGCGCTACCTGAGCAGTGCAGAGTTTGAAAAGAAAATGGGCCGGGCCATCGGCGTGGTGACCATCGGCCTGCTGCGCGAATCCGGCCCTGCCGCCGAGCGCAACACGGCGCTGGCGCTACGGGCGCGGCCGACCACGGCATTTACCTCGCTGTCGATGGGCTACGCGCTGACGCCGCGCAGTTCGCTGCTGGCCATGGCTTCCTACGGCAAGACCGAGGGCTACGGCACGCCCGACAGCCTGATGGCGCAGGTGTCGTCGTTGCGGACGGTGGCCTTTAGCGTGGGCTGGAGCACGCGGCAGATTTTTGACAGCCACGACCGCATCGCCTTGACCGTGTCGGTACCGGCCAGGGTGCGCACAGGCGCCGCCCAGGGTAATAGCGGCGCACCGTATTCGAGCTATGTGGCCGGCCAGGCGTTTGGCGTTGCCACGCTCAACCTGCAGCCGACCGCCGTGGAACGCGACCTGGAACTGGGCTACACGACCATGATGGGCAAGCACAAGGATGGCAAGGGCGGCAAGCTCACCGCTGCGGTGATGTTACGCGTCAATCCCGGCCATGATGCGAACGCCCGGCCAGACTTGCTGACCGGCATCCGCTACTCCTACGGTTTCTAAGGAACTTGTTCAACCCTTGGCGCCTGGGCGGGTCATGTCCAGCGGCACGATCCACTGCTTGAACTGTTCTGCCGTCACATAGCCGAGCGCCAGCGCGGCCTGTTCGAGCGTGGTGCCTTCGTGCTGGGCCTTCTTGGCGATCGACGCTGCCTTGTCGTAGCCGATGTGCGGCGCCAGTGCCGTCACCAGCATCAGCGAACGCGACATCAATTCTTCAATGCGGTCCAGCGCCGGCTCAATGCCATGTACGCAATGTTCTTCAAAGCTGCGCATGCCGTCGGCCAGCAGGCGCGCGCTTTGCAGGAAATTATGGGCGATCAGCGGCTTGAAGACATTGAGTTCGAAATTGCCCGAGGCGCCGCCCACGGTGATGGCGACGTCGTTGCCGAACACCTGGGCGCATAGCATGGTGAGCGCTTCGCACTGGGTAGGATTGACCTTGCCCGGCATGATGGAGCTGCCCGGTTCGTTTTCCGGAATGGTGATTTCGCCCAGGCCCGAGCGCGGACCGGAAGCCATCCAGCGTACGTCGTTGGCGATTTTCATCAGTGCTGCGGCCAGCGTTTTCAGTGCACCGTGCGCCGACAGCAGTGCATCGTGGCCGGCCAGTGCGGCAAATTTATTGTCTGCCGTGCGGAAGGGCAGGGCCAGCGCCTGTTCGAGTTCGGCGGCGATGCGCACCGCGTATTCAGGATGGGCATTGAGCCCGGTGCCGACCGCCGTGCCGCCAGCTGCCAGTTGCAGCACACCGGGCAGGGCGGTGTTGATGGCCTGCTCGGCAAAATCGAGGTGAGCCACATAGCCGGAAAACTCCTGGCCCAGCGTCAGCGGCGTGGCATCCTGCAAATGGGTGCGGCCGATCTTGACGATGTCAGCAAACGCCTGCGCCTTGGCATGCAGGCTGGCGCGCAGCTGGCGCAAGCCTGGCAGCACGTTATGGGCCAGCGCCTGGGCCACGGCCACGTGGATGGCGGTCGGGAAAATGTCGTTCGACGACTGGCCCTTGTTGACGTCGTCGTTGGGGTGCAGCAAACGCGCTTCGCCACGCACGCCACCGAGCAGCTCGGAACCGCGATTGGCCAGCACTTCGTTCATATTCATATTGGACTGGGTGCCGGAACCCGTTTGCCACACGGCCAGCGGAAACTCGCTGGTGTGGCGGTTGGCCAGCACTTCGTCGGCGGCCTGGGTAATGGCCGTGGCTTTACGCTCTTCCAGCAGGCCAAGGTCGAAGTTGACGCGCGCAGCGGCGCGCTTGACGCTGGCCAGCGCGTGAATCAGCTCCGGCGGCATGCGCTCGGTGGAGATGTGGAAGTGTTCCAGCGAGCGCTGGGTCTGCGCGCCCCACAGTTGTTCGTCGGGTACATCGATGGGGCCAAAGCTGTCACGTTCGCTACGGGTACTCATGGTTGTCCTTTGATGAAATGAAAATCATTCGCATTTGATGCTGATCTTCCAGTGTATCGCAGATTGGAAAAATTAACCGAGGGCTACAAAATTCGAATTTCCGGCCGTTAATGTAATAAGGCACTGTAAAAACTATTATCCACCGACCATGTACCGTTCTGCCACCTGCCATTTGTTGCGTCTCCTGACCTGCGCCGCCCTGCTGGCGCCGGTTGCGCAGGCGGCCGAACTGGGCGATGTGGCGGTGCGTTCTTATCTTGGCCAGCCGCTGGCGGCCGATATCGAGCTGGTGTCGCTGACACCCGAGGAAGCGGGCTCGCTGCAAGTGCGGCTGGCGCGTCCCGATGTGTATCGCGGCGCCAGTATCACGATGAATCCGGCCTTGTCGTCGGTGCGCATGTCGGTGGTCCGGCGCGACAATAAAGCGTTTTTGCATGTCACGACTGCGGGCGCCATCAATGCCGACTTCGTCCATGTCTACGTGGAGTTCAGCGCGGCCGGCCGCCAGGATGTGCGGCTGGCGACTGTCTGGCTGCAGCCTGATCCGAATCCCGCGCCACCACCACCGCCAGCACCGTTGCCTGCTCCGGCACAGCCGGCGCCCGCCGCCACGCTGGCCAGTACGCCAGCGGCGCCTGCTGCAGCCAGCGCCCGTCCACTGCGCGACCGCACGCGGCCGGCGCCGCTGCCTTCCGTGCACGAGTCGGAAATTGGCACGCCGGGGGCCATCAAGGCTGCGGCAGCCCAGAATGCTGCTGCCCAAAGCCGGGCGTCCGGGCTGGTGGCGGTGCGCGATATCCCGGGGCGTATCAATGAAGCACTCGGAACCACGCGTGGCGCAAGTACGCCCAGCCGGCCGGCCGCAGCGCCCGCGCAGATAGCGGCAGAGGCAGTGACGCGCAAGCCGGAAGCGGTGGCGCCTGCGGTGGCTGGCAAGGCGGAAAAGTCAGACAAGGCGGAGAAAGCGGAGAAAGCAGAGAAAACTGACAAGGCCGGCAAGCTGGCCAGCGCCAGCCCGGCGCCGCCAGTACCGGTGGCGCAGGCGCTGTTGCCCATGCCGCCCTTGCCATTGCCGCCAGCCGTCAAGCGCGCCAGTGCACCGGCGGCCTGCGCGCCCTCGGGCGCCAGCGCCAGCGAATGCAAGGCGCTCGATGTGCAAAGCCAGGCGTTGTCGAACAAGCTGGTGGAACTGGAAGGCAAACTCAAGAAATTACAGGGAGCGCTGAGTGCGGGTAGTGCGGCTGTAGCGGCACCCGAGGCAGGGGCAGCGACACCCTCGGCTCCCGTTACAGCCCCGCCTCCAGCTCCAGCTCCAGCAGCGGTGGAAAAGAACGCCGGACCGGGCACCGCCCAGGCAGCGACCATGCCTGCCGCCGCTGCAGCCGCGACGATTCCGGCTGTCGCTTCGGCAGCATCTGCTGCCGCCGGCAAGCTGGATGCAGCAGCAGCGGCTGTCGCCAAGCCAGAGGTTGCGGCCGCGACGGTGAGTACGGAGGCAGCGTCCGCAGGACCAGCGCAGCCAGCAGCCGACACGCCGCCGCTGCAACAGCGCCGCGTGTTGCCCAAGCTGAAATACAAAAAGGAAAAGCCTGCCGAGGAGGCTGGCAGTTTGACGCCGCTGATCGCCGGCGGTATCGTCGCGGCGCTGCTGGCTGCCGCAGGCGCTGCCTACTACTGGCGCCGCAAAAAATCAGGCGCCATTCCGCTGAAGATCTGGCAAGGTTTCCGTCGAAAAAAAACCGCAGCAGAGGCGGCAGCTGATGAATTCCAGGAAGTGCCGTCGCCTAAATCCCATGCCGAGCCGGCTGCGCAGATTTGATGCCTGGTTCCGTGGGGGATGTTGATCCCTGCACAGGTTTGCGTGGGGCATAAAAAAAGCGCCCCGCAGGGCGCTTGATCCTGGCGGCCAGCCCGGCTTACTGCCGCGCCATGCCCGGAATCGTGTTCATCCATGGATCGGCCAGATCGCGGATTTCGCGGTCATTGGCCAGGATTTGCTTGAGCAGGTCGATCTTGCGCTGGCGCGGGGCGCCCGCCAGAGGAGTAACGCCGGTTGCGGTGGCGCGTGCAGCGCTGGTGCATTGGGTTTCCAGTTTGCCTACGCCGTCCCAGTCGCCCATGCGCGCGGCAGCAGCCATTTGCGTGCTCAAACCGGCAATATTTTCATACATCGAGAGGACTTCGGAACTGTTCATGTGCTCACCCAGGCAATTAACGACATCGAAACGGATTACCGCATGTCTTGATTAACGTCTGCTTAAACGGGAACTTTAGGGTGATTTGAAAATAAATCGAAAATAATTTGAAAAAAGCGAAAAAAAAAAGCTGCCTGACCGAAATCAGGCAGCTTACCGGTAAAGAGTTGCTACTTTAATACAGTTATTTCACGAGTTCTTCCAGGCCGGCGCTCAGTTCGTCCGGTGGCGGCATGTCGTCGATCAGGGCGTTGTCGTCCAGGCCCAGTTCGTCGGCCAGTTCGGTCGGGTAGCAGGCGGCGATTTCCTCGTCCGACAGGCCGGCCTGCTCAACGCGGGCGCGCCAGGCGGCCAGCGACACCACGGCGGCCAGGCGATTGAGTTCGCCATCGACATGTGGCGCAGGGAAGGCGGAAATGGTTTCCGAGAACGCTGCCGGGAACTTCCAGCGCTTGGCCAGTTCCGCGCCAACGTCGGCAAACGTATAGCCAAACGATGCCTGCTCGGAATCGAGGCGGCGCGCATCCATCGGGCCTGCGACCTTATCGAGCGCCATCGCCTGTTCCGGCATGGCCGAATGGATGACCAGTTGGCCGATCGCGTGCATCATGCCAATGGTAAAGGCCAGGTCGGTGTTTTCCTTGGTTTTCTTGGCAATCCACTTGGCCGACACGGCCGTGTGCAGGCTGTAGCGCCAGAATTGTTTGAGATCGAGACCGGGCACGGTCTTGAAACCGCTGACCAGGCCGGAACTGATGACCAGCGTGCGCACCGTGACGAAACCGAGCATCAGCACCGCATCTTCCACCGTACCGATGCTGCGCGACACGTGGTAGTAGGCCGAATTGGCCAGACGCAGCAGCTTGGCGCTGAGCACAGGGTCGGTCGACAATTTTTTGGCGATTTCTTCGGTCGAGACGCTGGCTTTGTCAAAACTGCTGATGAGTTCTTCGACAACCTTGGGGGCGGTAGGCAACGCAGTGGGATTCTGGAACAGTGCATCAAGTTTCATAGGTGATCTCCTTGTTAATGGTCGCGTTGCTATGTGTTAACTATATAGCGATTCCCCCGCTGACAGAAGATATTTGATAGCGACCGTATCTTTTCTGCCGTGTACGGTTTTACATTTGGGTTGGCAAGCGCACAGAAGCCCGGCAGCAAGCGGCCTATAGTGGAATCCATGCACACAACGCTGTGTGTCCGGTAGCTTCATCACTCACCAAGGAGAGCATCATGAACAAGGACCAGGTCAAAGGTAAAGCGAAAGAAATCGGCGGCAAAATTCAGGAAGGCGCCGGTAAAGTGGTCGGCAGCTCGGAGCAGCAAGCCAAGGGCCTGAACAAACAGGCTGAAGGCAAACTGCAAAAAAGCGTCGGCGACGCCAAGGAAGCCATC